>JALOBM010000024.1:11663-15782 GCA_023228285.1 Candidatus Cloacimonadota bacterium | reverse complement strand
ATACAAAGCGATATTATGAAGAATAATTTTATCTTTCTCATATCCAAAATCAACATCGTCAAAAACAATTTTTCCTTCATTTTTTGTATAGGTAAACAAGCCGTCGCCGAGAGGGTTTTTCCAGGCCCAAATGTTAGTACGCTCCGCACATTCTCTGATTTCGCCGTTTGCCTCTTTGGCATTGACAAGAGTGACATAACCTTCGTCTTTTTCACTCTCTTCATCCAGAAAATCAAAAATTCGTGATGCGCCGGCAAGGGCCATAATGACCATATTAAACTGCATAGAGACCTGTCCAAGCGGCATGATAAAGCTGCGGGACAAAGTAAGAAAAGATACAATCGTGCCGATTGTCAAAACGTTGACACCCGTAAGACTGATGTTTTTTATGCCGGCTATGCCCGCCACTCCACCGACAACCGCCAAAAGTACATACAGCAGATACCCCATATTGCTTATAACCGGCATTGTGATATTGCCGTATTTGTTTGCCTGGGTGGCGCTATAGCAAAGTTCATCGTTTTTTTGGTCAAAGATTTCCTTCGCTTTTTCCTCATGGCAGAAAACCTTGACGATTTTTTGACCGCTGACCATCTCTTCAATATACCCATTTACATTTCCGAGTGATTCCTGTTGTTTCATGAAGTGAATGCTGCTTTTTCCAATCAGGAATTTGATTGTTTTCAACAAGGCAAATGTAAATAGCAAAACAAAGACTGCCAGACCTATGCTGAGATACAACATGGAAATAAATACGGCTACAACCGTAACAAGCGAAGAAAATATCTGTGGCAAACTCTGAGACATCATTTGGCGAAGCGTATCGGCATCGTTTGTATAATAACTCATGACATCACCATGAGAATGGGTGTCAAAATATTTTATGGGCAGGGTCTGCATATGGGCGAACATTTCATTGCGTATATCTTTAAGCGTGCCCTGCGAAACTGTGACCATCATTCTGTTATAGAACAACGTGGCAAGTACACCGACCGAGTAAATGCAGATCATGAAAAGAATAGCCCTGAGCAATTCTGAAAAATCAGGATGAGTTTCACCCAGCAAAGGCATGATGTATTTATCGATCAGCGACCGCAGGAACAGTCCCGATGCCGCGTTTGCCAAAGCGCTCAGAATAATGCAAATAACGACCAGAACGATTTTGAGCTTATATTTCATCATATAAGAGAGCAATCTCTTGATTGTGCCTGGCTTGAAACGCTTAAAATTAAACTTGTCCGTCAGGCTTCGATTGTCGCCGGCCGATGCTGTTCTTGCTTTATTCATTAATTGAACCTCCTTTATTTTGAGATTCGTATACTTCTTTATAGATCGTGCATGTTTCGAGCAGCTCATCATGTATTCCAATTGCATTGATTTTGCCATCATCAAGCACGATGATTTTATCGGCATCCCGGACAGAGGCTACGCGCTGCGCAATAATAATCTTGGTTGTATCTGGGATTTCCACTCTAAGCGCACACCTGATCAGTGAATCGGTTTTGGTATCAACCGCGCTGGTGGAATCGTCAAGGATCAGTATTTTCGGATCTTTCAGAAGTGCCCTGGCAATACAAAGTCTCTGCTTTTGCCCCCCTGATACGTTTGTTCCGCCCTGTTCGATATATGTATCATACTTATCAGGAATCGTTTGTATGAAATCATCGGCCTGCGCCAGTTTGCATACTCTTACTAAATCTTCATCGGTAGCGTTTTCATTGCCCCACCGAAGATTTTCTTTGATAGTGCCGGAAAACAAAACGTTCTTTTGCAGCACCATTGCAACCTGGTTCCGCAGAGTTTCGATGTCATAATTACGGACGTCAACACCACCGACAGTCACTTTTCCATCTAAAACATCATAAAGGCGCGGAATCAGCTGAACCAAACTGGATTTTGAAGAGCCGGTACCGCCAAGGATTCCTATCGTTTCACCTGAAGCAATGGAAATATTAATATTTTCAAGAACCGGTTTATCTGCTTTTCTTGCATATGAAAATGTGACATTTTCAAACGTAATGGAACCGCTTTTTACGTCATATACAGGATTTTCACAGTTTTTAAGGTCGCTCTCCTCGCTTAAAATTTCTACAATCCGTTCTGCAGAAGCACGGGAAATTATTATCATGACAAATACCATGGACAGCATCATTAAACTCATCAAAATCTGCATGGTATATGTAATCAGACTTGCAAGATCACCGGTAGAAAGACCAATAGCCGGATTGTTATTGCTGGCAATGATAGCCTTTGCGCTGAACCATGAAATTGTTATCATCGCGGCATACACGCAAAATTGCATGAGAGGCATGTTGAACGCCAATATTTTTTCGGCTTTTGAAAATTCTTCAAAAATACGCTGTGAAATGTTACCGAACTTTTTTTCTTCATAATTTTCTCTGGTAAAGGATTTTACTACCCTTATTCCACGCAGGTTCTCCTGTGCGACGCGGTTTAGCTTGTCATATGTTTTGAAAACTTTTGTGAATATCGGATGGACATTGGAAGCAATAAACCATAGGCCGAGTCCGAGTACAGGAATGATAATAAGGAAAATTACGGAGATATCAGCATCAACACGGAATGCCATAATCAGGGCGAAAATCATTATAAGAGGGCTGCGTATTGCAGTTCGGATTATCATCATGTAAGCGTTTTGCACATTTGTTACATCAGTTGTCAGGCGGGTAACAATGCTGGCGGTAGAAAATTTATCAATATTTGAAAACGATAAGTTTTGAACATTATAATACATGTCCCGGCGCAAGTTCTTCGCAAAGCCCGCAGACGCTATCGCTGCACTGTTACCGGCAAGGCTGCCTGAAATTAAAGATACCGCCGAGCAAATGACCAAAATCAGGCCAATTTCAAATATATATGACATGTCCTTTTTGTTGATACCATAGTCAATCAGATATGCCATTAAGGTGGGAATCACAACTTCCAAAATTGATTCAAATGCTACATATACCGGTGTCAAAATAGAATCTTTTTTATACTGCCGAATACTGGATAGAAGTTTTTTTAACATAAACAATCTCCTTTTCCTTGGCATGTTTTCTGAATATTACAATAGAATGGCTTATTTACTTGATATATTATCTTTCATTCGTTGTATGTACATGTACAAGGTACTTAATTCTTCATCTGTAAAGCCAGTTGTCAGGGTTTGCTCCATCATTTCCAAATCATCCTTCATAAGGTTTTCAATCTTCTCCGCTTTATTTGTGAGAACAATTTTTTTTAAACGTGCATCCTGTTCAACAGCTTTACGTTCAATCAGTCCTTTTCGTTCCATTAGACTGAGTACATTTGATACTGTTGATCGGGTAATATAAAAATGATCCTCAATATCTTTTTGATAGACATCTTTACCTGCATCTGCATTTTTACCAAGATATCCGATAATCCATCCATTATTGCCGGTTATCATATCAATTTCATTTTTATGGGAAGAAAAATCAAAATAACGCCGGATCAAATTATTCAGCGTCCGAAGCTCTAATCCAATCCCTTTTTTTTTCATACTGCAGTTCCTTTCTATCCTATGATATACAGTCCGGAGATTGTTTTATATAAAACAATCTCCGGTTAAGAATAACGCAAAAAGACAAATTGTAAAGCAGGTAATTAAAAGCTTGTTATAGTATTGGCCATTTCCCCCGGCGGAGAGATAGTGGGGTAGGGCTAAATCCCAACCGGTGAGTGGGTAAAATTCACCCTGCGCTGACAACATAACGGCCTCGCACAAACAGGGAATACCTCCGGGTCACGTCTCCCCCAAATTATAGGAATCGGTGCTGACTACCGCATCAAAAAATTCTTTTTCAAAGGGCAAGGTGGTAGCATCAGCAAATCGGCGGCATGGCAAATCTGCCATGCCGCCTTTAATGTCCTGTATCATTTCTTCATTTTGGGTAATATCTTATATATGGTCTCGGGCGACAAATATAACGAGTTTGCCGGTTGCTCAACAGGTGCAGCCCGTTGGTACTCTGCAAAAATCATTTTAAAATATTAATATATCAAATAAATTAGACTTCTTCAGATAATATTTTAAGGAACAGTTGAGCTATCTCAGGATCAAATTGTGTGCCCGAATTTACTATGATTTCTTTA
>JALOBM010000024.1:0-11653 GCA_023228285.1 Candidatus Cloacimonadota bacterium | reverse complement strand
TTATTCGGGATAAGAGAGGGATATCATGACCTTTTAGGCCCTGGGGATATCCTTTGCCGTCCCATCTTTCATGATGGCAAAGGATATAATTGGCGATCGGTATCAAATCAGAGGTAGCTTGTGCGATCCTAAAACCGGCTTCCGGATGTTTTCTCATTTCGACCCATTCATCTGAAGTCAGTTTGCCGGGCTTTGATAAAATATGTGCTGCGATACCCATCTTACCAATGTCATGCAAAGTCGATAAAAGTTCTAATTCATTTAGCTGGTCATCAGTAAGAAGCATTGCCAGCCCGATAGACCTTGATTGTTTGACCATTCTTTCCGCATGTTCTTCAGTTTCCTGACTTTTTTCAAACATCATTGCTTTTATAGATCTTATTAATGAGCTGTGAGCGCTTTGACTCTCTAACAGTTTTTGTTTGTACATTGATTCCTCAGCGGACATTAATATAAAATTCATAGTTTCGGCTTCATTGTTTCTGGTTGCGTGTCCAATACTAATGCTGGGATAAATAATATGACCTATAAAACCATAATTTTTACACGTTTCATTTATAAGGTCGCATATAGATTGAACTTCTTCACTGCCTGTCTTAGGAAGAATAATTCCAAATTCATCTCCGCCAATTCTTGCAACTATGTCATTTTTTCTGGAACAACTCTTTAAAATCATTGCTGTATGAGAAAGAACTTCATCTCCTTTGGCATGACCAAACCCGTCATTTATTAATTTCAGACCATTAACATCTCCCATAATAATTGAAACAGGGAATTCTTTTAATGTTTCAAAACGTTTTTTTTCCTCTTCAAAATAAATTCTATTATAAAGTCCGGTCAAGAAATCATGGCGGCTAACAAATAAAATTTCTTCGTTTTGAATTTCAAGTTCTTTATTGGCAAGAATCAACTCTGCAGCTCTTTCTGCTTTCTCCTGGTTTTGAAAAACCAGTTCTTTGTTTGCAATAACCAATTCAGCAGCACGTTTTTCTTTTTCCTCGTTCTGGAATACCAGTTCTTTGTTTGCAATAACTAACTCCGCGGCTCTTTCTGCTTTCTCCTGGTTTTGAAAAACAAGTTCTTTGTTTGCAATAACTAATTCACTGGCACGTTTTTCTTTTTCCTCGTTCTGGAATACAAGTTCTTCGTTTGCAATAACCAATTCAGCAGCTCTTTCTGCTTTCTCATGGTTTTGAAAAACAAGTTCTTTGTTTGCAATAACCAATTCAGCAGCACGTTTTTCTTTTTCTTCGCTCTGGAAAACAAGTTCTTTGTTTGCCACTGCAAACTTCGAGGCCCTGTCTGCTTTTTCTTCTTTTTGAAAAGCAAGCTCTTTAGCCATGTCCTCAAATTCATTGATGACAGTTTTATCTTTTTCCTTCTGATTATTATCGGCATCACTCATCAGATATCACCTGCTGTTCCTATTTCTCTGCGTATCAAAAATAAGATGCTCACCACGTACCCAGTTTAAGGAAACATTTCAATTGGCTGTATTTAAGTTAGTTTTTAATTAATAGTAATTTATTGGAAATTCTTGCACCTAAAATGTTTGATATTTGGGTCGTATTCTTTAGCCCAGCAATAAGCATCTTTGAGATTATCCAAATCAACGAACAGAGTGAACACCTCATTGTTTCCAAAATTATTAATTCCATAAAATATTGATCGTATATTTTAATATTTTACACTTTAACAAAAAATATAATAAGATTACATTTACGTGAATATATTTAAATTTGATATCCTTGGGCGTTATGGGGGAGATGAATTTATAATTGGTCTGGTACATGCGAATTCAGAAACAGCACTCATGGTTGCTGAACGTATCAGGGCTGCTATTGCAGAAGCAGAGATAAATATTTCTGATGCAACACCGGTTAAGGTTTCTGTAAGCATTGGAGCAAAATGTCTCCAGAATGAAAAGACCCTTGATGAACTCATCAATAATACGGATAAAAAGTTATATGAGGCAAAAGCAGAAGGCAAGAACATAGTCAAAGGATAATGACGACGCAGGAATCTGCCGGGAGTCCCATCCGGCGGTTAATTCGCGATTTTTGATTTAGGGCCAATTCACCGCTGAATGGTTCATTCAGCAAATTCTCCGTTGCTGAGACGCGACAAATTCACCGCAGCCCAAAGGCTGCAAATTCCCCGGCAGATGCAGTCTCCGCTGGCGTTTTCACAGCCTCACTGTTTTTAAAGCGATATTTTCATTAAACGAAATGTCGTGTTCAACAAACATAAGCGTGGGTTTATATGCTAAAAGCAGTTCCTCGATCTGGATTCTGGAAATCACATCGATGAAATTTAATGGCTCGTCCCATATATATAAATGTGCCTGTTCACACAGGCTTCCTGCAATAAGGACCTTCTTTTTTTGTCCGCCGCTGAAATCCTCCATGTTCTTTTCAAACTGAATTCTTTCAAAATCCAGCTTGCGGAGAATGGATTTGAGCAGGGTTTCGTCTATCCCGTACTGATCTGCATATTCAGACAAGCTGCCATGCAGATGGGACGTTTCCTGTGAGACATAGGATATTTTCAGGCCGCTTGCCCGAAACACAGTTCCACTGTATGCAATTTGCTCGCCACAAATCAATTTTAAGATACTGGACTTACCGGAGCCGTTTCTTCCGCTTAGTGCGATCCTGTCACCCTGCATCAACTTAAAACTGATATCCTTACATACAGTTTTATCGCTGTAAAACAGTGAAACTCCATTAAATTCAATCAACCTTTCGCTGTGGTACAAAAGCGGGCAAAGTTTAAGACTGTCACTCTGTTCTATATTACGAAGCAGTTTTGATTTATTTGCAATGGCGTCCCGCTGCCGGACTTCAATTACTTTGGAACGTTTCATCATCTTGGCGGCCTTGTGACCGACATATCCTTTGTCAGGTTTTAAGCCGGAATTTGTCTTCCCGCTGTTTTTGCTTCTTTCCACAATGTCTGACCAGTTTGCATTTCGCCTTACGGCAACGGAGAGACGGGTAATATCCTCTTTCAGTTTTTCATTTTCTGCCAGTTCAAAGTTGTCCTGCAGCTGTTTGTTTGCCCACCATGTTGAGAAATTACCTTTCTGTATTTCAATATTTGTCTTGTTTATTGACAGGATATGGTCAACGCAGGCATCCAGCAGGGCCCTGTCATGGGACACCAGGATAAAACCCTTCTTTCGCTTAAGATAATTCCCGACGACAGCCCGGGCTTCTGCGTCAAGATGGTTTGTCGGTTCATCTATCAGCAGAAAGCTGTTTGCGTTCAGAAAAAGAGCGGCAAGAAGCGTCTTGGTCTGTTCACCCCCTGAAAGCGTAGAAAAGGGGCGATACAGTGCATCCGGATCAACTTCTAAAAGGGATGTCTCACGACAGATCTCCCATTCCATACATTTGGAACAAATGTTCTGTAAAACCGAGATCGTATCCATACTCTTGTCTTCAACCCCGTAAGGGAAATATTCAAAGTACACACTTGAAGAGATCGTACCGCTGTGATCGTACTTCCCACGCAGGAGGTTAAGGAAGGTGGTTTTGCCCCTGCCGTTTCTCCCTGTAAATCCGAGTTTCCAATCAGTATCAATCTGAAAGCTGACATTTTCAAAAACTGTACTATGACCGCCATCATAGGCAAAGGTTAAGTCAGTGACATTTATTAAAGACATAATCATTTCCTCCTTGGATCGTTTTCCACAAAAAATATGAGCTGCAAGAAAGTTAATTCTCGCAACTCATACACATAAATAGCACTGCTTACCAGTGGGTAAAACAGGCATATCTGCCCTGAGTAAAAAGATTTTTTAACTTTCCTGCACAGGCATATCACAAGACAAAGACAAATCTGTTACTACTGTCCGTTCGTGCCCTATTTCATCAGCAAGAAAAGTTGTACATCTTTACACCTCGATCCAAATTTTAACCTTTGTAACATATGTGGCTAAGAAAATCAACTCCATGGAGAATTTACTGAATAAACCATTCAGCGGTGAATTTGCAGCTTTTCAAGCTGCGGTGAAATAAATCTTAAAAACCAGTTTTTAGCAAGCCTAAAATCCCCACTGGATTTTTAGCTTACAACAAACAGTTTGACCCATTGGCATGAAATTACCTTCGCAGAAAAATCGGTAATACCGATTTTTTTGCCTATTCATGCCATAATTTTTGCACGCTTCCGTCAGAACTTCCCCAAAACAAAAAACGGCGCAATGATCCATATGATATTTAAATGACTTTTGACAAAGCTGGAAAAAAATTTGGCCGCTGTTTATATCTGTTATAAAGACATTGTATTGACATTGTCTTTATAATTGCTATGTTGCTCAAATAAGAAACAAAAAGGAGTGACATAAATGCTACTGGTGCTTGTAAACATTCGTATGGATGAGGTGCTGAAAAAAGATGTCCCCCTTGACGTATCCGTTGACCCCTTTTACTCTGAGTGCAATACGGAGCGCATAAAAGAATCCACAGCACAGTTTAAAGAAGGGCAGACAGCAACCAAAACAATGGAGGAACTATGAAAAATCTAACAATACGTTTGGAACAGCCTGAAGATCATAATGCAATTCTTCGGCTGACATATGAAGCTTTTTTGACGCTTGACTATCCGGGACGCCGGCGAATAGATGAACACTACCTCATTCATCTCTTGAAAAATTCGGCATCTGTTATCCGGGAACTATGTTTTGTTGCAGAGAATGATGGCGAAATCATCGGACACATACTCTACACCGGGAGTAAATTCAAACGCCCGGATGGTACCGAGGCAGACACAGTTACATTCGGTCCCGTCTCCGTTTTGCCGAAACACCAAAAGAAAGGAATAGGGAAAACCCTCATATCGCACAGCATAGAAAAAGCACGGGACATGGGGTACGGAGCTGTACTGATCGTGGGTGTTCCCGACTATTACCCAAAGCTCGGATTCAAGCGGGCAAGTGATGACGGACTGGTGATCGGAGGCGACGGCTTGACTTGCGCCGACCAACTGCTGATGGCAGATGCTTTTATGACCTACGAACTAAAACCGGGCTATTTGAAAGATGGCGGAGTTTTTCACTTTTTGGCTCCTGAATATGACCGGGCGGAAAACGATGATGAAGGTTACGATGTATTCAACAAACTATTTATGGCTGAAAATTTCCCGAACGAATTAACCCTGCGGCCGTTCTTTGACAACGACATTGTACTGATGAATCGCTGGCTTTATGCAGGCCATGTGAGCCCATGGTATGAACATCAGGAAGACTGGATGAACGAGTTGCGGGAGCGCCGCGGCGAATTTTTGTTTATTTCTCACTTTATTGCCGAGCACAATGGTGTCCCGATCGGTTTCTGCCAGTATTATGATATGTTTGACGGGCAAGAGCATGAGAATTGGGTAAAAACCTCTGCGCGGTGTTCGCTCTTCTCGATCGATTATCTGATCGGCGAGCCGGAATACCTTCATCTTGGGCTGGGACAAAAGATGATAGCTGAGTTGCTCAGTAAATTGCGTAAAAAGGGAGTAAAATCAGTGATTGTCCGACCGGAAAAAGAAAACTTTAAATCCAATCGCACGATCGAGGCAAGCGGTTTTAAATGGGACGGTAATAATTATATGCTTGACTTACGACAACCCCGCTGAGCTCTTTTATCCGATTTATTGCAGCCTGTAATTGCAAGCATTCATGTCCGTACTGATTCCGGCGGGGCAGTGGGGGAGAGTATTTTCTCTGGCTTGCAAAAACATCTTTTGTCGTTTAATAAATTTCTGCTCTATTTACTGGACGCTGTAATAAAAATTACGAAACTAATTTAAAACTGGATGGATAATATTCTTCAGCGATATCAAAACAATACCTATATATTTTCTTCCGCGATGTCAAACATTTCTGCATCAGCGCAGTTTAGGATTTTATTTATGAAACGGAACTCGAAATCCCTGTTCATTTGTTCTGACAGATAGTTTTTATATTGCGGATGCGCACATTTTTCAATGATGAGACGAGCCCGGTTTTTTCTTGTCAGGCCTCTTATATCGGCCACGCCGTTTTCGGTGATCAGGATGTCCACATCATGTTCGGTATGGTCTACATGGGAGCAATGGCATACTACACTTGACTTATTTTTCACACCTCTTACAGACGGACATATAAAAATAGTTAAATATGCATTTCTTGCGAAATCACCGCTCCCGCCTATACCATTTATAATTTTATTTCCTGCATAAGTTGAATTAACGTGTCCATATATATCAAATTCAGCAGCCGTATTAACTGCAATAACACCTAGCCTTCTGATTATCTCAGGACTATTGCTAATTTCCTCGGATCTAAGCACGATGTTCTTTTTATAGTTATTTATGTTTTTCAAAAATCTGTCCCTGCCGGAAGGACTCATTGTAAGCGACGTACCTGATGCATAATCAAGCTTACCGGCATCGATAATATCTAAAATACTGTCCTGCAGGACTTCGCTGTAAAAATTCAGATTACCGCCAGGCCATTTTACTAAACCCGCCATGGTATCATTAGCGATCCTCCCAACTCCGAACTGCAGCGGCAAAAGATTACACGGTAATTTGCCGTTTTTAACTTCAATATCCAGAAAATCCAATAAATGCATTGCTATCTTATTTGTAATTCTATCTCCGCCTGCCAATGAAACACCCTGATCCGGAAGTGAAGAAGGAACTATCCCTGCAATTTTGCCAACCGGGCATTTGATTGCAGTATGCCCTATTCTGCTCCTGACGTTTGTAACCATAAGGGGTTTTCTGAAAGGCGGGTCTTCAGGAATAAAAATATCATGAATTCCTTCAAGTTCTGCAGGCAGATTAATGTTTATTTCTACAAAAACGCGATCAGCACACTTTATAAAATTCGGGGCATCACCAACAGCAAAACCAGGAATAATATCTCCCTCTTCAGTAATCGCAGTTGCTTCAATCAGCGCATAATCCATCTTTCCATAAAAGCCGTACCGTAAATTTTGCCCTCCCATTGAAAGGTGATAATCGGAATAATCAACTGATCCTTCATTGATCATTTCCCTTAAAATTTTATTCGACTGATACGGGTAACGGCATTTTATACATCCTGCAAGGGCTAATGCTTCATCCAATTCTTTTCCTGAAGACGCGCCGCACCAAACGGATAATGGCATGGGGCCATACTTTTTAGCGCGTTCTGCAATTGCCATAGGTATCACTTTGGGGTAACCGACAGGAGTAAATCCGCTGCAGCCAACGGTCATATCAGGTTTAAAAAACATGGCGGCATCATCAGGAGATATAAGTTTATCTTTCAGCACACTGCAGCGGATTCTATCTTTACATTCATTTTGTTCGGACAAATCGACCACCTACTTACAACAGGAATTACTCTTAAAATAAAGCCTCTCCCGGACAGTATTCATGAGTTGCGGTGTACCGCTGATACTGTCCGGGGGAAGCTCTTATGCATCATCCAGACAAAGCATAAATTTTGTTAAATGTCGCCGAAAGTACCTCGAATTACCGCTTCTCCGTTTCTTACCATTACCTGACCCTTTGCGATGACATCACGAAGCTTAAGATCTCCTTTCGTCATAACGATCAAATCTGCATCCTGGCCTGGAGCAATACCGTTCTTGCGATTCAGTTTTAGATGGTTAGCTACATTGGTATTAAAGACTTTCAGGACTGTTTCTATAGGAAGTTTTTCAACCAGAATCGAATCTGCAAACTCTTCAAGATGTGCCGGAATATAGGAGGTGGTCATTCCGACAACCGCTCCGCCTTCTCCTATAACAGCCATTGCCCCGTTCCCATCCGAACTTACTGTTATGCGGTCAGCAGGGACCCCCTTTTCGAGCCAGTATTTGATACATTCGCTTGGTTTTTTAGCTGTTCCAAAACCATATTTTGGTGAAACCGCAGTACTTATATCAACATATCCATCCTGCTTTGCAAACGCTATCGCCTCTTCAACAAGCCTGGAAGAGCGGTTAAGATGAGTTGGAAAAAATGTCCCGATAGGAATATCTGACCTTTTAACTGCCTCAAAAAGTGGTTCAAGTCCGGCCTTTCCGGCAGTTGTAAGGGCGGTAAACAATTGTCAAACGATCTGTAATGCCTTAAGTCAAACCCCCTTCCTTTATTTTCATTCCATATTTTTCCTTCTTATTCTGAGCGATTGTTAAAAGCTGATGGAGAGTGTCTCCGCTGGGGAATTTGTCGCGTCTGCGCGACGGTGAATTTGGCGTAAGCTTTATCCGCCGGTGAATTTGCCAGAAAAACATCTGGCGGAGAATTAATGATCAAAGCCCCAATTCCCCGCAGCTTGAAAGGCCGCACTTCAAGCCGGGGGCTTTTCGGCAGCCGATCTATTTCTCCTTTGAAGTCATGGGAAAGATCACGGACAGGAACATTTTGAGTTTCTCCTGTGCGAAGACTGCATGGGGTTTTCCGGCAGGCATGAGGATGCTTTCTCCTCTGTGAAGGACAAAGGCTGTTCCGTCTATGGTTATTCTGCCTTCCCCATCGAGCACGGTTATCAGCGCGTCACCATGTGAGGAATGTGAGCTTATTTCCTCTCCCTTGTCAAAAGCGAATATCGTAAGGCTCTGGGCATCGTTTTGTGAAATAGTCCTGCTGACCACCTGACCGGAGAGGTATTCCACCTGATCTGCAAGTGTAAAAATTTCTTCCACAGGTATGTTTTTGATGTATCTGACCATTTATCTCACTCCTTGTGATTGTTTAATCATTACATGCTATTTGGGTGAATAACTTTATCTTTACATAATTATATCTTTATATCAGCTTTAATCACATGTCTTATTTTACTGACTGAAAATTAGGTATGGAATTTATTTCAGAGATGTGATAATCTTCGCAAACGGAGATGGTATTGTTTGTATAGATTCAGTAATATTATGAAAAAGTACGCATATATCCTTCTGACGTCTCTGATCATTTTCCAGACGGCTGTTGTTGTTTTGTCCGGACACAATATCCGGTACAGCCTTGGTCCGAGCTCCGCAAAGATTATGATGAACAGTATCGAAACATCTTCTGCCGCAGTAAACCCGACACACAGACAGACACTTTCCAGGCTTTACAGGTCGCTGAATTCACTTTTAAACGCTAATCAGTCCTTTTATACATTAAAAAAAGATCTGTTAGATTATTCCTCATTTCGTTCCTTACCCAACATTCTTGATAAAGGCAACCTTACAGCGGAGAGGGAACACCTTTTCCTGCCTGTTTTGGATCTTGTTCTTCTGATTTAGACCGACTTCTCCTTTTTAAACTTTCAAAACTTCAGATAAGTTTCAAACGTCAGGGCTGTCTTGCACAGCTCTTGTTCTGACAGGAAAGTTAGGGGGAAACAACTGATGCCGCATTTGCACATGGGGCTCGATATAGGTTCAACTACGGCAAAAGCTGTACTATTGGACGAAAGAGACAGACTCGTCCACAGCAGGTACTGTCGGCATTTTTCAGATGTCCGGACAACCGTCTGTGAAATTTTTAACGAAATAAGGCATGGTTTTAAAAATTCAAGGATAACACTGGAGATAGCTGGTTCCGGAGGCATGGGGATCGCGGAGGAGATGAGACTTCCTTTTACTCAGGAACTTATTGCCTGTTCTGCATCAGTGAACAGGTTTATCCCTCAGGCTAATGTCTGCATAGAGCTTGGCGGAGAAGATGCCAAACTTACATACTTTGACGAAAGCGGAGCCGACCAGAGGATGAACGAAACCTGTGCAGGCGGAACAGGCGCTTTTCTTGACCACATGGCCCTCCTTATGGGAACGGACCCCGCCGGGCTGAACGAGCTTGCGGCGAGATCCAGGATGGTCTACCCGATTGCGTCGCGCTGCGGTGTCTTTGCAAAGACCGATGTCCAGTCCCTGATGAAAGAGGGGGCGGAAAGAGCCGACATCGCAGCCTCGATATTCCAGGCTGTTGTAAATCAGACTATAAGCGGCCTTGCCTGCGGAAGAAGGATCGTAGGGAATGTTGCATTCCTTGGAGGCCCTCTCTATTTTCTCCCGGAACTGAGAAAAAGGTTTTCAGAAACGCTGAGGTTATTGCCGATCCAGTCCATATCACCAGAAAACTCTCACCTCTTTGTTGCCCTTGGCGCTGCATTGCTTGGAAAAAAGAATGATGAAGTTACGGTCTCCGAACTGGACCGCAGGTCTGTGACCTATTTCTCTCCATTGAAAATGGCTTGCGGTTCTGACCTCCCGCCGCTCTTTTCCGGCCTCGAGGACAAAATTGAATTTGAGAAGCGGCACAGCAATGCCTCTGCCGAAAGAAGGCCGATCGGATCGGCTTCAGGACCTGCCTATCTTGGCATAGACGTGGGATCTACTACGACTAAGGCCGTGCTTACAGACGGTGATGGAAATTTGCTTTTCTCCGATTACAGGATGCGTGGCGGAAGTGAGCCTATACATACGGTGAGGGAGATCATTCTTGACCTCTATTCTCTGATGCCTGAGGGGCTTTTCATAAAGAACAGCTGTGTGACAGGCTACGGAGAAAAACTTATCCAGTCAGCATTCGGGATAGATATCGGAGAGATAGAGACTGTTGCCCATACTCGGGCGGCAAAGCAAATCGACCCGGATGTGGATTTTATAATCGACATCGGCGGACAGGATATGAAATGCCTGAAGATAGAGAAGGGAAGCATCGGGCAGATATTTCTGAATGAAGCCTGTTCTTCCGGATGCGGCTCATTCCTCCAGAATTTTGCCGAATCCCTTGGCATGGATATGGATGAGTTCGTATCGAGTGCGGAAAGGTCCCTTTCTCCTGTTGATCTGGGCTCAAGATGCACTGTCTTCATGAACTCCAAAGTGAGGCAAGCGCAAAAAGAGGGAGCAGCGATAGAGGATATTTCAGCAGGTCTCGTCTATTCAGTCGTACGCAATGCCCTCTATAAAGTGTTGAAGATCAGAAAGATGGAGGATATCGGCGAACATATAGTGGTGCAGGGCGGAACATTTAAGAACAATGCCCTTTTGAGGGCTTTCGAGAAAATTACCGGGCGTGATGTCCTGCGGCCGGAAATATCGGAGTTCATGGGTGCATACGGGGCTGCGCTTGTATCAACAGACCGTGAAAGCGGCGCGAAAAGCTCGATAATTTCAAGAGAGGCCCTTCTATCCTTCGATTCGAAGTCGGAGACAAGGCGCTGCTCAGGCTGCGGGAACAATTGTCTTCTGACCGTGACCACCTTCAGCGGAGAGCGCAGTCATGTAACTGGCAACATGTGCTCGAAAGGGGAGAACGCAGGACAGGCAAGGCCTGATCTTCCTCCTAATCTTTACAGCGAAAAGTATAAACGGCTCTTTGATTATTATGTGCCGATAGAGGAAGGGCATGCTCCAAGGGGTACCGTCAGCATCCCAAGGGTACTTAACATGTATGAGAATTACCCCTTCTGGTTCACCCTTTTCACCGATCTGGGCTTCAGGGTCGAACTCTCTTCCGAGCGCCCTGACGGGTCGCTTGCGATTGACACTATTCCATCCCAGACACTTTGTTTCCCTGCCAAGCTGGTCCACCGCCACCTGCAGGAACTGATAGACAGGGGAGCTGAACTTATTTTTTACCCGGGCATACAGCAGGAAAAAAAGGAGTACAGGGACGCAGACGACTCCTTCAA
>JALOBM010000023.1 GCA_023228285.1 Candidatus Cloacimonadota bacterium | reverse complement strand
TTGATCGAATCTACAAAGGTATTGATGAGCTAAATCAATCGCCTGTCGTGTTCAGGTGGAGATATAAGATGGATGAGATTAGAGTATGATATATTGTTTTATGAACGCTCTACTAGTATACATATAAACAAACTGCTTTAGAGCCCCTTTGAGATATTATGGTAGTTTTCTCTTGCACAAATAAGCTCATTCGTATCTTTTGTACCTCATCACATACAATTGTAGAAAATCTGCAGGAAAGCAACTGCTTACTTGTAATATGAAAGACTACCAGGGAAGACCTAGTATATAAGAGGTAAAATGAAACGTTATCTTGTCCTCCTTTGTTTGCTGCCTGTGTTGTTGGCAGCAAATGAATACACACTTGATCAAATGATTGACCATGGCTTGCAGAATAGTTTTCAGATCCGCAAACAAGAGTTGAACCATACAAGCTCAAAAAGCTCACTAAATTCTGCTAAGTGGAATCTGTTACCAAATGCAGAGCTTAACGCCGGGCTGAATCAAGATTTTGATCCCATCTCCCCCAAAAGCGGTTTGACCAGCTCTGCTGGAATTGAAATCAGTAAGTCCATCAGCTTGAACGACGCATCTTTCTTCAATTATAAGCAAGCTGAAGTGGACTCAAAAATCGCCAATCTGGAGTTAGAACGCAGCTACTCGGATTATGCATATCAAGTAATACAAGCTTATCTGGAGACCCTCTCTGCCACAAAAAGGAAAAGTGCTTTGGAGGAGAACCTGGCAATACAAACTAGGGTTTACGAACAAAGCCAGGTTCTGCTGCAATTGGGCAAGACCACTCCCTTTGAAGTGAAGCAAAGTGAGATCGCTGTGATGAACAGCAATATAAGCATAATTCAATTGGAAAACACCATTGCTAATGCTCGTGCGAAGTTGTTTTCGCTTGCGCAAATGCAAGACGAAGGGTATCCTTTAGCGGATATCGAAACAGATACAGATAAAAGCATCCCTCCCTATAACACAGATAGCATTACTGAGATCAAATTACTAGAGTTCTCTTTGAAAAAGAACGATCTCAACCTTACTCAAAGCAACCTGGATTATCTGCCCAAAGTATCTCTATCCTATGGATACTCACGCCGAGTATCCGGTGAAGACTTCGATCTGAACAACTACAACTCCGTTCATGGAATTGGACTAAACCTCTCCTATTCCATCTGGAACTTCTTTACAAACAAAGAAAGCAGCACTCGCCAAAAGATAAATAAGCAAAGCACTCTGCTTTCTATTGAGGACATTAAAGACCAAACCCGGCGTAACTATGATAATAGTATTCAAGAATTGGAGTACTTGTTACGCTTGGATGAATTGTACCGGGAAAGGTTGGAGCAATCTCAAGAACAGATACGCATCGCTGAAGAGCGTTATAGATTGGGAATGATCCAACTATTGGAACTGGATAAAACTCGCACAGAATACATTGATTCGGACATACAATACAATGCTAACCGCTATCAGATTATCCAAAAACAAGAAGAACTAAATCACTTGCTATCGCAAAAAATCATGGGTAAATGGTAAACAATGAAGAAGTACATCAAATACGTGATAATCCTGGTTCTGATTATATGCACGTTTGTCCTCTGGAACCACTATCGCAAAGCAAAACTAGCACCAGAGTGGCGTATGGATAGCCCCTCACTGGGATCAGTTCGAGAAGTAGTAACCGCCATAGGCTCCATTAACCCTTATGTATTGGTAAACGTTGGAACCGAAGTAAGCGGAAAAATTGAAAAGCTATACAAAGATTACAACGATCCAGTTCGAAAAGGAGAGTTGTTGGCAAAGCTAGATACAGAAATCCTGGCCACTTCTCTGGAAGCTGCCCGCGGTGATCTTGCCATAAACCAAACCGCACTGGAAGAAGCAGAACTGGACTACAGCCTGCAAAGTGAATTATTCGAACGAAACATGAGTCCGGAATATGACCTCAAGAAAGCAAGGTTTAAATTACAAAATGCCCAACAAAACCTTGCTAATGCCCGCCTTAGCTTGCAACGAGCAGAAAAGAATCTCGCTAACGCTCATATTACCAGCCCTATAGATGGAATTATTGTTTCCAGAGCAGTTGATGAGGGCCAAACCGTGGCTGCTAGCCTGAACTCTCCAACCTTATTCATCATTGCCAACAATCTGGACAAGATGCAGATTACCGCAGGTGTGGACGAAGCAGATATCGGCAAAATCACCATGGGTATGCCTGTGGAATTCACAGTAGATGCTCACCCCAATCAACACTTTGAAGGCAGTGTACAGCAGATTAGACTAAATCCCACTACAGAATCCAATGTGGTGACCTACAGTGTTATCATTGATGCCACAAATCCCGATAGATTGCTGCTGCCGGGAATGACTACCAATGTCACCTTCATTATAAACTCCCGTGACAACGTGAATAGAATACCGGAAAGCGCCACCAGATTCCGCCCCAGCAAAGAGATTTGGGAGTTATTTGGGCTAAAGTGGGATGATGCACTGTTAAACGCCGGTAGGAACGCCATACAAGAATACATGCAGAAACAAAAAAGTGAAGTTGCTACTACGCACGCTATTCCCGCAATACCTCAAAAAGGTAAGGATCCCAAAGCAAATAGCGCCATGACCCCAAAATCCCCTGAAAGAATGAACATTGTGTGGGTATTGGACTCCAATGAGCCAAAACCAGTTGCCGTTAAAACCGGAGTATCGGACGGAGCGTTTGTGGAGCTAATTGATGGTATTGATAAAGATGCTAAATTGGTAACTGGCGTCATTTACAACGATACAAAACAAGCAAACGTAAATTCTGGTCCAGGAATGAGAAGATTCTAATGCAAGATATACTGCTTAGCACAAAAGCCCTCTCTAAAACATACATCATGGGAGACATCCATGTCCATGCGCTGCGCAGTGTGGATTTGGAAGTAATGAACGGAGATTTCATTGCTATCATGGGAGCGAGCGGAAGCGGTAAAACCACTTTCATGAATCTCTTGGGTTGTCTGGACAAAGCCAGCGAAGGTGAGTATATATTGGACAATATCCCCGTTCATCAAATGAATGATGATGAACTCACAGTTATTCGAAACCAAAAAATCGGATATGTGTTCCAAAGCTTTTACTTGCTTCCTCGCACTACTTCCCTGGAAAATGTAGAGCTACCTCTCCTCTACTGTAATAAATGTTCCCTACAGGAACGACATAAGAAAGCCTTGAAAGCGTTGAAGATAGTAGGTATTGCCGATAGAGCAAAGCACTTTCCCAATCAACTTTCTGGTGGTCAGCAACAGCGTGTCGCAATTGCCAGGGCAATAGTAAACGATCCTTCCTTTATCCTGGCGGATGAGCCCACAGGTAATCTGGATACTCGCACCAGCGTAGAGGTAATGGCTGTGTTCCAAGAGCTTCACGCTCAAGGAAAAACTGTAGTTCTAGTTACTCATGAACCGGATATTGCCCAGTATGCGCACCGTCACATCACTTTCCGGGATGGCAGGATTATAGCAGATAGGGTGAATCCTAAACCTCGAATAGCTGCAGATGATCTTCTTACATTACCAAAGCTGGATGAGGAGGATTGATGTCTATATTAGGTATCATTCGCATTGCGCTGAAGTCACTCACACGAAACAAAACCCGCACATTCTTGACAATGCTGGGTATCATCATCGGTGTAGCAGCTGTAATCGCCATGCTGGCAATAGGACAGGGTGCCCAAAAGATCGTGGAAGATCAGGTAAACTCCATGGGAACAAACGTGATCATGGTGTTCTCAAACTTTAGTCAATCTGCAGTGAGACAAGCAGCCGGAGGGGGAAACCTGCTCACGGTAGACGATGTGGATGCCATCCGAGATCAATTGGATGGAGTCTTGTATGCCTCTCCAGTTTACAACACTTTCGGACAACTGAAGTATGAGGGCAATAATTGGAGAACCGGAGTGATGGGTGTGGATACGGACTATTTCTTCATCCGAGATATGCAAACTTCCTCTGGTGATCTATTTTATGGTTCAGATGTAGAGAACGGTGCGAAAGTCTGTGTTATTGGCAAAACAGTTGCCGATAACCTTTTTGGAGATATCGATCCTGTAGGGAAAATCATCCGCATTCGCAATATCCCTTTCACCGTTACCGGAGTACTTACGGCAAAAGGGCAAAGCGTAATGGGTCAAGATCAGGACGATACCATTTTAGCTCCTTATACTACAGTGTATCAGAGATTACTCGGTCACCGTTGGAGAAACATGACTATAATGGTATCTGCAGTAAGCAGAGAGACTATAAATCGCCTTCAACAGGATATACTGGATCTGCTTCAAGCCAGACACAGAGGTACCACCAGCGAAGAATTCGTGGTTCAATCACAGACCGATTTAGCTGAAACAGCAAATAGCGTCTCTCACACCATGACTATTCTACTTGCCTCCATAGCTGGAATATCTCTGTTAGTAGGCGGTATTGGGATTATGAACATTATGCTGGTATCAGTTACCGAGAGAATAAAGGAAATCGGTATTCGCAGAGCAGTTGGCGCAGGTAAACGAGACGTGTTGCTACAATTTATTGTCGAAGCAGTGGCCATCAGCATACTGGGAGGATTCTTTGGCATTCTTTTGGGTTTTGTCGCGGCGCAGATCGTGAGCAAAGTGATGGATTGGAATATCGCTGTTACCGTGTGGTCCATCATTCTTTCAGTCGGTTTTTCCATGGCTATAGGAATCTTCTTTGGATGGTATCCTGCCAAGAAAGCTGCGAACCTGAATCTCATAGACGCACTCCGCTACGAGTAGCACAGTTATGAATAGATATAGCATTACTACATGTTTCATACATGGTTTCAGAGATCGGTAAAATGTTTCAAACAAACTGTCGTCTACCAGTATCCAGGAAAAATGAAATTATTATGCTTGACATTATTCTATAGGAAACATAGATAGACTCATATTGATAAAGGAGTCCCTAATGCTTAAAAACATTGTATTGGCACTTTTCCTTTGTGGCATCATTCAACTAGTGGCTATCGATAATTACGATACGGGTATGGGTCTGCATATCGGTAACAGCACTGGTAGCGGATATAGTTTTCGTAAATGGTATCCCAACTTTGGGTTTCAAGCCACTTTGGCCGCATACAGTTCGGATAATGACAAACCAAAGTTTGACAATTACACAGATTTCCCAAAAACTCATGGGAAAAGAACTGTCAAGGTGGGGATTAACTACCTACAGCCCCTGTTAATGGGAGAGAAAACCAATTTCTACATAATCTGCGGTGGTTCTTATTCATTTCGCAAAGAGCGGATTTACGAGGATGAAGATCACTCGGAATGGAAGAGTAAAGACAGATGGACTGTGGGTATTGGACCCGGATTTGAGTTTCAGATATCCAATCATTTACGGTTAACCGTGGAACTCCCGATCACTCACGACCACAAGGGAGATACTTCCATGCTAATCCCTGCCAGTGGCCTCTACTACTATTTCAAATAGGCTTGTCAATCCCGATGCTCTACATAATTAAGCCCCGGTATCTTCCGGGGCTTTTATTATCATTCACCGATTATTTTCACTAACACTCGCTTTCGGCGCATTCCATCATATTCACCATAAAAGATCTGTTCCCAAGGACCCAAGTCCAGCTTACCATCTGTAATGGCAACCACTACTTCGCGTCCCATGATCTGTCTTTTCAAGTGAGCATCGGCATTATCTTCGTAACCATTGTGTTGATATTGTTTGTGGGGCTTTTCAGGAGCCATTTTTTCCAGCCAAACCTCAAAATCCTCATGTAAACCGTTTTCATCGTCGTTTATGAACACGCTTGCGGTTATATGCATCGCATTAATCAGTACAAGACCCTCCCTAACCCCCGATTCTCCTAGGGATATTTGTATCTGGGGAGTGATATTGATATACTCACGCCTTTTTGCGGTATTAAACCACAATTCCTTTCGGTAACTCTTCATAAGCTAAATAATAGGTTGCTTCTCCAAGAAAACCGCCAACTCGATGGGAGTATCAAAAATCATATCCGCACCTGCTTCTTCAAGTCTTTTTCTTCCTGCAAAGCCCCATGCAGCGCCCACGGCAAGCATTCCGGCATTCTTCGCAGTTTGAATGTCCACAGGCATATCTCCCACCAGTGCTACCATATCTGGCTCTACTTTCAGTCTTTGAGCCAGTTCCAAAGCAAGAGTGGGATCCGGTTTCTTCGGTTTATCTGGTTGCTCACCACTGTATACTCCAAAGGGATTCTTGGTGTGCCGAATCATAGCACCACGGAAGAAATGGCGGATCATCTTTTTGGTGAAATAGTGGGCCTTGTTCGAAAGAATCGCCAGCTTGATCTTGCGAGCTACAGCCAGCTGAATCATGTATAGAACTCCGGGATACGTCTTGGTACTAAGATACCACTGAATATCATAATAATCCCAAAACTTTGCTGAAAGTGTCTTCAAATCCTTTGAGCTACGCTTGGTTGCGGGTAGAGCATTGCGTACAAGCTCGGATTGTCCATGACCCACAAAGTCCTTGAAGGCTTCAAGTTCATGTTGGGGATATCCCATCTCTGCCAGTCCTTTGTTTATGGAGCCGGCAATATCAGCCAGCGTATCAAGCAAAGTACCATCCAGATCGAAGATAACGGCTTTAATCAGAGGGGAGTCGATCATGCTATTCATACTTCCTTTATAATTGTTTGTATTTTTATAGGGTCAGAAGCTTGGCCTGCATACAACGAAACATGAGGAAATGGTATTTCAATCCCTTCAGTTTCAAAGCGTTCTTTGACAGCAAGCATCAATTCAGTTTTCATATTGACTACGTTTGCAGATTCAGTCCACACACCGAAGTTGATGTTCACACAGGAATCACTAAAGTCTTCCAAAGCTAATAGCGGAGCAGGTTCTTTTAGTGCTCCAGGAATACTATCAGCTATTTCCTGAAGAATACCAACCACTTTGCGCAAATCTTCTTTGTATGCTACCGGTAAAACAAACTGAGCCCGACGAATGGGAAAACGAGTGATATTTATCACGTCATTCTTGATCATTGTCTCGTTGGGAATACGAACATAGCGGCCATCGAAAGTCTTCAATTTCACGGATAGAAGATCAATGGAGTCAATCATTCCTGTATTTCCGTTTACTTCCACAACATCTCCAATCATAAAAGGCTTTTCTGAGATCAGGAAGATACCGCTGATGATGTTTGAAATAGAGGTCTGAGAAGCAAAACCAATTGCTACACCAAATATGCCTGCAGCACCCAACAACGCTGAAATCTTGAAGCCAAATTCATTGAGAATGGTAACTACCAAGATAAGATACAAAAGGTATTTTACCGTCCTGCTAATCAATACTTCAGACTGAAGTGAAAGTTTGTCTTTGATGAGCTTGGACACTATCTTCAGTATTACCTTAACAGTCGGAAGTCCAATTACTATTATCAATAAAACACGCACTGCTAAGCTTATACGCTCTGGTGTAATAAAACCAGTAATTAGATTCATGGATGATAGTTCATACATTATTTTATATCCTCATTTCTATTTAATACCATGAGCGCACTTTTATTTTTTCCTGCCAATCTGTCTATAGCTTTTTATTAGAATGATGACTTTTCCCCGTTCGAACTGTCTATAACTTTCCACAAATCTGCAATTCTGTTGAGGTCTAGCCACAGGTTAACAACCGTAAACAGCCAAATCAAAGCCCTAATCACACAAAATTGCATAAACAGAATAAGTAGGTAAAATGGGGAAATGTCTGAAGTGAGTGAAGATACTTCTCTAGCATCAAACACAAGAAAACCTGTAAGTGTGCTATGTCCACTCTTGAATTCGATATACTATAGCATCTGTCTTGCTTAAGCCTTCAAGGAATACTAATCAGTGGTTGTGTATTGCTGATCGTCGTCAGGGAATATAGCTTTGATAATACGATGGGAATCGATGCCGGGTCAATAACAGATATGAATGCTCTACTCCCTCTCTGCTTCATTGGGTGCTGAAGCAGATATCATCACGTGATAATCGTGTGGTCACTCGATGATAACAGCATGATATCAGGTTCAGCATAGCTTAATCAGTTAAGGAAGGTAACGGAGACATACCTAATGTGTGTGACTTTAGGCGGACTTTTTGTGGTGTCTGAATACTTGTATCACTCCAGATCATATATTTCTTTCATATAACGGTAGATCAACCACAAAAAAGGTTAGCAAGTATATCAAGCAAAACCAACTGACAAAAAAGGCCACTCCGTAAAGTGGCCATGTATTGAAATCGAAACAATTGCTTAATCAAATTGCACTTGAGGGGCACGCTGGGCTTCTGCATCGGCAGTAAAGAACTGGAAGGATTTGGCTCCGATCATGCCGGCGATGATATTGTTGGGAAATACCACAATCATCTGATTGTAGAGCTTTGCAGCATCATTATAGCGCATTCTTTCCGTACGGATGCGGTTTTCGATGCCTTCCAACTGAGCTTGTAACTGCAAGAAATTCTGGTTGGCTTTGATGTCCGGATATTTTTCTACCACCACCATGAGGCGACTAAGTGCATTGGATAACCCTGCTTGATTGGCTTGAAACTGCTGGAATGCAGTAGGGTCTGACAAGGCTTCCGGGGGAAGGTTAATTTTCCCGCCCATCTGAGCTCTGGCTTCGGTAACTTGAGTAAGTGTCTCCCGTTCAAAATCAGCCGCTCCTTGAACTGTTGCAACAAGATTGGGAACCAAGTCATAGCGGGATTGGTAAACGTTTTCCACCTGTGCCCAGGCTGTCTCTACATTTACTTTTTCCCGTTGGATTTTATTGTATCTACTGATAAACCAGCTTGCCGCAAACACGATTATCAGTATTATCACTAGTAGAACGATAAGTCCTTTCTTCATAATCAGGTTTCTCCCATAAATTCAATTTAGGTTCAATCTGTCCGGGTGGGCTATCTTGTCCAGAACAAAATCACTAATCGGTGGTGAAGAGTATTTGAGGAGCTCTAATTCTGAATCTCTTGTCGCCTTTCCATACTGCTTCCGGGGTCATCTCTGTATCCATTTTATTCATAATGTGCGGATCTGCGGATATCTCGACCATGCCTTCTACGAGAACCAAAGTAAAGAGTTCTATAGCAGTACTATCTACAACAATTTTTAGCTCGTTATTCAGTTCAGTAAACAGACCTTTGAGGGATTGAGTAATGTAGAGTGAATCTGCAGTTTCACGCTTCACAAGCTTGATTTTGGATCCGGGAAAACCAAAACCACTAGCTTGAGTAAATATATGGGTGGAATCCGAGAAAGATACACTAACATTTGCTTTTTGCAGTCGATACTCCACAAAAGCATGATCTGTCTCATCAAACTTAATTGTCTTACTCTTGTTGTAGGGAGTAGCAAGCATTACTGCAAAAATAATCATCGCTCCCACGGCTGCTATAAAGACTTTATGCCATTTCCTCAATACTATGCGCTTCTGCCCTACTATGTAATATGGCTGTATATCCAGTTTCATCACCCGCCACAAACCATGTGTAGAGACATAGACGATTGCCCCCGAAAAGATTACATCACTAAGGAAATGCCCTCCCTGCATTAAGCGAACCCAGCCGATAATACTACCATAGAATAGCGCAAAGAGGTTTACCATCACATAGTATCTTCGCTTCCACAGTCCGCATACCAGAGCTGTCGCAAAGAAATAGAAACCCATTGTGGCATGACCGCAGGGGAAAGACTTCCCTGGAGTAGATTTATCGATTTGCAGGGGAGCTTCATAGTTGTAACGTCCGCCAAATATTTCCAAATCCCGGGGACGTGGACGGCCCCAATTATCTTTTAAAGCACTGTTCACTATCAGCCCTGGACCCAGGATAATGCTTAGTACCATAAAGAGATACAACTTCCGGTATTTTGTGTGTATTGAACTAGTTTTAAAGGATCGGAAAAAGAAGAACAGAGCAGCGATGCTCACTATCAGAGCGGGGATGTTTCCATAATGGTATATCAGTTTCAACCAACCGGATTCATTCATATACCATCCGTCTCTATAATAGAAGGTTTGCACATCTACATCCCAGTCAAAGATGGCGAATAATATAGCACTGATGGCCATCATAGCCGAAGGGATCAATATGTGTGAAGATGACAAAAGACGCCCCCAAAGGGGCGCCTTCGAATTATGGGGATTAGTCATTATTCTTGGTTATTGACCTCATCTGCAGCTTCTTCTGTGGGTGTTTCTGCAGGTTCTTCAGCCGGAACTTCCACAATCTTTTCTACAGGAGCTTCTACTGTTTCTTCTACGGGGATCTCTTCTGCTTCCTCGCTGGGGATTTCCACAATTGGCTCTTCGGCTTGAATGTCAGCTATTGTTTCTACTGGAGCGTATTCATTTGCTTCGATATCTGTCGCTTCTGGAATAGCCCTGGTGGTTTCTTCGCGTTCTTTCTGTGCGGCCTCGGTTTCAGCTGCCTGTTTTTCACGCTGCTGTTTCTCGGCTTTCTTTTTTTGCAATCTGGCAATGCGGTCGCGCATGTATTGTTCGTGGATTGCGATGTATTCTTCCTGGAGCTTGGGATCACGAGAGAAGAAGAATGCTTTTACGGACAGGATAAGTCTGCGGTTCTCCATATCTAGTTCGATTACTTTGAGGGGTAGATCTTCACCAACATGGAAAGCGTCTTCGCTGTGCTCAAGTTTTGCCAGAGCCAGATGCGAGATCGGGATAAATCCCTCCACCACATCTTCGTTCATGGGAATATCCACTAAAACACCCTTCGGAATCAGTTTGGAGATCTTTCCGATCACCTCCGAATTCACGGGCAGGTTTTGGTTAAGGGTTTCCCAAGGATCTGGTGCAAGTTGCTTTACGCCAAGGGCAATGCGATGTTGAGCTTTGTCGATGGAGAGGATAATGGTCTCTACTTCCTGGCCTTTGCGAAACACCTCACGGGGATGATAGATGCGTTTGGTCCAGCTAATATCGGAGATATGCACCAATCCGTCGATGCCTTCTTCAATCTCGACGAATGCGCCGAAAGCAGTGAGGCTCTTTACCTTACGTTTCAGTACTGATCCTATGGGATAACGATCTTCTATAGTAAGCCAGGGATTGGGATCCATCTGCTTCATACCAAGGGAAATACGCTTGTTTTCCTTGTCCAGTTCAAGTACTATGGCATTGATTGTATCGCCATTCTTCAGTATCTTGCGGGCATCGGTAATCTTCTTGGTCCAGCTCATTTCACTGATATGTACCAATCCTTCCACACCGGGTTCCAGTTCTACAAAAGCGCCGAAACTCTTCACGCTTACCACTTTTCCCGTAATACGTGTTCCTTCCGGGTACTTGATCTCAATGTTCTCCCACGGATGAGGTACTAATTGCTTCAGTCCCAGAGATATTTTATTGCTTTCAGGATCGAAATTGATCACTTTCACTTTTACTTTGTCGCCGATAGCAAGCATTTCGGAGGGGTGATTGAGCTTGCCCCAAGACATATCTGTAAGATGCAGAAGGCCGTCGATACCGCCCAGATCGATAAAAGCGCCGTATTGGGTGATGTTTTTCACTTCACCCTCCAATTCGGAATCGATCTCTATCTTGCCCAGCAGTTCTTCTCGTTTCTGCGCTGCTTCTTCTTCCATTACAGCGCGGCGGGAAAGGATAATATTGCTATGTTCTTCATCCAGATTCACCACTTTGAACTGCAACTCTTTACCAATGAATTGATCAAGATTGGGAATGGGCTTCAAAGACATCTGGCTTCCGGGAAGGAATCCTTCGATGCCGTAAACCTCTACAATCATTCCGCCCTTTACGCGACGACGGATAATGCCTGGTATGGCATTCCCATTTTCGTTAGCTTTCTTGATGCGCTCGATGTTTTCTTGGTAATCGGCTTTCTTTTTGGAAAGCTGCAGGCGACCGTCACCACTCTCAATCTTGTTGATATACACTCTGATCTTGCTGTAACGTTCCGGAGGACCGCTATAGGCAAATTCGGATATCGGGATCACTCCCTCGCTTTTGAAGCCAATGTCTACGCGGACTTCCTTATCTGAGATATCCACTATAGTGCCTTCGATAATCTCGCCAACTTTGAAATTGGAGAATGACTCTTCATACATGCTCAGCATGTCTTCATGTTCCCTTTCTTCAGGGCTGAGAGCTACTTGTGGTTCTGTTTCGGTCGTTACGGCTTCCGGTTCTGTTTCCTGACTAGCTTCCGGTTCTGTTTCCTGGATCGTTGCTTCAACAGCTTCTTCAGGTTCAATTACTTCTGCTTCAGGGGTTGCTTCTTCTTGTTTCGGCTCTTCGTTGTTTTCGAGCACTGTTTCTACTTCCGTTGATTTCGACGCTGTGTCTTCACCTTCGAGTATGATCTCGGGATCGACTGGGTTTTGATCATGATTTAACATGATTCCTCCTTAAACAAGGGGATATTCTGAATACCGGTTGCTAGGCATTCCTCCCCATTTATTTTCAAAATTCTATTGTACACATCTACAATCTGCGCTTCCGGAGTACTGGCTCCAGCTGCAAGCCCGATTCGTTGCTTATCTCCAAAGCTTTCGGCAGATAGTTCTTCACCTGTCTCAGTGTGGATAGTAGGGCAGTATTCCGAGCATACTTTAGCCAGCATTCTAGTATTGGAGCTTTGTTTTCCTCCAATAACCACCATCATATCGCTTACTTTGGCCAGTTCTGCACTGGAATTCTGCCGTTGGCCTGTAGCCAGGCAGATTGTGTTATGAATCTTCAACTCGATCACTTTGGGTATCAACTGCGTAACCAACGTCCTCAGGTGCTCAAGTTTCTGAGTAGTCTGAGAGATCACGCAGATTCGATTTGCCATTATATCTGGCACAGGCTCACCAGGCGCTACTACAATGGTATTGGCGTCACCAAAGCTTTTCATCCCGATTACTTCAGGATGCTTGGGGTCTCCCAGGATTAGGACCGGATAGCCCTCTGCATTCGCTTGTTTTACCAATTCATGAGTCCTGGCTACATAAGGGCATGTGGCATCCACAATTGTGTTGCCTTGTGCTATCAAAACGTCGTATTCTTCTTTGGTGATGCCGTGAGAACGTATAATCACCACACTGTTATGCAATTCTTTAGCAGAATTAGCCATTTTTAACTCTTTGGATTGAAGCTCTTGCACATATTGGGGATTGTGAATCAGTTCGCCCAAACTATATACTTTATTCCCTTTTTGCACTGCTTCCTTGGCAAGCTGGATGGCTCGTCTTACTCCAAAACAGAACCCAGAATAACATGCCAATCTTATCTGCATAACTCGTCCATACGTTTCAAGTAATGACAATAAAGCAGGTCCACCTGTCCATCTATGGTCAAGGAACCAGTATCAATCTGGATTGCATCAGAGGCTGGTACTAGAGGTGCCAATGCCCTGGAACTGTCCGCTTTATCTCTTTCTTCCATTTCTCGCAGCACTACTTCATAATCGGGATTCAGACCTTTTTCCTTCAGTTCCAGATACCTTCGTTTTGCCCTCACTTCTACCGGGGCAATCAAAAAGAACTTCAATTCTGCTTGGGGAAAGACCACGGTTCCAATGTCCCTTCCATCCAAGATCACACCACTGTTTTTACCCATCTGTCTCTGTAGTTCGACCATTTTCTCACGCACCAATCTTTTCGCGGAGATTGCTGAAGCCAGACGGGATATCTCTGGTTCCCGGATTGCTTGAGACACATCTATATGGTTCAGAATTGTACGATTACCTTGTTCATTGTATTGGATTTCGATATTTATCGAGTTCATCAGTATGGATAATGCCTGGGGATCTTCAATGTCGGTATTACTCTGCTTTGCGGCAAGCCCACAAGCGCGATACATTGCGCCTGTATCCAGATAAACATAGCCCAGCTTGCCAGCTAAAAGCTTCGCAGCAGTACTCTTACCGGAGGCGGCAGGTCCATCGATTGCGATTATAATTCTACTCATATCCAATACTAATCTCCATGATACACCATTTTTTGAGTCTGAATACGAGTCAATGTATTTTTTGCTATTTTGTATAATTTATGTTCATACTGTGCAATTATTGTGCCCCAGCATCACACGCCACTCACCTTCAATAGAAAATTTAAGAACCGTTATAGCTGCCATCCTGATCAAGTCTTCTTGGCTTTCTGCAAGTACAGAACAAATTCCGTGCCTTTCTGCTCCTCACTGTTGATTTCATAATCCACTCCCAGAATCTTGAGATAACCCAGGCACAAGCGTAAACCCATTCCCATACCCATCTCCTGATTGGTTCCTTCCCTGGGCTTCGACTTCTCTTTCAGCAAGGAAGCCACCTCTTTTTTAGACATACCAATACCGTTATCTCTGATACATAGTTCCACATACTTCGGTTGCTGTTCACAAGTAATATCGATAGTCCCGCCCTGATGGCTATACTTAATCGCATTACTCAGGATGTTACGCAATACGATTTTGAGGATATTCGGTTCGGTGTAAGACTTTATAGTATCCGGCTCACACTGCAGATTCACTTGAATTTGCTTTTGGTGGACTTGTCCCCTTGAGAACTTAACTACTTGCTCCAATAAGGATTTTACTGCTACGTTTTGCATAAGCCTATCCACATCTTTTCTAAAACTACGGGATTCTATCCACAGCATCATCTCCGCCAGCAAATCCGTAACAGCGTCCAGATTGTCTTTAACATGGCTTATCAGATCGTTTACGGCATCTTTGCCGATGCTGCCGTCCAAAATCAGGTCCAATGCCGCAGCGCTATTTGCAGCCGGGCCTCTCACATCGTGGGACAGTATGGATATCAAACGGTTCAACATCGACAGCGATGCTTCCAATTCCCGGTTGCTCTTTACTAACTGCCTAGATTGCTTTTTGATTAACTTATTGGATTTTTCCAATTCTTCATTCTTGTGGCGATAAGATTCTTTTTGCTCCTCGATTTTCCGGCGCAAGTACTCCGCTTCTTGTTTTGAAATCATGCGTTCGGAAATATCTTTATACTGTTCTTCCTGCAAGTCCAAAAGTTCATTCATGGCTTTGTTGGCATTCTTAAAATCCTCCTTGGCTACATAGTATTCATTAAAGAGCTTACGGATGGTTACTTTGATCTGCAATACATCGGAGTCTTTGCTTAGCATCTCGGCTTCATTCAGAGGCTTTATTGCTTCCTCATATTGCCCCTGTTTCATCATTAAGGTACTCATGATGACCAGAATATTGGTATAGCCCATTACATCAGTCTCTGCATCGATAATTGACAATGCTTCATCCAGATGCTGCTTTGCCTCGTCAAAACGACCCAACTTCACACAGGCGGAAGCGACAGTACTCAATGTATCCGCAATATGCGACTCTCCATAGTAATTCCTGCTGATCTCCAGAGCTTTCATAGCACAATCGTATGATTGCTCATAATCCTCTAGATCTGCATGTACACGTGCCATATTGCCGTACACATAGCTTTGATAGGGCAAATTTTTCGTCTCGATTGCAAGCTCTAGAGCTTTTTGGTAAGCTTTTAGGGATTTATCGAAACTTCTGAGCGGACCATATGCATTTCCCAGATTAATATACGCGGGGACCATATCATCAGGATCTACATTTCTGCGTTCCATTTCCTCCAAAAGTTCAAAACATAAGTCCACAGCTCTGATAAACTGCTTGGTAAAACCATAGGCCACGACAAGGTTGTTTGTGAGAGAAATCCAACTTGTGCTATCCTTGTCCACTTGTGTAAGCATATCTTCCCATATATTTATGGCTTTCAAATGATCACCCCGCATGGAATATGTGATGGCAAGAGTGGACTGAACATGAAAGATTTCATCTGGATCGTTTATTTCTTCGGCAATTTGCAGTGCTCTTTGTAAAACATCTTCTGCAGCATTTGCATCCCTACCGTTTATATGATAGCGCGCCAAACCAATCAAGGTATTGATTTTCACAACCTCTTTGGACTCGAAATCTGTTTCTTCCAAGTACTCTTCCACTTCGTGGATGATCTCGACCGATCTGCTCCGCTCAGCTTTGGTAAGCTCATTCAGTAGTCCGAATATATGTTTTGCTTTTTCTTCAGTAAGATCTTTCTTCATATGTTTTTACCCTTTGGTTCAGAATAAGTTTCTCCTAAATTTAGTCAACCTCTTTTTTATTCAATTATAGCTTTACATTGTTTCTGTAGTAACTAGATGATCATTGTCATATTATGCCTACAAGTACACAGTATTTCAGAAAATAAAAACTGCTTATGGATATGAATGATATCAACTTCTTCCCAAGCATATTGTACCCGTTACTTTCCCTCCTGTTCAAGCTGTGGTGATCGTGATATCAAGCTGTAACAAAGCAATGGTCACTCGATGATAACACGATAATATCAGCTTCAGCACCAGTCAAAGCCCTGAGGGACTTAACTATTATCACTTCACCCTTCATAGATTTAAAGCTCTTGTCCTTGATTACTAAGTTTTATTAAGGTATAGATAAAGATTATTAAAGTATTTCCTTGACAGATTCTGAGATATCTGATCTGATACACACATATAAAGGAGAACACAATGAATCTAGCTAATTGTCCCATATGTCATAAAGAGTTAGTAATCCGTGAGTATCACTGTCCGTCTTGTAAAGTAAGCTTCGAGGGAGACTTCAGTCGCAACTGGCTAGAAGGATTTACCGCATCACAATTGGAGTTTATTAAGCTCTTCCTCCTGGTACAAGGGAATTTAAAAGAGCTTCAGAAGCGTTTAGGTATATCATATCCAACAGTCAAAAACAGGCTGTCCGAGATCATCGGCATCATCACCCGGGAAGATGGTGGCATCAATGATTATACGGACATTTTAACGGATCTGGAAGGAGGATTCATCAATGTGGAGGAAGCTGTAAGCATGATCCAAAAGAGGAGAGAACAATGAAGACATTTAGAATTCAGAAAAAATGGTCTCAAGATCCATTGGACGAAATAAAGTTGTCCAATAGTATCGCACCCATGATAATCGAAGCATCAACGGACGAACAGATTCGTCTGGAAGGCATCATTAGCTGTGAATGTAGTGAAGAAGATGATTTAGACTTGGAAAACTACGTGATCTCAAGCTATAAAAAAAATGTTTTTAACTTGGACTTGGAAGACCTTCCCTTCAAAAATCGGGATCTCAAGATGAGCCAGTTCAAACTGACTATCCCTATCGGAGTATTCTTAACTGCCCAAACGGATAACTATCCGCTTAGCATCATCGGGCTCAACAACAATTTGAAGATCCTTAGTGAAAATTCCCCAGTTTCCATCAGGCACTGTGAAGGAAGCATCCACATCAAAAGCGAAAATGGCCCTTTGAAGCTTCAAAACCTCAATGGGGATATCTTTGCCAAAATGGAAAATGGCTCGGTGGTAGCTGAAGATATCACTGGAGATGGTTTGCATGTGGAAAGCGAAAATGGACCCATTAAATTGCGCTTGGCCAGCTTCAAGAATGTGCAGTTATCAACCGAAAACGGCCCCATCTACTATGAAACTCAACCAGTGACAGGTGGAGACTTCAATTTCACTACCGAGAATGGTATCGTTCATCTGGTACTGCCCCTTCGTTTCAGTTTCAAACTTTCAGCTCAGTCCGAGAGTGGAAGATTCAAATCCAATCTTGATGCAGAAGTAATCAAGGATGATGATACGCTTAGAATCGAAAACATCTTTGACGATGAAGAGCCCACCATGATTTCCATCAATACAGAGAATGGCTTGATAAAGCTATCCAGCGATGGGCATATCAATCTGGATTATATTAAGACAAAGATGGAGCAGATTAAAGAAGCTCTGATGAGTGTGAAAAACAAAGAAGAACTAGATAAAGCCTTGGATAAATTGAATTCCATGATGGATTATCTGTTGCATTCAGTACAGTCCATCAATGAAGATAAGATCAGGGCCAAAGTAACTCAAGCCATTAATAATATGAAAGATATGGTCAAAGATTATGATTTTAAGGACGCCGGGAGTGTGTTGATCGGCAAAGTTGACAGACTGAGTTCCGAGATCTATGCTGGCATCAAAGAGGGGCTTCGCAATGTTAAAGCCGAATTTGATGGTTTTAAATATGAACATTTGAATGCAGATTCCTTGAAGGACTACATCAATAAAGTTGTGAATTCTCCGCTGATCAAGCCCTATCTATCTTCCGAAAAGAAGCTCCGGGAATCTGAAGAAATTGCTAATCGCAGTCGGTTAAAAATCCTTGATATGCTGGAAGCAGGTAAAATCACCAGTGAGGAGGCAGAACGGTTGCTCAAAGCCATCGGCAAAGAATAACCTTGACAGCAACTCAAGCCTGAAAATTGTTGCGAAACACGGTCGGGATGTAGCGCAGTCCGGTTAGCGCGCTCGGTTCGGGACCGAGAAGTCGGAGGTTCAAATCCTCTCATCCCGACCAATGTGTTTTTTGCATACATGTTCTTTGAACCCACCATTAACCAGTCCCCCACACCCGTTTGTGATCTCACAGCAAAATGGCAGAATGGACTGGATGAATTTGAAATGAGATCATTCAGGAGCCCGTTCGAACTGAGTACTGTGTCCCCAATCCAATAGGTAAGCAACAATTAGGTTAAAAAACCATGCCGGAACAAAAGCTAAAATTTAGCTATTATTTAAAACTGCTATATCCTTTCATCAAGAAGGACAAGGGACTTCTGTTTTTCGGACTATTTGCCATGCTGGTTTCATCAGCTCTACGTTTGGTGGATCCGCTCATTCTTGCGCTGATCATAGACAAAAGTATTCCCAATCAAGATTTATCCGAAATGCTGCGTTACGGCTTCATGTTCATCGCCGTAGTGTTGGTGTCAGGCCTACTATCTTATTTACAGATTGTTTTGCTTTCCCGCCTCGGAATCAAGATCATTACAAAGTTCAAAGGTAATGTGTTCAGTCATCTGCTAAAACTCCCGGTTGCTTGGTTCAATAAACAACCCGTGGGGGAGTTAATCGCCAGAGTGGAAAGTGATAGTGAGCGCGTGAAAGTACTATTTTCAGATCTTTCCATCACTATCATGGGCAATCTGCTGTTCTTTGTGGGAGTCTTTGTAGTGCTGTTATACAGAGATTGGAAGACCACATCCATTATTTTGCCCATCATCGCCATCAGCATTGTGGCCTACTCCCTGCTCTTTCGCTATATATCCAGATTCTTCCGGTTAATCCGTGAGAAATATGCCATCATCTCAGCAAAAATTACAGATTATGTCCAGGGCATGCAGATGATTCAGGCATTGAACCAGGAAACACGCGTAATTGAAGATCTCAGAAAGGCCTCCAAGGACAAGCAACGTACTGAGATCAAGACCAGTTTCATCGAATACGGGACTCAAAGCTTCTTTATGTTCATCTTCGAAGTAGTCTTTGTGGTGATCGTGATTATGCTTTCTGCACCAAAGATAATAGTGGGAACTGCCACTTTGGGTACCTTAATCGTCTTTATCCAATACATATACCGTATGGTTTGGCCATTGATGCACCTAAGTGAAAACGTGATGCAAATGCAGCGCAGTTTTGTATCTTTGAAGCGCATATTGGAATTGACCTCTCTGGAAACCGAGGATGAAGCCTTTACTGGAAAAGAAACACCCAGTTTTGATCGTGAAATTCGCTTTGAAAACGTGAGTTTTGCTTATGAAGGTGAGGATTGGGTGCTGAAAGATGTATCTTTCACCATTCCCAAGGGCAAAAAGATTGCATTGGTGGGTCCATCAGGGAGCGGGAAATCTACTACCATCAGCCTGCTTTGCGGGTTTTACCACGTTCAAAAAGGCAGTATACTGGTAGATGGAACTTCCATTCGCACATTGGATTTCCGGGCCTGGCGCCGAAAGATCGGATTGATCCTTCAGGATATCTACCTATTCCCCGGACCGATCCTGGAAAACGTGCGTGTCTATAACGATAATGTGGATCCAAGTGTGGTGCAAAAAAGTATCTCCGTGGTACAATTGGATGACTTTATCAAAGCACTTCCAAATGGTCTGGATACAGAGTTGGCAGAGCGTGGGCAAAACGTTTCTCAAGGTGAAAAACAGCTTATATCATTTGCCCGTGCTTTGGCGTTCAATTCTGAGATCATCGTGATGGATGAAGCAACAGCGTCCATAGATCCTCAAACCGAAGCGCGTATCCAACGCACTATGAACCATGTCTTTGCGGGCAAAACCATGGTGATCGTGGCTCACAGGCTCACATCTGTTTTGGATGCAGATGAGATCCTGTACTTCAATGAAGGCAGGATTACTGCCCGCGGGAACCATCACACTCTTCTACAGGAAAGCGAGGACTATCGCAGACTGGTGGAACTGCAGCTGTTGGGAGGCAAAGATGAATAAGCACATCAAATGGATACTGAAGCAGTACAAAGCGCAGATCTGGTTTGTGTTGATCATGGTTGTGTTTACTCTGGTCTCCTCAGCCGTCTCCATTGCCTATCCCATTGCTTTCCAGCGCATGATAGACTTGTTGAGGGATGTCCTGGCCAATCCCGATAAATATCCAGCCCCGATGATAGAAGTAAACAAGGTTCTGGTGTTTTTCCTGGCCATCGGTGTCGCACAGTTCTTCACCGGATTCTATCCTTGCATTCGAGCTTGGGTGAACTTGCGCTTTGAACACGCACTCAGGATGCTATATTTCGATTTCATCAGTCGTAAGGACTTCCGATTCTTCCAAAAGTTCCGTACTGGAGACATCGTAACCAGATTGACCGATGATCTTTCGGATTATCCCAAGATCTCCTGGTTTTTGTGTAGCGGCATCTTCCGTGCTCTGAACTCGTTTTCGATGATTCTGTTTTCCCTGGTGGTAATGTTCAGCGTCAATGTAAAACTCACTTTGCTCTCCATAGCTCCGTTACCTTTGATGATTATAGTATTCTACTTTACCAGCGAGAAACTATACACGAACTTTGAACGGAATCAAAGAGCCATTTCCAATATCAACAATCAGCTGGAAATGAGCTTTTCCGGCATTCGTATCGTGAAATCATTTGTTAGCGAAGAGAAGTACAACCGCTTCTTTGATGGGGCCTTGGCCAGGCGTTTCGATACCGAAATGAGCGTGGTAAGACTGAATGCCGTGCTGTCTCTGATCTACCAATATATAGATTACTTCGCCCAGATCGGGGTGATCATGTTCGGCGGATGGATGGCAGTGAAGGGAGAAATAACCGTAGGTACCTTCTTCCTATTCTATACTTATCTTTCAATGATGATCTACCCGCTCCTGGATCTGCCTCAGCTTTTTGTCTCCGGTAAACAGGCCTTTGTGAATATCGACCGCCTGGATGAAATGAAAGACCATCCTACGTTCAATAAAGATGATAACTTGGGACAAGAGGTTGATGACTTTAGAGGTCTGCGCTTTGATAATGTAAACTGCATCTATCCGGGAAAAGAACGAAGCATAATAAATAATGTTTCTTTCGAACTGAGACCCGGTGAGAAGATGTTGATACTAGGTGCTACCGGCAGTGGCAAGACCACTATTGCGAATCTTGTTCTGGGCCTGGTGAAACCGGATTCAGGAACCATATCTTTCAGCGGCATCGACTTGGAAGAAGTAAACATTCGGTCCCTAAGAAACATAGTGGCTTATGTTCCGCAAGAGCCATCGCTATTTAGCGGCAGTATCAAGGAAAACATCCTGATGGGTAATGAAAACGCAAGCGAAAGCGAGTATCAGATTGCGCTCAAAGCAGCTCAACTGGAGGATGAAATGGCACATTTCCCTCTGGGGGATGCAAGCCCAGTAGGTCAACGCGGATTGAGTGTCTCCGGTGGGCAGAAACAACGCATCACCATTGCCCGGGCACTGATCAAGCGGCCACAATTACTGATTCTGGATGATATACGGCATCGTTGGACGCCGAGAACGAAGAAAAGCTGTGGCAAGCCATCAATAGTGATTATCCCAATACCGGTGCCATAGTGATCTCTCACAGACTTTCAACCTTACATTATGTTGATAGTGTTTTGTATATAGACGCTGCAGGAAACGCTCACAAAGGCAGTCATGACGAACTGGTCTTCAAAAATAAGGACTATCACGATTTCCTGCACGAACATTTAAAGAAGTAGCTTTCATAAATCCCGAACTTGAGGGCTGCTCCAGATGAATGAGACAGCCTTCTTGTTCCGAGAAATGAATATTTTTATATCGAATTTTTCCAAGCGCTTTCGCAGCCGTGATATCAGCTAGGTGAACTATGCAGTGAGGATTACGACAATGCTGTTACTTCAGACATCATCCATGTACTTGTAAATCTCATTGACAAAAAAGACGAAGAAACTTATCAAGGTTTAAAAGTGAATTAACTGGAGATTATTAGCTATGAACGACCAGCTGCAAGATCTTTTGAGCAAAGTGTATGAAGAAGGCGTTGGTAAAGCCAATGCCGAAGCAGAAAAGATATTAGATAAAGCCAGAGTAGATGCTGAGAAATTGGTATCCGAGGCCAAGAATAAAGCTGAAGCCATGATTGCAGAAGCCGAAAAGAAGGCCTCCGAGCTTCAGAAGAACGCAGAAGGGGATCTAAAGATGGCAGCAAATCACACCATCAGTTCTCTGAAACAGAAGATTATTGATCTTGTTCTATCAGCCAGCATTGACAAGGGTAGCAAACAGAGTTTTGAAGATCCGGAGTTCGTAAAGAGTGTGATCTGCGAAGCCATTTCAGACTGGAAAAAGGACGCTTCGCTTACTCTCGCTGAGAGCTTGAAGGGCAAATTGGATGAAGGCTTTATTGCTTCTTTGAAGACTGCCTTCGACAACAAGATAGAAATTGACTTTTCTCCTCAATTAAAAGCTGGCTTCTGCATCTCTCCCCAGGACGGCAGCTACAAGCTCAGTTTTACCGATCAGGATTTCGCTGAGCTTTTCAAAAGTTATTTAAGACCCCGCACAGCCAAGATCCTCTTCAATAGTTGATTATGGCAAAGCAGTATTACTACTTTATTGCCGGTTTACCTTCCATCTCGATGGAGGACAGTAAACTGGCCTATAGTCCTGCTCAGTTTCGGGATGAAGCGAAGGCTCAACTAAGCGAAGGAGATTATCAACTGATAAATATCTTACACTTGCCTGAAGATCTCGCAAATCTATTGAAGACCATCTACCATCATGACCATGATTTCGACTCCGAAGGACTATACTCCAATGAATACTGGCAGGAATTCATCGCTTTTGTAAAGCACCGTTTGGAGAGAAACAATTTGGAGACGCCATCAGAGTATCAGCACCTACCGCAATTTGTTCTGGATTCTGTTTCCGAGTTTTTGATGCCTGAAGATCTACCCTCCTTCCTGCTTGCCGAGCATACAATGCTACGCGGCTTCTTCAATTTCTGTGCCCATCACTCCAATCGCTTCATCCGGGATTGGTTTGAACTGGAGCGTAACATCAAAAACATCCTTGCGGCAATTAACGGACGCAATCATGAGCTGGATTATGCCAAATACCTGATTGGAGATGACGATACCGTAAAACAACTGGCTCATAGTCATGCAGCAGACTTCGGTCTAGGCAAAGAGCATCCTCTTTTCGATGCTCTACAGCGGATTTGGGAACAAAATAACATCCTCTACCGGGAACGGGGCTATGATGTGTTGCGCAATAAATGGATCGACGAGCAGAACTTCTTCGATTACTTCAATGTGGATCGTTTATTGGGTTATTACAGTAAGCTTCGCATCATTTACAGATGGCTGAAAGCAGACACTGAACTGGGCAAAGAAGTATTTCACGACACACTGAACAAGCTGGAAAACAGCTTTGAATTCCCTGAAGATTTCAGTATAAAAATAAAGCAAAAATAGAAGGTATCACGATGACCAAAGGTATAGTGAAAGCGATTATCGAAAACCTCGTACAGGTGGAAGTATCAGGTCCGGTATCCCAAAACGAGATCTGCTACATCAATCTGGGTGGTGTGAAACTGATGGCAGAAGTAATTAAAGTGCTTGGTAATACCGCTTATACTCAAGTGTTTGAGAGTACTCGCGGTTTGCGTCCCGGAGATGAAGTTGAATTCACTGAGCACATGCTGGAAGTGAAATTAGGCCCCGGAATGCTCTCCAAAAACTATGATGGATTGCAGAACGACCTCAATAAGATGAAAGGCATTTTTCTCACTCGTGGCGAATACACTGATCCTCTGGATGAAGAAAGCACCTGGGAGTTTACTCCCATTGCTAAACAAGGCGATACTGTATCCGGAGGGGACTGGTTGGGCAGTGTACCTGAAACCTGGATATCCCACAAGATAATGGTTCCTTTCGGTCTGAGCAGCGAATACAAGATCAAGACGATCGCTGCAAAAGGTACATACAAGATTACCGATACCATCGCCACCATTACCGATAAAGAGGGCAATGATATTAATCTGAACATGATCCAGCGTTGGCCGGTGAAGATACCCATCAAAAGCTATGTCGAAAAACCACGTCCTTTCAAATTGATGGAAACCGGAGTCCGTACTCTGGATACCTTGAACCCAATGGTTGAAGGCGGAACTGGCTTTATTCCTGGTCCTTTCGGCGCGGGCAAAACCGTGCTGCAACACTCAATTTCCAAGAACGCAGACGCAGATATGATCATCTTTGCCGCCTGTGGAGAACGCGCCAATGAAGTAGTGGAAATGTTTGTGGAATTCCCCGAACTGGACGATCCTCGTACTGGCCGTAAGCTTATGGAGCGCACCATCATCATCTGTAATACGTCAAATATGCCGGTTGCGGCTCGTGAAGCCTCAGTTTACACTGCTATGACCATCGCCGAATACTATCGTAATATGGGCTTGAAAGTTCTGCTTTTAGCTGACTCCACTTCCCGCTGGGCGCAGGCATTACGTGAAATGAGTAACCGGATGGAAGAGCTTCCTGGCCCGGATGCTTTCCCCATGGACCTTCCCGCCATAGTCTCCGGATTCTATTCCAGAGCTGGTTTTGTACACCTCAAAAGCGGAGAAACCGGTTCGATCACCTTCATTGGAACCGTGTCTCCCGCTGGTGGAAACCTTAAAGAACCTGTTACAGAATCCACGAAGAAAGCTGCTCGGTGTTTCTATGCACTGTCCCAAGCCCGTGCAGACAGCAAACGTTATCCAGCTGTGGACCCCATAGATTCTTACAGTAAGTATTTGGAATATCCCGAAGTAATGGAGTATTTGAACCAAAATGTCCATCCTACCTGGGTAGAAGATGTACTACACGCCAAAGACCTTCTCTTGCGCGGTCGTGAAGCTCAGGAACAGATAAACATTCTGGGCGATGACGGCGTACCGCTTTCTTACCACGACAAATACTGGAAGAGTGAGATGGTAGACAGAGTAATCCTACAGCAGGATGGATTTGACGCAGTGGATTCTTCCACTCCCATGCCCCGCCAGAAATACATGTTGGAACTCATTCTGGATATCTGTGCCAAGGATTTCGTATTTGAATCCTTCGAAGAAGTAATGCCATATTATGTGAAGCTAATAAACATCTGCAAACAAATGAACTATGTGGAGTTTGATAGCAGCAATTTCAAGGGTTATGAAGCAGAGCTTCACAAAGCAGTTGATGAAAGGAGCGCAAAATAATGGCAACACAAGCATTTCAGAAGATATACACCAAGCTAAACCAGATCACAAAAGCAACTTGCTCAGTTCATGCCACGGGAGTAGGAAACGAGGAACTAGCGACTGTTGCCGGACGCCTGGCTCAGGTCGTAAAAATCGTAGATGACAATGTAACCTTACAGATCTACGCTGGTACTGAAGGTATCGGAACAGACGCCGAAGTAGTATTCTTCGGCAAAGCCCCTTCCCTGAGAGTAGGCCCGGAACTTGCAGGCAGATTCTTCAACGCTTATGGCGACCCCATCGATGGTGGCCCTGAAGTTCAAGGTCAAGAGATAGAAATTGGCGGACCTTCAGTGAACCCAGTTCGCCGCAAACAGCCTCAGAGCTCATTGCCACCGGTATAGCCGGCATAGACTTGAACAACACCCTGGTTACCGGACAAAAAATCCCCTTCTTTGCCGACCCCGACCAACCCTACAACGAAGTGATGGCGATGGTTGCTCTGCGTGCTCAAAGCGATAAAATCATCCTTGGTGGTATGGGTCTTTCGAACGATGATTATCTATTCTATAAACACGCCTTTGAAAATGCCGGTGTAATCGACCGCATCATCTCCTTTGTGAACACTACCGAAGATCCCACTGTTGAGCGTCTTTTAGTACCGAATATGGCACTTACTGCCGCTGAATACTTTGCCACAGAGAACAATGAGAAAGTATTGGTGTTGCTTACCGATATGACCCTCTACTGCGATGCTCTCAGCATAGTGTCGAACCGTATGGATCAGATCCCGTCAAAGGACTCCATGCCTGGTTCGCTCTACAGTGATCTGGCCAAGCTCTACGAGAAGGCAGTGCAATTCCCGGGTGGTGGATCGATAACGATCATCGCAGTAACTACCCTTTCCGGAGGCGACATCACTCACGCCATCCCGGATAACACAGGTTATATTACTGAAGGACAGCTTTTCCTAAAGCGCGATACAGACATTTCCAAAACCATCGTTGATCCCTTCCGCTCTCTCTCTCGTTTGAAGCAACTTGTTATAGGCAAAAAGACGAGAGCCGATCACCCGCAAGTGATGAACACTGCTGTTCGCCTCTATGCTGATGCGGCAAATGCCAAGACCAAGCTGGAAAATGGCTTTGACCTTTCGGATTATGACGAGCGTGTGTTGGATTTTGCCAAGGAGTATTCCAATGAGATTTTGGCAATAGACGTAAACATCGATACAGACACCATGCTTGATACGGCCTGGACTCTCTTCCAGAAATACTTTAGCAAGCAGGAAATTGGAATTAAAGACGAATTCATGAGTATCTATTGGAAGAAGGCATGAATCTGAAATTTCAATACAATAAAATCTCTCAGCTACAACTCATCAAACAGCTGGGAGTAAGGCAGAAAGCGCTGCCAACCTTGAAGAACAAGGAATCGGCCCTGCGGGTGGAAGTAAAGAAAGCACGCGATAAAGCTGCTGAACTGGATGAAAAGATCCGCCAACGTACGCAGGAACTGGATGTCTTCATGAAACTCTGGGGCGAGTTTGATCCGGATCTGATCTCTGTGAAAGAAGTCCAGATCAAAACCCGTAAAATCGCTGGAGTAAAAACCCCACTCCTGGAAGATATCAGTTACGAGATCAAAGACTTCAATCTGTTCACCGCTCCCAGTTGGTATCTGGACGGCATAGTGCTATTGAAGGATCTCTCCCGTCTTCAGATTGAGCGGGAATTCTTTATCCGCAAGATGCATATCTTGGAACAAGTAAGGAAGAAGACCACACAGAAGGTTAATCTCTATGAAAAAGTGCAGATTCCAGCTTTTGAAGAAGGAATCCTGAAAATTAAGCGCTTTTTAGAAGACGAAGAAAACCTTAGTAAGGCAGCGCAGAAAATCCTTAAGGACAGACTGGAGGAACTCAAATGATCGAGAAAATGAAGAAATATACCTTCGTACTCTATCATAGAGAGTATCCTGGTTTTCTTTCGAGACTGCAGGAACTGGGCATGGTACACATCATTCGCTCTACAGACGAAAAGTCTGAAACCCTTCTTCAAAACAGGGATTTGCTGGATGATTACAGCGAAGCTCTGAAGTTCCTGTCCAAGATTGAGGATAGCGAGAGTAAAACCACCACAAACCTGCCCACCAAGGCCCTTTTGAATCAAATCAATAAAGCCCGTGAGGATAAAGACAGCTTGCTACGCAAACGCGAAGTTCTGCGTAAGCAGATTTTTGATCTTCAACCATGGGGACACTTCGAATATGAATTGGCTAGAAAGCTACTGGATAATGGTGTGCGACTGGAATTCTATCAATGTCTGAAAAACCACTTCAAACCAGAATGGCAACAGGAACATTGTATCCACATCATCAGCGAACGATCCGGGATTCTATATTTCTTACTATTACATCTAGGAGAAGCTCCCACTCTCGAAGCAGACAGATTCTCGTTTCACAACAGAAGCTTGTTTGAACTGGAACAAGAACAAGATGATTGCGACAATCGCATTGCCGCCATAGATGAGTATTTCAGTTCCATAGCGAAAGTCGCCACAGAGGTATTCCAAAAAGAGATACAACGGATTAGCAACGAGTATGCCTATGAAGATGCCAGTCTACAAGCTCTCAGTGAAGCCGACGACCATTTGCGCATCATTAGCGGCTGGATTCCGGTTAGCAAAGAAGCAGACATGAAGGAATTTGTAAAAACGCAGGATATTATTCATTTCGAGATAGATCCAAAGGAAGATGATAACCCGCCGATCAGCCTCAAGAACAACTGGTTCAATCGTCTCTTTGAACCCATCACAAAGATGTATATGCTGCCCAAATACAATGAATTTGATCTCACTCCCTTTATGGCACCCTTCTTCATGCTTTTCTATGGCTTCTGTAACGCCGATATCGCTTATGGCATAGTTCTGATCATCATTACATTTGTCTTAAGAGCAAAGATCAAGGATAATACCATAAAGGGAATGTTGACACTGGGGATGTTCTTTGGAATATCTTCCATCATAATGGGTTGGGTGATGGGCTCAATGTTGGGCTATGACCTGAAAGAGATCCCTGCTATCGGAGAAAAGATATTGATCCGGAACAATGACCAGATCTTCAATTTCGCTCTACTGCTGGGTGTAATCCAGATCCTGTTCGGAATATCCATAGCTACCATCAAGAAGATTCATCAATCCGGCCCTGTTCACGGACTTAGTAATTTTGGTACTTTTCTGTTTATTGCGACAATCGCAGTTTATGGCGCTCAACAGCTGGGAACGGATATCTCTGCAGTTCAGCCATATCTGAAATACCCCATCTGGGTCGGTTTGGCTCTGATCCTACTCTTCAACAAGCCGGGGAAAAACCCGCTTGTAAACATTGCAGGCGGTCTTTGGTTGCTCTACAACATTGTAACCGGGTTCTTTGGAGATATCCTCAGCTATATCCGCCTCTTCGCACTTGGTGTATCCAGTGCAATACTTGGTTTCGTGGTAAATAGCATCGGTGCCCAGATGTCCGGTATTCCGATTGTCGGACCTGCGATATTCATTATCTTCATGCTATGTGGCCACTCCCTAAACCTGGCGTTGGGCGCGCTTTCCGGCTTTGTGCATCCATTACGTCTCACATTCGTTGAATTCTTTAAGAACGCCGCGTTCGAAGGACCCGGCATGGAGTATAAACCATTTTCAAAGAATACTAAGGTAAATTTATAGGAGGTTTAATGAACCCGGATACCTTAAACACAGTAGCTCAAACCACAGTGACTGCCATGGCGGGCGGAAATTTGGCTTTTTTCCTTGCCTGGATCGGAATCTTCCTGATGGTCGCTCTCGCCGGTATCGGCAGCGCTATGGGAACGGTTATCGGTGGCAGCGCAACAGTTGGTGCCATGAAAAAGCGCGATGATATTTTCGCAAACTGTATGATCCTTTCCGCATTGCCCGGCACACAGGGTCTCTACGGATTTGGAGCATTCTTCATTCTGAATGGTCACATCACTCCTCAGATAAACATGCTTCAAGCCAGCGCCATTTTTGGGGCCGGTCTGATCATGGGATTCGTGGGAATGATTTCTGCCATCCAACAAGCAAAGATTGTTGCCAATGGCATCGAAAGCTTGGGCTCTGGTAATGATGTATTTTCCAAAACACTCATCCTCGGAGTGTTTCCGGAACTCTATGCCATCGTTGCCTTCGCTGCATGCTTCTTGATCTCCGGTGCTATTCCCGGATTGGCCTAAATAACACAGAACTTCTTATGAAGCGCATCACCTCGATGCGCTTTTTTGTGTCCTCCTTCCCCTCTTCACAGTCTTAATCAGGCGTTCATCAAGCCTTAATTAAGCGTTAATAATTAAGACTTGATTAAGGGATGATGAAGAAGTGATTAACGCTTTCAAGACAGGGAGAAGGAGCGTATCACAATTCTGAAGCACTTTTAAGACACTTTTGGAGAGTCACCCTTTTAAGTATACAGGCAAGTCCGTTGAAGATAGTACAGAGGAGAACGATGGATAAGTTATTGTCATACAGAACGATGGTTAATCCAGCCTATGGGATAAAGGAGGTGGAGTTT
>JALOBM010000095.1 GCA_023228285.1 Candidatus Cloacimonadota bacterium | reverse complement strand
AGCAACAATAATATACGAGGTGTTTTTGTCAAGAAGTATTTTGAGTTATTTTACTGCCTCTCAATCACTTGGGCTACTGGGAAAGATTAGTAAACTAATAACAAGTTCGCTCGATCTGTGTCATCTGCGTGCCATTCAAAAGAGTCTCTCAGAATGTAAGGCGCATACGATTAACATGTAAACACAACTCTTGACGGATGCGCCCAATCTGAATTCATGATCACTATTCGTACGGTAATAAAGGATAAAAATGCGAAAAATAAAGAACTTAGCCATCATAGCTCATGTCGATCACGGCAAGACGACACTTGTGGATGCCATCCTGCGCAAAGCAGGACTGTTTCGAAACAACGAGAATGTTGTTACGAGAGTGATGGATTCGAATGACATCGAGAAGGAACGCGGCATCACTATATTCTCAAAAAACGCCTCCTTCACCTATCAAGGATACAAGATTAATCTGGTAGACACTCCCGGCCACTCCGATTTTGGCGGCGAAGTGCAACGCATCATGAAGATGGTAGATAGTGTACTGCTGTTGGTTGATGCCTTTGAAGGCCCTATGCCACAGACCAAGTATGTGTTGCGTAATGCGCTGGCACTAGGGCTAAAGCCCATCGTTGTCATCAATAAAATCGATCGTCCCAATGCCCGGGCACATGATGTGCTGGATATGGTTTTTGAGCTGTTTCTGGATTTGAACGCTTCCATCGAACAACTTGATTTCCCGGTAATCTATGCCTCCGGTAAGGATGCTTACGCTGTGAATGATCTGGCTGATACCCCCAAAGACATCCTCCCGCTTTTGGACATGATAATCCGGGAAGTACCTGATGCACAGGGTGATCCCAAGCTTCCTTTTCAGTTGTTGATCTCTGCTATAGAATACGATAAATACCTTGGTAAATTGGGTACCGGCAAGATTCACAGCGGAGTAGTGCACAGCGGAGATGAAGTCTGCTTGCTGGGGCGAGAGGGAAAACAAATCCAGTATAAGGTTATGGCTCTGTTTACCTATGAGGGACTGCGCAAGAAGGAAGTGAAATCGGCCCGTGCCGGTGACATCGTTACCATTGCCGGGCTGGACAAAATCGACATCGGGGAAACTGTATCTGCTCCCGATTGTCTGGTTCCCCTAAAAGGAATCGACATAGACGAACCAACAATTGCAGTGGAGTTTATCGTCAATGATTCCCCCTTTATGGGAAAAAGCGGAAAATGGCTTACTTCTCGCAAGATCTGGGAACGCCTACAAAGAGAAATACAGACTAATGTGTCCCTGAGAGTGGAAAAGACAGATTCCACCGATACTTTTACCGTGAAAGGCAGAGGGGAATTGCAGCTTACGATCCTGATGGAAAACATGCGCCGGGAAGGCTATGAATTCCAGATATCCAAACCCAGGGTATTGTACAAAGAAATAGATGGAACCTTGATGGAACCCATCGAATTGGCAATGGTGGATGTAGCGGAGGAATTTGTAGGCCCTGTGATAGACCTGATGGGTGGCCGCAAAGGCGAATTGATCAGCATGAAACCCCCGCTGGAAGGATACTCACGGCTGGAATTCAAGATTCCCGCACGCGGCCTGATCGGTTGCCGGAATGAATTTATGACCATAACCAGAGGTACCGGAACCATGAGCCAATGCTTCCTGGATTATGAAGCTTTCAAAGGAGAAATCTCGGGAAATGCCCATGGTTCGATGATAGCTTTGGAGAATGGCGTCGCCACAGCTTACGCTTTGAACAGCTTTCAGGCTCGCGGATACTTCATCATCCATCCCAATACAGAAGTGTACGCTGGGATGATTGTAGGTCAACACAGCAAAGAGAAAGACCTGGTTATCAACGTATGTAGAGGGAAAAAACTCACCAATAACCGCGCTGCCGGTAAAGATGATGCCGTTAAATTGGCCCCCCCGCGCATCTTCAGCCTGGAACAAGCAATGGAATACATCGGAGACGATGAGCTGCTGGAGATCACTCCGGATAGCATCCGCCTGCGGAAAAAGATCCTCCATCATAAAGACAGAATACGACACGAATACGCAGAGTAAAACTCCGCATTTAGGCTTGAAACCCAGATAGAAAACCGCAGAATATTCAAGCCGAACAATTTTGCGCGTTGTGAATTTCGCACATATTTGTACTGAGTATTCTTTTATTCTTAATTCCAAAAACCTCCTGCTGTCATTGTGTTCAAACATAATAATTATTAGTTGATAGCATTCCCGTTCAACCTAATTCCACTCGTGTCCCCGCTGTACAAATTCTACACTCAGATATACCTCACTTTCAGATATTCTGATATTAGTATTTGCTTGGTAGGTAAAGTGATGATTCCATCAGGAGCAACCCAGAGAATTTTTGTCACAAAATGCTTCGCCGCCATCGATGTAGATGGTCCGGCAGTAGTTAACGGCTTAGGCGCCACCGGTGGTTTGGTAGAAGCCAATAACAGTGACCGTAAACAACGAATTCCAGCGATACGCTACTCTTGGGCAAACGTGTCTGTAAATTCCATCCATCCATCACACAATGGGATTAACCCAGATGATAATGGGAACCCTTATAGCATAAAGTATGGAGGCTTAGGGGGCTGTAATGAAACTGGAATTACCTATGATTGCTTTACCTTGGGAATGTACATGGTGGAGACCGCGTGGGCGGCTTGGCAGGCTGCACCATAGACGGAGCTATTCTACGCTGCTATGCCACTGGTAATGTACAGCAGGGTATCTCCGGAGTAGGAGAAGGCGGAATTGGTGGTCTAGCGGGTAGAGTTGATGGTAAGCTCCCTCCCGGCTTGGGAGGTTATACGGGCTCTGCCTCCGTACAGAATAGCTATTATCTCAGCTCTGCAACAGTCCTTGATCCTTACGGTACACCAGTCGCAAGCCTGTTGCCTGAAATGGCAAGATCCGAGACTGATATGAAAGGAACCACCAGCACTCAACCGGGATATGAAAACTGGGATCTGGAATTTGTATGGAATTGGTCAGAAATCAATTACCCGAATGTATATTGTGTTGGCATCGGTTTTATCCCAAGTGCCAATATTCAGCAATTCTACTATAAGACTGCAGATCCGCTAAGCACCGAGAACAACCACTGGTCAAATCCTAATAACTGGCTGGAGTCTACAAATGCTATCAGTTATGTCGCTCAAGGAAATCAGCTGTCATGGCTTTATCCCGATATGAGTAACTCATTTGGGATAATAGTATCTAGTGGAGTCACCATTGCTATGAATGAGATAAGCCTTGATGTGGATCAGATGGTGATAAAAGCAGGTGGAGCCATAGAAATCGATGGAGGGAACAGGTTCAGCGTGGAAAACGGGATTGATCCCGATGAGGACTTAGTAAATAACGGTAGCATAACAGTAAACACCAATAACCCGAGTAATCCGGATAATCCCACTGATAAGGCACTTTTCGAGATTGGGTATAATGCCACATTTGTGAATAACGGTACTGTGACAATGTATGGTAACCTCTTCAACACGGGCACCATCATTTCCGGTACAAGCTCCGGCATTGCTTTTGCGGGAGATGCCAAACAGTACTTGAGAAACATGGAAGATGGATATTTGCAGGATGTTGAAATCAACAACCCAGAGGGAGTGGAGTTCCTAACTCCGATTACCATCAAAGGTACGCTTACGATTACCAACGGGACACTTACCGGAACAGATGCCCCTACAGTGAATGCTTACAGTTCGCCAACAGCTAACAATCTGGTAATATCCGGAGATACAAACCCGATCTCGAGCTTCAGCGCATCAACAGCAGTTACCCCGGATATCTTTCCCGAATATGTGCGCAGACAGTGGACTATTAATGGATACATAGAAGATCCCATCGTAGAAAACCGCGAGAAAACCATACACTTCTATTGGACTGCTGCAGACGACGGGAATTTCGATTGGACTACGCAGGAGCCTGCAATATTCGTGGGAGGCGCTACTCGGTATTACCGGGAATTTCACCCCTGACAATCCCCGAATCCTGGAGATTACCTATACTTTCCCGGATGCCGCAAAAACAATGCCAAGGAAACTTTCAAAATCGGACTGACGGGTGGTCAAACGCTACCGGTGGAACTCTCTTCGTTCACAGTATCGCTCAATCCTCAGAACCATGTTCAACTACAGTGGGTAACTCAATCTGAGACAGATGTGATGGGTTTTCAGATCTTTCGCGCTACAGTAAGCAATTGGGAAGAAGCCATATCCGTTAGCGATATGATCTCTGCCACCAACACTTCCCAAATGCAAAGCTATCTTTGGGTCGACAAGGAAAAGCTTGCCCCAATACGCTATTATTACTGGCTGGAGAGCGTGGATTATGATGGCTACAGCGATTTCTTCGGACCTGTGAACATCTTTCTTGAGGACAATATTGGTGTAATTCCCGCCATCCCCCCCGATTAGCGGAATTAATAAAAACTATCCCAATCCCTTCAATCCAGATACCAACATCATCTACGGACTGGGGAAATCCGGTAACGTATCTCTGGATATATACAATGTCCGTGGGCAGAGAGTGCGGAATTTGCTAAATACCGAGCAGAAAGAAGGTTGGTACAAATTGATCTGGGACGGTAGTGACGACAGGGGCAATACTCTTCCCAGCGGAATGTATTACCTGCGCTTGACTGTCGAAGGAAATCATTATCTGCGCAGGATTACTCTGATGAAGTAAGCTGGATACATACAACCCGGAGGTTACACAGCTTTCGGGTTTTCCATTTTCACTTTTTGATCTTGAAGAAGTTACCCCGCTCCATCTCGATTGATTCTATCCGATTGGTTTCCAGCAGTACACTAAGGTATTTGTTCAGTTCGTTTTTATGCAGTGAAAGAATCTGACAGAGATCTTGATCCGTGCAGGGGCGACGTTTGATCGTAGCGAGTATTTGCTGCTCAATTCTAGTGCTAAAACTGGGAATGGTCTTGCGACTCCGTGGATTGGCGACTATTTCCACCACCAGAGGTTTGAAGTATTCGACTATCTCTAGAAGTCTGGATCGTGGTATGGCTTTTACCCAGGTTTCCGTACCGGGACGATCGAGGCTGTTCAACTGAACTCTGTCCGGAGAAATGGCAAGAAGCTCTGTTCTGATGTGCTCCAATTCTGCTGGACTATCGTTTATTCCAGGAACCAAAAATACTTCCATCCAGATCTTTCCTGAAAACTCTGACCTGAGATCCTTCAGCCCCTGAATCACTTTAGAAATGTCCAATCCTGCATGAGGTCGGTTGATTTTCACGAACACATCTTGCGATACAGCATCAAGATCGGGTAATATTACGTCCGCCCTCATTACTTCTTTTCGCAGAGGTGCATCCCAGAACATGGTGCCATTGCTAAGTATCGCTACTTTATATATGGGATAATTGTCTTTGATGTGGTCCAGCACTCGTCCCAACCCGCTGTTTAGAGTAGGCTCACCTTGGCCTGAAAAAGTAATGAAATCCAGCTCGGGTTTGTTTGCCAAATAAGCATCCAATTCTGCTATCACTTCTTCGATGGGAACATATTCCCGACGCTCTATACTAAGCAGAGTGGTCTTGCCTACTTCACAGTAAACACAATCGAGACTACAGACTTTGTGAGGCACCAAATCCACGCCCAATGATATGCCCAAACGGCGTGAAGGAACCGGTCCAAATAGATATTTCATGTTAACTCCAAATATCAAGGGCTTTTTGCGACAATGAAACTGCCATCAGGAAGCATATTATCAGCATGAGCGATGCCCCCTGCTTCCAGTTTATAACGTTCACATTCCTGCCATTTATTAAGGCAATAATGATCTGTCCAAAAATATCCAATGCGTCCAGCTTGGGTAAGAGCGCGAACGGGACACAAACTGAACCATTTGCAGGGCTCCAGACGGAAAGCCCGATAATAGTTTATCTGCGCTTGACTGCGGTATTCGGGATGGTGTATTAGTGATGTGGGATGGCTGAGGGGGATTACGATGAAATCCTGGCAAACAAACGCTTTCCCAATAAATGATGGGTATTCCGATTTATCGAATCTGCCGATCTTTCGCGTCTCAAAGATATACTTGCAGGCATAATAGCCCAAAGGCGACACTACTGTAGGTGATACCATATTCAACTCTTGCTCCAAATGCTTTGAGCAAGCAGCTATTTCTGTCTGTTTGGGCCTTCGGTTTTTCGGTAATCTGCATTTTAGCAAATTGGTCATATAAAAGTCTTCTCGAGATGCATTTATTGCATTGATAATGGACCAAAATACATCACCGCTTGGGCCCATAAACATCTTGCCAGATTCATCCTCCAATTCACCTGGAGCCTGAGCGATCAGAAGTATACTCGCATGCGCATTACCTTCACCAGCAAGCACATGCTTTCGCGAATCGCACAATGCGCAAGCACGGCAGGATTTCAGATCAATACTTTCCATCGAGCATAAATTTTCGAGGAGGCAATGTTTTACCTCCTCGAATACATGGGATGTTATGCTCAAAGCAAACTAGCTTTTATCCTCTTGGGATAATTGCTCGTTCAGCCATTGTAACTGCTTCTCAATTTCGGCTTTTTGAGCTAGCATGTCTTCCTTTGTGTAGCTATAAATAGGTTCACGATACGCGTAATTGGTTTGTACAGGATATGCTCCTACACGATAACGGTATCCAAAACCTCCACCAAAACGACGTCCTCTGCCGCGACCATAGCCGCCGCTAGCTAGGAAGCCATCAAAACGACCACAGGGACCTAGTCCTCTTCCGGGACGTCCGTCTCCAAAGGGTCCTGTTCCATCGAAACCTGGCATGTTTACCTCCTGGTTATTGATTTTCTGTTTAAAAGATGTCTAACGATGTTTACAAATAGAGATATTACGATATTGGTAAAACCCCGACTGTAGTAGTTCCCGGTGTCTGGCGCATTCAGGTTCGTACTGCGGGAAAAGAAGCAATTACCCATTCTCCTGCCTAAACGCCCATCTCCCAAAGGTCCGGTACCGTCACGATTTGGCATTGTAACCTCCTTCATAAAAAGGTGTGAATCCCAGC
>JALOBM010000022.1 GCA_023228285.1 Candidatus Cloacimonadota bacterium | reverse complement strand
GCTTGACATGACACTACTTAGAACTCTGATTATGTCATCCGTAGCATTTAACAAGATTCGGACTCCGATGATTTGACAAAAGAGTGTCACAAACTGAGGGCATTTCAGCGGTTTTGTCAAGTGGGTGTCACGATTTGACATTTCAGGTGTCACTTCTTATGGGTGTCACGATTTGACATTTCAGGTGTCACTTCTTATCAGGTGTCACTTCTTAGTCTCAATTGGACAATCCGAAGCGCGGGGCTTTTTTTGCTTGACAGTATGTCAATTCTTTTTACAGTTGTACTGTCAACAAACTGATTCAGGAGTATGATGAATGCCTGAAAAGCTATATCAACAGATGCATGAATTCGTATCCGAGCGCTTTAATTTGTCGCGCGTGCTGGAACAAATTCAAGACAGCAGTCACAGTCACCTGATGGAGATTACCGGCAAGTCCGGTTCTGGAAAGTCCTACCTCATTACGCCAATTATCTCCGCTTTGCAAGAGAAGTATGCGCAGATTGTGTACTTTAGCCCTCATCCCCTGTATTTCAATCATTTTACAGAGCTGGTAGGTATATTGACAGGTTTGGATGAGCATGCTCAGATGGAGCTCTTTGAAGAGCATTATTCGAAATACCTGACCGGCAAGAAATACGACTTCTTCTACTACTTTACCGAGCAATTGCTCAAGCGGGACCTCCTAAAACCTCTTGTGCTGATTGTGGATGATAGTGATGTATTGGATGCCTATAGCAGGGATTTCCTACAGTATCTGGTTCAATATGCGGCAGATACGGGGATTCAGATAGTTGCTCTTTCGCAAAAGCGGCTGTTCCCCTTCTCAATAGAAGAGAACTTGCCCAGTTTGGGAGCAGAGGATCTGCAAAAGCTCCTGAGCAACCTTTTCCCCGAAGCGGGATTGAGCTATATCTCCGAAGGAGAGATTCTGCATAAAATATCCGGTGGTAACCTTATGATCCTGGAACGGATCTTTTCAGAGATGAGAGGACAAAAACCCAAGGGTGGCTTTGACCTGAGTCTGTATTTGGAAAAGACCTACGATCCTCACGAAGTGTACTATCAAAGCTTGCAGTATCTTAGTGAGAGCCAGCTGGAACTTTTGATAACTGCATATACGCTGGATGGGATGAAATTGAGCGATATCTCCGAAGCATTGGGACGTAAGGGAATAAAGACCGATAGCAAGGTTTTGGTGGAGCGTGGTTTGTTGGCAATCGTGAACGACACTTGCGTGGTTCAGAAGAAACGTGCTTTTGGATTGTGGCTGGAAGAGAATCCGGATTCTACCCCCGCTTTGCTGAAGAAGATCAGCACGTATCTGAAGAAAAACGATGTGTTGCCGCAGGTGCTCTTGCGCTTGAACATCCGTTATGCAGCTTACAATGCGGCTCTATTCAATGAGATGTTGCAGCTGTTTATGCTGATTTCAGACGGAGAAAGCTGCATCAGCATCTACGATTATCTTCTTTCGATTAGCAAGAATGCCCAGGAAAAGATGCAAAATACGGTAAAGCTGGCAGCCTGCTATTCGAGCATCAGTCAGAAGGATAAGGCAATAGACTACTATCGTCAATGCCTTCATATATGCACGGAAAACAACTTGCCGGCGGAAGAGATTGTGTACAACCTGTCTAATACGCTTTTTGCCGTGAATTCAAATAGCTTTGCCCTGGAGATCATAAAAAAATACTCTCCTGCTACGATTGATGCCTACTGGAAATCCAGAATCCAACTGCTGAAAGGAGATATCCTTACTGAAAGCGAAGAGTTCAACGAGGCTTTTGAGACTCTTGATACGGTGCTGCAATCCATGGGCAACATCGAAGACCAGCACCAGCGCTATCTGATTCAGGCGGAAGCTAAGAAAATCAAGGGGAAAATACACTATTACATCAATGAATGGGATCAAGCTGAAGAAGCATTCAAGGAGTCTGAAACTATGTACGGCCTTGCCGATGATCATGCCGGACTGGCGGCAATCTACAACAATCTGGGTGTGTTGTACATGTTTCAGGGGGATTGGGAGCAGAGTGAGACATACTTTCTAAAAAGCTTAGCCCTGGAAAAGGACTACTACAATCTGAACGGTATTTCTGTGTGCTTCAATAACCTGGGCGGATTGATGGACGATAAGGGTGATGCTGCCCGGTCTTTATACTATCTGGAAGAAGCTCTGAAGATACAGCGTCTGCTCTCGGAACCATACAATATTACCAATATATACAACAACATTGGGGTTACAATGATGGACCACGGTGATTTCGACAGAGCTGAAGATGCGCTGAGGAAATCCCTGGAAACAGCTATAGAATTCAATTTCTTCCGAAACACTGTGGCGTCTCTGAACAATCTGGGGGCACTCAGTTTCAAGAAGGGAGATTGGAAGGGCTCCATCAGCTATTATGAAAAAGCCATCAAGCTAAGCGAAGAAAACAGCTTTGGCGAGGGGTTGCTGCGCTCCTTCAACAACCTGGGTGAAGTATATGAAAAGAGTAGTGAGTTGAACCTGGCTTATGACCTATATTTCAAGGGCTTGGAGATGCTACCCTCAGTGAGCGATGAATACATCAAAGCAGAGCTCTATGGCAATCTGGGCTCGGTGCTCACAAAACTGCACAAGTTCAAAGATGCATACCGCTACCTGATGGAGAGTTTCGATTTCTTCAAAGCACTTGGTGCCAGGGACAAGATTATCGAAGGCTGCCAAAACCAGGCCTATTACTTCATTATGACTCATAATGCCGATAGTGCGGATTATTTTCTGAATGAAGCTTTCCGTCTTGCTACAGAACAACAGAATGACTTCGAAATCGGCTGGACATACTATCTGCGTGCGCTCTTGGAACGCAAGAATCCGGAAAACGCCAAAACGCATCTGGAAGAAGCACTCAAACGCTTTGTTGCCACAAATAGTCATTACGAGCTGTCTTTGGCAAATTACGAATTGGCCGAAGTGCTGTTGGATCTGGAAGAATGGGAACAGGCTCTGCAGATATTGAAAAACAACAAGAAAGTGATTCAGCATTATGGCTCCATAAAGCTCTTGGAACAGAATGACATACTGATGCAAAGGATTTCCCGCGAATATTCCTCGCAGATGCAAGAAGTGAAGTTTGAAGAGAACCTGCTCAATCAATTTTATGAGATCACGCAGAAGCTGAATACGATTACAGATCTGGATCTGATTATCGAGCAATCTCTTACTAGCTTGATAGAGATTTCGGAGGCGGACGGCGGTATTTTATGTTTGCACAGTACAGCAAATCTACCAGATGCTTGGGAATATAAGATATTCAGGAATTTCTCGGCGGAAGACAAGGATTATGATAGCTTCATGTATCTATGTGCGGAAGTACATCAGGAGAACAAAGTACTAAACTACAAGCAACCTCATTTTGCGGCATCATACAACAATATATTGCTGTTGCCATTATCCATCCGCAAGGATACCCTGGGTGCGGTATTGCTCTTCTGCAAAAGCGGTTCACGCTACTTCAGCGAACGCATTATCAACCTCTTGAATGCGTTATCAAATCAGATAATCGTAATTATCGAGAACATCCGCAACGCAAATCTGGAAAAGACACATGCTACCATTCGGGAACAGCTTCACGAAGGCAGGTTATATGCCAATATAATTGGTAAAAGTCCGGAGATGATGAAGATTTTCGAGATCATAGAAAAGGTGAAGGACACCCCTACCACAGTGCTTTTAGAAGGAGATAGCGGAACTGGAAAGGAATTGATCGCCAGAGCCTTGCATTATGGCAGCAATCGCGCTGGGAAAGCATTTGTGGCTCAGTATTGCGGAGCTCTGCCTGAAACCCTGCTGGAAAGTGAACTGTTTGGTCACGTAAAAGGTAGTTTCACCGGAGCAGCATACGATAAGAAGGGTCTCTTTGAAATAGCCGACGGCGGTACTTTCTTCCTGGATGAGATTGCCGACATCAGTCAATCCACTCAAGCCAAACTGCTGCGATTCCTGCAGGAAGGTGAGGTGAAACGGGTTGGCGCCACCAAGACGGAGAAAGTGAATGTTCGCGTGGTCTGCGCCACCAATGTTCCGCTCTTGGATAAGGTGAATAAAGGTGATTTTCGTTTGGATCTATACTATCGGCTTAATGTGATCCGCATTCAAGTACCACCCCTAAAAAATCGTCCTGGAGACGTCCCGCTTCTTGCGATCCACTTTTTGGATAAATACAACAAACGCATTGGCAAAAATGTATCGGGCTTTACAGATGAAGCCATGAAGACCTTGGAGAACTATGAATTTCCGGGAAATGTGCGCCAATTGGAGAATGAAATTGAGCGAGCAGTAACTTTGGTGGAAGACAATACTTTCATTCATGCCTCGGATTTCTCGGAGGAAGTGCATCGTCACTTTGAGCACAGCCGCACAATTGACCTCTTGAGCACAAAGCAAAATCTGAAGGAAGCTGTGGAAGAACTTGAACGGAAAATGATCTCTGCATGCATGGAAAAGTATGACTGGAACCAAACCCAGGCAGCCAGAGAGTTGGGGCTTTCGCGCCAGGGTCTCATTAAAAAATTGCAGCGCTACAATCTATTCAGGGACGAGGGATGAAGTTTTCTGAGACGCTGAATTTTACTGCCCTGGATATCGAGACTACCGGACTATCGGAGCGCAAAGACGAGATCATCCAAATAGCTGCTATCCGCTTTCGTCAAGGCAAAGCTGTGGAAGTATTCGACACATTTGTAAGGCCAAGTCAGGCTTTGCCGAAGTTCATTATGTTCCTTACTCATATTACTAATGAGGATGTGGACAGTGCACCAGATATTGCTGAAGTATTGCCTCGATTGAAGAGCTTTGTTGGTTCCGACATCGTGGTGGGGCACAATGTATCCTTCGATCTGGGCTTCATCAACTATAACTATGGCAAATTGGCAGACTTTCCGCTAGATAATGGTACATGGGATACAGCAGAGCTGAGCAGAACCTATCTGCCCTTGAGCACAAATCACAAGTTAGGAACGATGGCAAAGCATTTTGGTATAGAGTTGGAAAACGCTCACCGTGCCGACGCTGATGCCAAAGCAACCGGAGAATTGCTGATGGCTCTGGGAGATTACGCCTGCCAAAACTTCAGTATGATTGTGAACGCGCGGCTTCAATCCTTTGCTAAAATGGCACAGATCCAGAGCACCAGCTTCTTTGAGGATATAGTCCGCTTTCAACGCCAATCTGCTATCTCAGCTCCTCCTGTTTCCGGTATCAAGAGTCCTTTTTACAATGTGATTGACAATGCCCTGCCTGCAACTGTTGATCCTCAGATCGAAGCTGTGTTTTCTGAAGATGGCATATTTGCTCAGAAGTTTCCCAATTTTGAGTTTCGCCAGGGTCAGGTTCAGATGGCCAAAGCGGTATCCGAAGCTTTCACAAACGAGGATCATCTTGTGGTGGAAGCTGGTACAGGAGTGGGAAAATCATTCGCCTATCTGGTACCAGCCCTGGAGTTTGCACAGCGCAGCAAAGCAAAGGTTGTGGTATCCACAAATACCAAGAACCTGCAGGAACAGCTTTTCTACAAGGATCTACCGCAATTGGCGAAGATATTACCTGTAGCCTTCAAAGCGGTTTTAATAAAAGGGCGGGAGAATTACGTTTGTGAAAGGCGATGGGAAGAACTAATAAACCAGAGTAGCAGGGAACTAAGTGCTTGGGATGCACACGCGTTATTGTACCTATACATTTGGAAGCTGCAGACCGTAACCGGAGACATCTCGGAAAACTCCTCTTTTGACCGGGGACGCTTCAGTATTACTTGGCGTAAAATATGCTCAGACAGATATTTATGCGGGAATCGTAAGTGCCAGCATTACCACCATTGCTACATCATGAACTTGCGTCGAGAGATCGATAATGCCTCTGTGGTAGTAGCTAATCATGCGCTGCTATTGGCAGATATGCGAATGGAGAATAGCAGCTTGGGGGAATATCACTATCTGGTGATTGATGAAGCGCACAACCTGATTTCTTCAGCTTCCAAGCATCTGGGATCCACAATATCTTACGCAGATGTGATCATTCTGATGAACCAGATTGCGGGCAGCTCACGGCTTCATAGCAGCAGCTTTCTGGCCGGATGGGACAAAGCACTGGCCAAGAGTCCGCTACCCGAAGCAAAGAAGGATCAGTGTCTGGCTGTGGCTAAGCGTTTGGAAGATGTGATCGAAGAAGCGCGCAAGCCAGCGATGGACATATTCAACTTGGCTTCGGCAATGTGTGCTGCGGCAGATTCTTACAACAAACTGCGCATCAAATCCAAGGCAGAGGCTACCGATCTATTTGCTTTGCTGGGCAAGTTTTTGCTGCTTTTCAAAGAGATACTGAAAGCAGCCAAGGCCATGGAAAACGTGATAAACTCTCTGGAAAGCAAGCAGGTTGCTGGCTACGACCGACACATGGAGGCAATCTCGGCTTTTGTGATGCGGCTTAGTGAGATGGAAGCAGTTCTGCTATACATCACAGAGCCGGATCTGGATAATTTTGCCTTGTGGATAGAGAACAATCCGCGCCCGGATCGTAATGTTCCTGCGGCAGTTCTGAACTATGCTCCCATAGAAGTAAATGTTTTTCTGAAACAGCTATTGCATTCCCAAGTGCCATCCATCGTCTTCACTTCAGCCACTCTGGGCATTCGAGGATCATTCCGCTATTTCCTCAACCAATCCGGTTTGAACTTGCTGGAGGACAAGAAAGTAGTGGAACTGTTTGTGGATTCTCCTTTTGATTATGACAAGCAGTCCAAATTGCTGATCTCCAGCTTCCTGCCGGAGCCTAAAGATAAATATTTTCAACCTCAGGCACTGTCTTGTCTGAAACAGATCTTTCAGACTGTGGATGTGGGCACAATGGCCTTGTTCACTGCCTACAGGGATTTGGATATTGTGTACAATGAAGTGGCTGACGACATGTATTATGGGCAAAGGCCGCTCTTTGTGCAGGGTAAAGGAGGCAGCCGCAGCAGCATCCTGGAGGAGTTTAAAAAGGCGAACAATGCGGTTCTTTTGGGCACTTCTTCATTTTGGGAAGGAGTGGATGTGCAGGGAGATTCCTTGTCGCTGTTGATTCTATACAAGATTCCCTTCCAAGTACCTTCAGAGCCTTTAGTAGAGGCATATATCGACAAGCTTGAACGCGAAGACAAGGACTCCTTTATGCATTATATGTTGCCAAACGCTTTACTGAGAATCCGGCAAGGTTTCGGCCGACTGATCCGCTCCAAAAGCGATAGAGGTATTGTCTTGATCCTGGATAGCAGAGTAAGCCGCAAACGCTATGGCACATATTTCAAGGAGATACTGCCCGGCAAACATCTGGAATTGAAAGATGAATTGCAACTCATTAATGAAATCACGAGGTTCTTTAGCAAAATATGAAACAGATCAAAGAACAGTTCCAACATCTGGCAGAACAGGGAAAACTGATGTTTGATGAGCCCTTGGCGCCTTATAACAGCTTCAAAATTGGAGGCCCGGCAGATGTCTTGGCAAAGCCGGACACACAACGTGACCTGATATCCCTTTTGGTATATGCCCTCCAGCATGAAGTTCCATGGTTCATCCTGGGTAAGGGCAGCAATTTATTGATAGGGGATAGAGGTATACGGGGCCTGGTGATAAGCATGGAAGGCTTCAATAAGATAACACGTGACGAGAACTATGTGTCTGCATTCGCTGGGCGGAGTCTGAAAGAACTCTGTGACTTTTGCCAAAAGGAAGGGCTGTCGGGCTTGGAGTTTGCCTGCGGGATACCGGGATCGGTGGGAGGGGCAGTATTTATGAACGCCGGAGCTTACGAAGGAGAGATCAAAGATGTACTGTATTGCAGCAAATGCCTCAGTCCCAGCTTGGAAAGCCTGCAAAGCAGCAATCCCATCCTTCATCTGAACAAGGAAGCTCATGCTTTTAGCTATAGGCATAGTGCCTTGCAGGATAGAGGTCTGATCCACCTTAGTTCGGTATTTCAGCTGATTGTATCCGATCCGGAAGAGATTCGGGCAACAATGGATAAATGGGATGCGATGAGAAACGAGAAACAACCGATGGATATGCCCAGTGCGGGTTCTGTGTTCAAACGCCCTGAAGGCCATTTTACCGGTAAGCTGGTCGACGATTGCGGACTGCGCGGATTCAGAATTGGCGGCGCACAGGTATCCAATAAACACTGCGGCTTCATTGTAAATCTGGGCGGAGCTACTGCCAGGGATGTAAGAGATTTGATCCAACACGTGCAGCGTACAGTGTATGAACGATTTAAAGTGCGATTGGAAATGGAGATCAGGCAAGTAGGGGAGATGTGAAGAAGAGCCTTCTCCCTTTGGGATTCCTGCTCTTGCTGTTGATATTATGGCAGTTCGTCAGCAGTACTGCAAAGATAGCTTTTTGGATAGTACCCGGACCTAAGGCAGTACTGGACGTTTTCGTTCATAATTCAGATTTGATCTGGCATCATTTGAAGCCGACGCTGCTTGAGGCAGTAACAGGCTTGCTCATCAGCATTGTCTTGGGATCTGCTACAGCGATTTTAATGGATGCATCTAAGTTGTTCAAGCAGATTATCTATCCATATTTGCTGGTTTCTCAGACTGTGCCGATCATTGCTGTGGCACCGATCATAATAATCTGGTTCGGATATGGCGTATCAGCAAAGATTTTTACCGTGATATTAGTGTGTTTTTTCCCAATTGTCTTGGGATTATTTGAGGGATTTCAACAAGTGTCCGTAGATCAACTTCGACTGATGAAGGCTTTGGGGGCAACGGGCTACAAGTGCTTTCGATATCTGAAGCTTCCCGCTGGTCTTCCTGGGTTTTTTACCGGTTTGAAACTGGCTGCCACATACAGCGTGATGGGAGCCGTGATAGGCGAATGGCTGGGGGGAAAAGCCGGATTGGGCATCTATATGACCCGGGCAACAAAGTCCTTCCATACGGCTCATGTCTTCGCGGTGATCTTTGTGATAATACTGCTCTCGATGCTGCTGTTTGGCATAGTGGCATTACTGGATCGTATCTTTCTGCGCTGGCGTTATCAGCGCATGGACGAATATGTGGAACCGAAGAGACCGACATAATGATTCTGTTTAACTGTTTTGAGGGAAAATCCTTAAGCTTTTACCCCTATCTTTCAGCCAATGTCTATGTAGCTTGTAGTCTGGATCCATTTTTCCCAAAAGAGCGTAGAACTCGCTGGAGTGATTCATATGTATCAAGTGGCACAACTCATGTAAAATGATGTAATCCTGAATAGCTGTCGGAGCCAGGATCAGGAATTTACAAAGATTCACATTTCCCAGAGTGGAACACGATCCCCATTTGCTATGAGTCCAGCGGAGCGCAATTCTGTTTACTTTAATGCCGTGTTCCGAAGCCAGAGTCCGGCATCTGCTGCGCAAGTATTCCGCCTGGCTGGAGTAGAAGTCTTTCAATACCTCCACTATCTGCGACTGATGGGCTTTGGAGACACACAGTATATGCATATCAACGTTCAAAAACCATATATACTCTTCTGTATCTATGTAGTGGAGCGTAAAGTCATCACCCATAAGCAGGAGCTTCGAGCCATCAGAATAGTCGAAAGAGGGGGAATCCAGGTTGTAGCTGTCAAAGAGTTGTTGGAGCCTGTTTCTGTTGCGTTTGATGTCTTGTTGGATGTAGTCCATGGATAGGCCGTGGGGCGCTTTGATGGACAGAGTATCGTGATCAATCGCCGTATAGCATATGGTGTTGCGTCTGGATGTATATATTAGCTTCAGTTTTATCTTATCGAGACTCATAATTCTGTAACAGGGGGAGCAGTTTGTTCACGATTTCAGTGCGTACTTTTCGAAAGCCTAGTATAGCTTCATCAAAATCCAACACGCCGTATCTTAATGGATCTTCCAGACTGAGATGAATGCGAGGAATGGGTTTTAGAAAGACGGGGCAGTTTCTTTTTGCACTGTCACATACAGTGATTACGAGATCCAAGTCTTCAGAATCCCAAAACTCCGAGATGGATTTGCTGCGTAAGCCATGAACATCAATGCCCAGTTCCTCCAATGCCATGATCGCATAAGGATGCACGTAGGATGGATGGGTACCGGCGGAAAATGCCTGCCATTCATCCTTTAGATAATGGTTTATCAAAGCTTCCGCCATGATACTGCGGCATGAATTTCCGGTACAGATTATCAATACTTGTTTCATGCTTGCAACGCTACAGAGAGCAGGTATGCGGTCAAGCATAAAGTCGAATAGTAGGTATACAGAAAAGGCCCGGGATCCCGGGCCTGTGTTGGTTAGTAATCTTTACATGCTTTTACCGGCTATGTAGTTGGTCAGCCTCGAAAGACTGTTTACATAAGAGCCAAGCTCATTGTCGTACCAACCAAATATCTTGGCATGAGTAACCGGCATTTCAAGTTGTTTATCGGTTTTAAGTCCCTGTTGAGCCAGAGCTTCGGGAGGGAAGCTGATAAAACCGGTTCGGGTATGAGTTTCGTGTGCTTCTATGGTGATAGCAGCCATGCTGCCGATCAAATCTGCTGACACATTTTGGCGTTCGCTATACACTAAAAGGTCTTTTTGAGCGCCTTTTGCAGCAGCAGCATATACATCGTTGATTAACTTGCGGTTGATCAAGGGTTCACCCAAGTCGTCCATCTGTGTATAGAAGGTTACGTTCAGGTTTATCAGTGATACCGTGTTTGTGGGTATGCGTACGCTATCTGCCATGAATCCGATGTTTTTGATCTCTGGCATCACGAGTTCCAGGGCTTTTGCTGCACCGGTAGTGGAGAGGATGATATTGTTGATCACACTGCGGGATTTGCGCAAATCCGTGGCTCCGGTTTTGGGTACGCTGTCCAGGATGGATTGGGTGTTTGTAGCTGCATGGATTGTGCTCATGGAAGCCGTTACGATCCTGGATGTGAGGTTGTTTTCCAAGAGAGGTTTGATCATGTGGGAGAGACCCGTAGTAGTGCAGGATGCAGCGGAGATAATGTGGTGTTCCGCGGGATTGAATTCCAGGTGATTGATACCATAGATCATGGTCTTTGCGTCGGGAGGAGTCTGTGCTGTGCCCTTGATCTTGAAAGGAGCACTACAAATCACTTTCAAAGCTCCAGCATCCAGATGTCCGCGCAGGCAAGGTTTTCCGCCTTCGGAGGCCATGGTTGGATCCAGGAAGTTACCGGTGCAATCCACCACAATCTTCACGCCTTCGTTTAACCAATTGATGTCTTTAGGATCTCTTGCAGTTCTTAGGACTTTAACGGGAATACCATCGATTTCCAGGATGGGCTTGTCTTTGTCCAGGATCTTGATTTCCGCTTTACCACCTACCACACCGTGGAGGAACTTGTGGATGGAACCATATGTACTGTCTGTTTCGATCACTTGGATCAAGTCGTCCAATGTCTTCCCGACATCACGACCACAATTAACTACAATACCGTCGAAGTACTTCAGGTGAATCTGATTCCAAAGCACGAGCTTTCCGATTCTTCCCAAGCCATTGATACCCAAGAGGTTCTTGTTTCGTAAGCTGAGGTTCATGCTTGCGATCTCCTTTTATTTTTTGTGCTATACCAAAGATTGTACGCTTTGCAAGGGATGCTTGCCCAAGTATATGGTTCCGCCATTGGCGTCCAATGTAATCATGTCTCCGGCCTTAAACTCCACATTCTTAATCTTGCACGTGGAGTTTTCTTCGTTCACCACCAAATCTCTGCAATTTACTACTCCGATCAGGCCCAGACGGGTTGCGGTAACAGCAGCATGTGAAGTTACTCCGCCCCGGGAAGTGAGTAATCCCTGACACTCAAAGAGCATCATCATATCGTCCGGAACAGTATCCGGGCGTACCAAAATAAGGGCTTCTCCATGATCTTTAAAGCGGTGTATGTCTTCTTGATTGATCACTATAATCCCATTCACTGCGCCTTTGCCGATGCCAATACCGCTTCCCAGACTTTCCAGATGCAGATCTGAGGTTCCTAACACCTGATATTCGGGGCTTTTGTGGATTACCTGGTTACGAGTCTGCAGTATGTAAAGCTGCTTTTCGGAGCTTCCTTCAAAAGTGAATTCAATTTCTTGATGGGGGTAGTTGTGATCTTCGATCAGTTGCCTGGCATAACGCAATAGGCTGTGATACAAAGCAGGGAAATCTTTCTCCAAAGATACGTCGCCATTGCGGTGAAAGCGTTCTGCTTCGGAAATTGGCAGAGTATGAACCAAGCCTGCAACTACATCCTCACCCTGGCTACATAATGTAAAATCCCCATTCAGGAAAATCCCAGGCTCTTTATGCCAATCCGCATGTGTGAACACTACTCCGGTACCGCTATTTAGTGAGATGTTTCCCAAGACCATTTTTTGGATGATTACCGCCGTGCCCCATTCTTCAGCGATGTGAAGCTTTGCCCTGTACATCCTGGCTCGTTTTGTGTCCCAGCTATCCAGCACGTGGGATATGGATTTATAAAGCTGGCGGTAAGGATCTTGCTCCAGAGATATGTTGTAATTGGAAAGGACTTTTTTGTAATCATCCACCATCTCGCGCATTTGCTGTGGTAAGAATTGTGTTTTTTGCCGTATCTCGTAAGATTTCTTGTAGTTTATCATCACGTTGTCAAATTCATCACGGGGGATGCCGTAGGCCATGCCCCAGCTTTGGATCAGGCGCCGGTAACAATCCCAGGCTGTCCAACCGTAATTGGGGCGTTGAGATAGCTTCAGAGTTATCTCATCCGTAAGGCCGATATTCAGGAAGGTATCCATCGCACCGGGAAGACTCATGGGAGCACCGGAGCGCACGGAGAAGAGCAGTGGTTTTTGCGGATCACCAAATCCCAAGCCTGTATAACGCTCCATCTTATGTAAATTATCCCACAATAACTGGTCAAACTCGCTGGAGATATCCGGGTGGGTATTGATGATTTCTCTGTTTCTAAAGAGATCAGTAGTGATCACAAAACCGGGAGGAATGGGGAATTCATATTGGTGCATACGCTTCAGAAAGAAGGCTTTGGAGCCCAAAAGCACTTGGTTTTCGATGCGGGAATTTCGAGTATATAGATGGAAGAAGAGACGATCGGGATCGTAGGACATCAGTTGGACGATGTTCTCTTTGCTAAAGAGCTGTCGCATCTGAGTGAGGGATTCCAATATCCTGGTAATAAAATTGTCCAAACCCTGTACCAGAAAGGATGTTGAGAGCAAGTTTCGATAGAATTCTTCGGCAAAAATCTCGTTTCTGGTACGACTGTCTTCATCAGCTTTGGCCCGTGATAATTGGTTGTCGTAAAAGCGGTAATAGTATTCATTGGCCAGTTCATTTACACTGTCTTTCAACAGGTTGAAGATATCCAGATATTGCTCCAGGGAAAGATTCGAGATGTTCTGAACTGAGCTAAGCATAGCCAGTGCTGTACTGAAGGCATCGCTGGTTACCATCTCCTGTCGCATGGCATAATCGTATATTTCCAAGATGCGAACAATGCGGCGCATGGTTTTCCCGTTTATATAGTTCAGATTCAATTGTCCCACACTACGTTCAAAAAGGCGCCGGATCACATTCTCCAAGCGGAACACCATACCCATGGCTTCCAATTTGGGCTCTCTATACATGCCATACATTGAAGGAATTCCGGCAGCGATATGCCGCTTGTAATAGATGTTTTCCCAAGGGCTAGTGGGTTTTGGATCCAGAATCTGAGCATTCAGTCTTCCAATATAAGTCAGCATCTGCCGTATGGAACTGTCATAATCCCTGCGGGTTAGGCTGCTGCGCAGGCGATTCTGTTCGTGTCCGTCAAAGAAACTATAACGGGAAAGGAATTTAACGATATCGTAGGGATCCAGGTTGTACTTGTCTTTTAACAGGAAGTGGCAATAGCACAATAACTTCAGACGTTTATTGTAGTAATCCTCTTCCATATCTGCAAAGATGATCTCCACCTTCTGCCACGATAGCGATAGCAATTCTGAATCCGTAAGTTTGTTATCTGCCAAAAACTGCTTGGTTGCGCGGCTCTGGTGCAACGTACGCTCATCAATCTCCTGAATGCTCTCCCATACATCGGCGGGGATAATGTGCTCCAAAGGGCTGGGATCCAAGGTAATCCAATAGCGCAAGATACATTCTATCAAGGTGATATGAGTGTTATTGCTTTCGGTGTGAACCTGTTTACGCAGGAAGTGGATCAGGCGGTCTTTTCTTTGGGACAACTCATCCAGATTGGTGCTGGTGTCTCTTATCTCCCCTTCTGCGCCGATTTCATTGAAGAATACCGGAAACATGCGCAAGAGATGTTTGCATTGCACGAAGATGGTCTTGATATTGGCGCCCAAAAACGCAGAGACGTCTTTTTGAAACAGGTCTGTATCCGAAATGAATACTCCGTGCTTGCTCATACTGATTATGGTGAAGGCCAGAAGATCTTTATTTTGCACGGGATTGATGGCGATAAGCTCAAGCAGGATTCTGAGGTGTTTTACGTGGTTTTTGTCCACCTCAATCTGCCAGTCTCCGGATATCCGTACTTCACCCGGAGGAGTAAAGCCAAGATCTATAATGTGGTCGATTATATGCTTGTGTAATGAGCTGTTACTCCCCTTCAGCACAGCTCTCCCGATGGTCAGAACACAATCCAGCACGATGCTCATATGGGTTTCGGTAAAGTGTTTCAGAGTGTCAAACACAGTATCGACCATATCGTGAACTTCATCTATGGAGAGCTCTTGATACATGTCTGCCAATTGCCGATTCAGATCCCACAAAAGGTGGTCCATCATATCCAACATCGTGGGTTGTCCTAAAAGAAAGAAGATATACTGCACTCTGTGGCTCAGAGAGGCAAACTCGCGAATGTAATCCCGATGCAAGGTGGCAATTTCGGTGAAGGCAGGCACTATCTTGAAGTCTTCCGGGCTTGAAGCCTGTTTCAGGTGTCTCTGCCAATGGTAATAGAATTTGTCGTTTGGCAACAGGCTTTCATCTATGTTCTCAGGTACATTTTTGAGCGCTTTCAACCACTTGCTGATGTTTGTGTTTTGCTGCCAGTAGCTGAGGTTTTCCGAGAGGATCAATCTTAGCATGGATACGACAACATCTTTCTCATGGCATTTATGACCCAAGAATATCAGAGTTCTGCGAGCCTGAGTACTGAGACGGATAAACAGGGGCAGATTGTTTTCGATAAAGTTCTTCAGAATATGCAGTAACTCATTAAATATATCGGGTAGATCCTGCTCACACATGGCTTGGCTGAATTCCAGGAAATCGCTGAAAAGCTGCATCCGTTCTGCGTCTTTCTGGCATAATGTCTCTGCCTTGCGATACATATCCAAGATTATCCGAATGCATCTCTGGGGATTTTCATTTTGAGAAGTAAACCACCAAAGATCTCCTAATACGCTGGCACGCATCAGGCTCAGAGTAATACTGGGATTCACAAATGGATGGTACAGTTCATCCAGAAAACTGCGTAAGCGTTGGTTTACTCCATAGAAGTTTCGGGATACATCAAGTAGCCAAAGCGCGGACTCATCCAGTTCGATCTCAGCTACTTTTGTAGCGCGCAGATTTTCTGTCAGGGCCTTAGAAACTAATCTCTCCACTATCCTCTTCCTCTGGAATTAATCGCGGTTGTAACACCCACTCCTGCCTGTTATAATATCCTTAGCTTTCTGTCAAGAGAATTGCAGATTAAGGTTTTTATTTTGCAATATACTGAAGCTTTGCTATGTCATTTCGTTTGGCATAAAGCAGTGCTGAAGCAGATATCATCCCGTTATGATCGAGTGGGCACTCGATCATAACGGGATGATATCTGCTTTAATATAACTCCAACAAGGGAGGATGAGGAGACACTAATAAAGGCACTGCTAGGGTGAAGCAGTGCCCAAGTGTCTTAAGATAATTGTTTATCTACTCAAGTCGAACTTTGTATCTACTGTCTTCACAAATTCCGTGAGGAGTTTAACCGCGTTATCAATATCCTGCAGACTTATAATCTCATTGGGAGAATGCATGTAGCGATTGGGGATGCTCAGAACTGCCGTTGCTACTCCGCCCCGTTGAGCATGAATAGCGTCGGCATCTGTTCCCGTATAACTGGGAGATATCTCAAGCTGCATGGGAATCTTGAGCTTTTTTGCCAAGCTTTGCAGATGTTTATTCAAACCGGGATGCAGCGCTGCACCGAGTGTGAGAGTGGGACCTTTACCGAGTTTTACATCGCCGAATTTGCGTTTATCTGCATTGGGAACATCCGAGGTGAAGGTTACGTCGACGGCGATGGCAATATCCGGTTCGATCTTATAGGAGCTGGTGCGAGAGCCTTTCATGGTGGTTTCTTCACCAACCGATGATACAGCGTAATAATTTGCCGAGATGGGTGTTTTGCTAAGGGCTTTCATTACAGCAGCGGCAATATACACTCCCACCTTGTTATCTGTAGCCTTGCTAACGATCAGATCTTCGCTAAGCTCTTCGATTTCACTGTGAAGAGTAATGATATCTCCTACACAGACTCTTTTTTCAGTATCCTTCTTGTCCTTGGCACCGATGTCGATCCAAATATCCTCCATCTTCAGCTTGGGAGTATCTGAATCTCCACGAGTCATGTGAGGGGCGTTTTTGCCGATGATTCCACGTACGATTTTCCCATCGTGATGGATATCCAGGCGCAGACCCGGCAACAGATTTACGTCAAATCCACCTAAGGATTTCACATAGATGTATCCGTTCTCATCGATGTAGTTTATCATAAAACCGATTTCATCGGCATGGCCGACAATCATCACCTTCAGATCGCTGGAGCCGCGCTTAAAGGCGATCAGGTTGCCGTTTACATCAGTAGAAATGTCGTCGCAGGTACCGCGAAGATAATCTCTGGTTATCTTTTGTGCTTGGGATTCAAAACCGGAAGGACTGGCTACATTCAACAGCTTATAGAGGTATTCTTTGTTGCTCTTATTCATTAAAGTCCCTTAGCAGTTATTTGCTTCTTCATCAGCGAAAGGATTCATGGTCCTCTTCATCGCTGGTTTTTCGTGAGGGATGAGGCAGAGGAACTTCAAGGTGTCCTCGCCTACGTTTTTAAAAGCATGCATCATGCCGGGATCAACATACATTATGTCGTTTTCGGCAAAGGGAAGTTCTCCGCGTTCTGTAACGAGAGCTCCCTTCCCGGAAAGGCAATAGAGTTCATGTTCCCATTCATGCTGATGATAGGGGGTATGGCCGCCTGGTTCCACTTCAAACATGCGCATGGCAAAGTTTGGAGCGCCATCATTTTGGCTGATCAACCATCGGATTTGAGCTCCTTTGGCGCCTTCAGCATTTACTGGTTCCAGTTCCACATTGTCATAGTGTATTACTTTCATGGGATTCCTCCATAATGTTTTTGTTTTGTAATAAATAAGATAAGTGCTTTACGTGGCATTGCCATAATAAATGCATACTAAAATGGTGGAGTAAAGTAACTCCACCACAAGATTGTGTGCGGTAGACAAAAGGAATTATTCCTCGGTATCGGGCTCCTCTTCGGGTGAAGCTTCGGTTTCCTCAGCTTTGGCCTGAATGTCTATATCTACGGAGCATTTGGCTACTTCGGGGTAAAAATCGTCGATATACTCACGAATGGTATTTTCGATGTCCTCGTGTTTATCGAGAATCTCTTGGCTAAAACGCACTTTGATAGAGAGATAACTCATGGTCTGGTTGATGTCTACTTTGGGTTGTTCACCATATACGTTGGACAGAAACTCAGGAAGCGATTTGGAGAGCTTTACCGTTCCACTTACGCGACGGTATGCTTTCATACCCAAATGAGCGGCTGCAGCAGTTCCACCAATAAAGAGCAGAGTTTTGAAGAACTTTTTCATTATTTAAACCTCATTATTTGTAGATGGATTTGATTTTTCCCCAGCTGCGGTTTTGAACCGAAACAGGCTGGTGCACTTCAATATCTGAACCGGAAACAGGATTCAAAGCAAATTCACCAAAGCTGAATGTAACAATGCCGGTAATCGATGAATACTGATTTCCGGTGCTTTTTGTGGGATTGATGTTTGTACTGCCAAAATTCCCCAACGAAATTGTGCACATACCGGTGCCATCGCTTACCAGAAGGCGGTTACGAGTGCTTTTCTGCCCGGAAGCACTGACTGAATGAACACGAGCATACACACTTTCATAAGCTTCAGCTTCTACAGAGTGAGTGATCTGGGCAGTAGTGAGATTGGCGGGTTTTGGCAGGGGGTGGTTGCGTTCCAGGATTCTAAGGGAAGTGATATCTTGCAAAGTGGTCATTCCAAAACTTTCCTGAACCACACCGCTAAGCCTAATGCGGTCTCCAACCTGAACATCGCTGCGGCGCTCTAAAACTAGCAAACCGGTAAAAGGCCCAGCTACGGATTCGGAGATGAAGAAACCACCAGATTTGTAGTTCACGGCGGTTATAATGCCTTCTGTGCTAACGCTCTTTCCAGCGTATTGGGAGGGATAAGTATTGTCACTACCGGGGAATGCGGTATATTGAATATCGTATATAGAGATGCTCCAGGCCGAAACAATCAGGCCTGTAAACAGGGTTGTAAGTAATATATACCTTCTCATACTTTACCTCTATAAGTCATTTTATATGCCTTGGTATCCTGTCAAGCAAAATCGACGCTCCTTTTCAGAATTGTGGATTCATATCCACAAATCAGGAGCCCGGCAATCAACAAATTACTCATTATTAAGCTCTAACTTTCGGGAAAGCATCGCGCAAAGATACCAAGCGTAAGCCCATACTCTCTATCTGAGTAATGAACTTCCTCATTGCATCGAGTTTTTCGCGATTATGACAGTGACTAATGATGACAATCGGTTCTTTGCGCCCTTTATACTTGGCCAGGGATTCTATCTTTGATGCCAGAGTGGCGTCGCTGACATCCGGCACATCCAGGAAGATATCACGTTTGGCAGTAAAAAGATCCAAATCTCTTGCCGCACTATAGACCGCGCTTTGAGAAGTAGTGGCGCTATCGATTAGAAACAATCCTTTTTTTGCCAGATGGCTTAGCACCGTCTTCATTGTGGGCAAGCTAGCTGTAGTGGCACTACCCATGTGGTTGTTGGCAGCAACAGCCATGGGCATTTGGGCAATAAAACCATCCAGAGTTTTCATAATATCTTTTTCATCCATGTCTTTAGATATATACTTCTCACCGGGACTAATACTGCTATTTTCCGCTTCCATGGGAATGTGAATGATCACTTCATGCCCTTTGCGGCTTGCCATACTGGCTGCTTCCTCACTATGGGAAAGATCCGGTAGTACTGCAAAAACCACTTCATCCGGAAGATCAGCAAAATCCTCCAGAAGTTGACCTCCACTATTGCCGAAATCATCGATAATGATAACTACATCTGGCATATCCTCGGATTTTGTCCAAGAGTATTGATAGCTTTGTAATGGATTATCGTTTTCAACGGGACTATCCATTTCTGAATCCATAACAATCTCATCAGATTGTTCCGTCTCTGTGTGAGTAGCATTGTCCATCTCATCGGGTTTGGCTTTACAACCGAAGAGCAGCAACAAAGCGATAATAGGGAAGATCAGTTTTCTAGCCATGTTACCTCGTCCGTCTCAATAATGTTTAGTTTATCTGTGGTACCGGCAAGTACCTCCAGAACGTATTTATTTGCTCTTTCAGGATATATGGGGTCTTCGTTGAAGGGAATAGTGTCTTTGGCGATGTTGATAATCTTGTTGTAGTGATCTATAAAGATCATATCCAGACTAAGGTAAGTGTCTTGCATCCAAAAGGAATGATAATCAATCTGTTCAAAGACAAATAGCATTCCCTGGTTTTCTTCCATAGTTTCCCGATATTTGAGCCCTTGAGCCAGTTCCTTTTCGCTTTTTACTATTTCCACGTCGAACTCAGCTTTCAGAGTACCGTTTACGGAATGAACTTGCAGCGTTCCATCCTTTCGGAAAGTATAGCTGGACTTTGCTTTCTCTTTCACCGGAGCTTGGGGACATCCGCTGAGCAAAAGGGAGGAGAGGATCAGGAAGATGGATAGGGCAATGTGTCTCATTTACTTAGTACCATTTTCCTACATATTGTCTGCTTACCTGTTTTCAACCGATAGAGATAGATACCAGAGCCAACCGCATTACTGTTGGTATCCATACCGTCCCATACAAGCGAATGAGTACCCGGGTTTAAGTTAGTATCCAGCAGGCGTCTGACCAATTGTCCCTTGGTGTTATATATTTTCAAACTCGCTGGCCCGGCATCCGGTAAACTGAAGCTGATTGTGGTGCTGGGATTAAAAGGATTTGGGTAGTTTTGACATAGTGTTAGCTGGGGACCGGGGATGGTGATTTCTGCACTGTCTGAAGGATGCACTTCGATTTCGGCATCAAAGCCGTTTATTTCTGCGAGCAGGTTAAAATTGCTTTCAGGATTTTGCAGAGCCACACTGATGTCTTGTTCTGGTACGAACGCATAGGCGATATAGCTTAGCAATCCATCTTCCTGGTTAATGGCAACATAATATGGCGTATCAGGGGGAATAATCGTAGGATCCTGGATGCCGTAAGGTATATTGATGTGAAGACTGCGAAGCTCATCAGAAAGGCCGATCTGCAGATTGTCGCCCTCCATAAATGGATTGATCTCTGCTTCAGGCAGAATCGGAGACAGAGGATCCTGAGGAGGGAACAAGTAGTTACTGTCCTTCATATATCGCAAGATGTTGAATGCATCCAGAGTCTTTACACCTTGAAGAAGGTCGGTATTGGCGTTGATCAATTGTGCGGCACTCAGATTTCCTCCCACGCTGTAGTCCAAAACCGCCTGAACATCAGCAGGGCTGATAACTCCGTCCAGATTCACATCTCCAAGGATCGGCTCACCGGTATCCGTACCGGTGATAATCAGGTCGTCTATATAGATGCCGTCTCCGGTTTGTGACCAATCGCTAACAAAACGGAAACGCAGAAACATGAATCCATTTGTATAGGCATCAAGAGAGTAGGTAAGGTTGATCCAGTCCGGTTGATTCCCGGTAATCGCATCTAGTTGATCCCAGTTGTTTCCATCGGAAGAAGCCTCAACATACACAAAATCATAACCGCTTTCCAAATTCCACTTTGCTCTGAACTGGAGCTGGGGAGTGTCGATGTTCTGCAACGACACAGCGGAAACCAGGCTGACGGGAATATTCTGATTCGATGAATAGTTTCCTGATGGAGAATCCGTGAGAACAGAGCTGCCATCTTCCTGGACTATGCCCCAGTTTCCTGTAACGTTCCAATTTATGATGCCATTTTCGAAGTCATCGTTGAAGATTGGCGGTTGCAGCACCAGAGTTACAAGATCTTCTTCTCCGTGCTTACGCAGTTGCAGTGTCCTGTGAAATACTCCACCGCATCCTATAGCAGAAACCTCGTAATCTCCTTCAGGTATGTTTTCCAGGTAAAAGCAGCCATTGGCGTCGCTTTGGAGCAGGATTTGGGGATCGGTCATGATCATTATGGTAGCTTCTGGGTTGATGAAGCCTGAGATATCTCTCACAATACCAGAGATATTCATAATGGAAGCTTGTGGCAACACAAAATTGTGTTCTATAGATCCAGAGGCAGGTACAGTGAGGACTGCAGTCTGAGGTATGTATCCCGGTGATGAAGCTTGGATAGTGTATGTGCCTGGCAGCAGGATGCGATGGTAGTCTCCTATGGTGGTATCGTTACAGATATCCTTGTCGTTGCCAATGATGCTGATAGTGGCGGGTAGGGGAGAACCATCAGAATCTGTAACTGTGCCTTTTATGCCATTTTGTGCATAAGCGATAAAGTCCAAAATAGATTGCCGGTTATCATCCCAATACCCATCTAGAGTAGAGGTGTTTGGCCATTTTATGCTACTGATTTCGGCGGTTAGTTCGATGTTGTTTGTAAAGCCATAATTCCAATCCTGCATACTACCGGTAATCACATACCAGGCTGCTCCGTTTGTGATCCCGTTGTCGAATTCATTGCTGTTGTACATAGGCAGGTTTTGCGAGGAGTAGGTGAGGGACATATCAATAATCATCTGATTATCCGGTGTGAGGGCGTGAGTGTAATCCCAAGGGTAGTTTAGCACCAGGGCACCGCCATGAAAATTTATACCGATGCAGAAATTGTGGTCTTGACTAAAGTCCATCATGGCAACGTTCTCCGTGGCAGTAGGGTAGCCATCCGGATTTGTGATACCATTGGGCATGGGGAAATTCCGGTTCAAATCGATTCCCGCTGCATTGTATCTTTCGCCGTTCACATAGCCGTCAGGATTCATCAAAGGAGCTATCCATAGCTCGGTATTGTTTACCAGTTCGGTAATCACCGGGTCGATATTGTAATTCTCGGTAAGGTGTTTAATCAAGCGCAACATCATCACATAGCCTACGGTCTCGTCGCCGTGAATACTGGCAACCAATTTAACTTCTGGTTCTGCTTCATTCACAGTCACATTATCCGAGATTTTCATGAAGTAAAGGGGATTACCCTGTATGGAAGTGCCATACTGCTCCAGATGGCAGATATTCGGAAAGGATGATGCTCTTGTCTGCATAAAATTGATGTATTGCGGTATGCTGTAGTATTCGTTGATCAGCGTATTGGATTTCCAGGCGGTATCACGGAGCTGTTCATAGTATTCCCGGGAGGGATCGGGGATACGTTGGGCATCTAAGCCCAGAGACTTCAATAAATCATACTCGGTATCGTTCCGAACATAAGCGATGATGGTGCCGTTGTGTCTGGTTACGCTGTCTATGCTGATATTTAGTGCGATTATCTGCTTCACATCCTGATCCAAGTTCCAGCTTTGAATACGTACCGGGTAGGCAAATAGCGAAGCAAGACCAAGAAGAGACAGCGCAAGCAAGATATAGTTCTTCATTTAAGTTCCTTTTATATATAATCCTAATGGATGATATCGTACAATTATTAAGCAATTTTGCAGCCGATTACCAAAAAAAAGCCAGGTGGCAGCGCACACATCTGAGATTGCTTAATGCTGCTTCGTTCCCGACCTGACATGATTCACATTCAGACATTGGCTGTACCTGGCGTGAGCAGCACATATCCGCAGCGGTTTTTTGTCAATCACAAAGATGCCTGGGCATTTGTGATGCTAGAGGAATTACGTTGTAATGCCCTTTGTGTAGGGGGGATGCAAATTTGTCCCAGTCTTGTCCGCTATATAGTGTATGAAGGAAGTAAATTCCGGGGATCTTTGCTGTGAATAGTGTGTATAAATAGTGTGAGAAAAAATGTAGAGGGGATAATGGAGGTGGGGATTAGAACACAATGCTCAGGTTTATGGAACTGCGCCAATCAATCTCCTTGAAATCTTCAGATATGGGGCTTAAGCTTAATTCCACATAACTCCCATTGTCGAAAGTCCAATAAGTACCTGCAGTGAGGGAGTATTCTTTCCATGTACCCCAGCTATACCGCGGGGCGAGGCTGTAGTAAAAAGTATCAATATCGTGTTTGATGGTAAGTCCGGCAAGATAGCGGCGGTTTTTGCTGCGAATATTGTAGTATTCTCCCTGCTTCTCCCCGTATTGGTTTTCTTCGTAAGAGAAATTGATATCGCTGAGGAATGCTGAACCGGAATGGCTTCGATAGGGCAAAGCAAGCCAATATTCATCGCCCGCCCGGGCTACGTAGGGGTAACTATCGAAGACTAGTTTGTAGCTGCAGCTCAACTGTCGATACAGTTTGTCGGTGCGGGAATTCTTATAATGGTAATCGGTATAATCTGTGCGAACTTGATAAGCTTGAACGAAGGCGAGGCGATCACCAAAGAGAATTTCTGCTTCCGGATTGAAGGTGAAGCTTTCCAGGCTGTGGTTGTTGGCAGAAAGTAAGGCGTTCATATAGATATCGTCTCGCATAGAGTAATAAAACCAGTTTGACATGCGCAGAAAATCGTGATAATAATGCTTCCAGCCCAGGCGGGCACTTCTGGTACGAAGATCGTTGTCCCAGTATTCATTGGAAGGGAAGCTGGTACGTTGCAGGACGATGCCCATACCTACAAAGAGAGAATCCTGCGGACTGTATTCCCAGCCCGATATTGCATTGAGAATGCGATTTTCGATATGACGGGTGTTTTGTTCGATATTGAAATCCTTGATGGAGATATTGTGGGCAGCATTGAGTTTCAGATTCAAGGTAGGCAGTATCTTGTAGTTTATGGCCAGATCAAGGGCATTGTAGAATTCTCCGTTGTTGCGGATCGTGTTCTCTCTTAACCTGATGCGTTTCTCCGTATAGTTTTCTCCAAGGCTGAGGATTATTTTTGAGTGAGGTGTGTATTGCAGAGTACCGAAAACATTCATACCGTGGCGTTTTTGTTCATCATGTTTTTGGTAAATGCTGCGTTCATCTTCTAAGCTATGACTGATGGTGTAGATATCGTCCAACCGGTGATCAAGGTTGATTCCGCTTTCCCAATCAATCTTGTCGGATGCGGCGTTGAAATCCAAAGCAGCACGGATGTAACGGTAGGATTCCCAGTTCATTTCTTTGGCCTCCACATTTCCCCTGAGACCGGCAGAGACGGCTGAACCTTCGTAGCGGTAGGAGGCATCGGAAGCAAGCTGAAATCCATCACTACTGCGATAGTTATCGTGCAGATAGCGGTCTTGTTCGTTGCGGATAAGGCCATGAGCCTGTAATCCCAGAAGAAGGCTATCCAAGGGGGACCAAAACAGTCCATAACCCAGTTTTCCGTTTTTATTGATGTAGGCTGTGGGCTCCAGATCGCTGGAATCGAAATAAGACTCGTAGTCCATCAGGAATGTGTGGGTAAGGTGGTTTCGGGAGTATGATAGAGAGCTACCGAGCATGGAACGGCGAGTTTCCTGATTGAAATTCATCCGGTCTTCCCAGGAGCTTTGTCCATAAATGTTCACACCTGTGTTTGCATACGGATTCATAGAATATTGCAGAATTGATTCCAAGAGGCGAACATTGTCGCTATTGTAATGATAGAATTCAATACCGCTGGATTGAGCGCAAAGAGAAGCGCTACAGCTCAGCCACAGTATCGCTAAGACGAATGAACTCTTTTTCATCCAGAGTCTCCGCACGACGGTTGAAATCTATGGCAGTCCGTTGTTCCAAATAATCCATCTCTTTTTTCCCTACCAGGAAAACCAGATTGTTTCTTAGTGTTTTGCGGCGATGAGCAAAAGCAGCATTGATAACATTATTGAAGCATTGGGGATTGGCAATGTAGGGCACTTCTTTGCGGGTTTGCATAATGATCACTGCCGAATCCACCTTCGGAACCGGCTCAAAGCACTCCCGCTTTACCATAAAGGCGGTTTTGATGTCGTAACAAAGACCCAGCTTGATAGTAAGAGGACCATAATCCTTCTTTCCGGGTTTAGCAGAAAGGCGTTGAGCTACTTCCTTCTGGACCATCAGAACCAGATGGTGGAAATGTATGTGATGCTCCTGTATGAGATAAAGCAGGGGAGATGTGATCTGGTAAGGGATGTTTGCAATGATCTTGAGGGGTGAGTATCCCAGTGCGATTTGTTGTGGCCAGTTGAGTCGTAGAATGTCCGTGAGGATAAGTTGCATGTTGTCACCGAAACGTTCATGGAGCAGGTTTGACATGCGTTTATCCAGTTCAAAAGCTTCCAGAACAGCACCTCGTGAAATAATCTCATGGCTTAGAATACCGGGTCCGGGACCGATCTCCCATATTCTTTCGCCAGGTGAGATGTCACCCAAATCCGCAATCTGGGACGCTAATGCGGGATCCTTGAGAAAATGCTGTCCGAGTTCTTTTATTGCTTTCAAAATTAGTAGCAGTAATAAGAAAGGGAGAGCAGCGCTCTCCCAAACCTAGTGTGAGATTTTAGGCCTCAAGCTTTTCGGCTGGAGTGCTTTTGCAGACCTTACAGACCTTGATGGCCTTCTCGGCGCTTTTTATTTCGTACATCAGCTTTACACCGGTACGATGGCAGTGAGGGCATTCGCCGCGACCATGATCAGGCATGGATCTGAGGGTTTTGCCACGGTTATTCTTCGCCATGTGGAACTCCTTATATTCATTACTCTATAAATATCTTACGATAATACCACAATTGACGAAGGGCTCATGTAGTCAATGATTATTTTTGGAAGAGCTCATTAACCAGCTCGTCCGGCTCTAAACGAAAGTGAGATTTTTTTCCTTCGAAAAAGTGATGTGCTCTTATCAAGTGTATATTTAGAGCGGAGTATGTGAAGCTCTTGCCGGATCTGGTATTGGTTACGGTGGTGTAGCTCTTGCGATATATACCCTGATGCATAAATGGACAGGGTAGATATCCGCGCACAACTTCAGTTTCCACCTCGTAAATACCATCAACAACCGTATTACTCTCGAAAGCATCAAAACTCTGCTGTTGAAAGTATTCCAGTCTGTCGGCAATCTCCTCAGGAGTCTTTCCTAGCTTGTTTAGAGTCTTTTCATCATCGGCTATTATCTGTATAAAATCTCTTCTGTCAGTTCCCAAAAAACCGCCATAAGTAATTACTCCGGGCTGCATTTTGGCCATTATCTTGGATTCTAGTGGAGTTTGTTTCATAATATCACCCAAAACTGTCGTAGTAGATTTTGTCTTCAGATAGTCCATACTCAATCAGCGATTTGGTAACCGCATTTACCATACCAGGACTTCCGCAAAGGTATGCTTCGGTGTTTTGCGGATCTCGTATCGCGTCTTTGAAATACGGCATTACAAAACCCGTCTTTCCACTCCAGTTTTCTTCCGGAAGGGCATGGGAAAGAACGGGGACATATTCGAACTGTTCAAATACTTTCTCGAAAGCCCTGAACTCCTCGGTGAGATATAGATCCTTGGTAGTGCGGGCGCCAAAGAAGTATGTCATTTTTCGCTTTGTTCCTACCTCCTGTAAGTGCTCAAGTATGGATTTTATCGGTGCTTTTCCTGAACCTCCGGCTACGAACAGGATATCCGCATTGGTGTCACGCAAATAGAAATCTCCATAAGGTCCGGTAAAATTTACTTTGTCTCCAACTTTTAGGATTCTATGAACCCAGGTGCTACAGATTCCTTCCGGAACCAGGCGGATTATCAATTGGATACGGTCGTTTAGTTCCGGTTTGGAAGATATAGAGTATGCACGCATGACTTTTTGCTTTACTTTTCCATACGGTTCTGTCTCCAATTGGACGTATTGGCCGGCTTTGAAGTCGATGGTTTCGCCCTGTTGAAGTCTGAATGTGATGCCTTTGATGTCATATGTGTAATCAATTATTTCTTCGATTATAGAGTGGAATCTGCGAATGTTGAAGATGGATTCGGGAATCTCAATCTTGATATCACTTTTTACTTTTACCTGGCAGCTTAGGCGCATTCCTCTAGCTTGTTCTTCTTTACTAAGTAGTGGTCTTTCAGTAGGTAGCAGCGGACCTCCTCCCTCAAAGACCTTGCATTTGCAAGCACCGCAAGTGCCTCTGCCTCCACAGGCGGAAGGGATGAAGATTTGATTGTCGGCAAGGGTCGCCAAGAGAGAATTGCCTCCTTTCACTGTGATATCCTTTTTGTTATTGATGTTCAGAATTACCTCACCATAATTACTGAGCCAGCGCTGTGCAAGCACAATGATAAAAGCCAGGATAACACCGATTGCGCTCATCAGGGCGATATCGTCAATAATTCGTTGTAACATCAAATCTCCCTATTGAATCTGAACAATGCCGGAAAAACCGACAAAACCAAGTGCCATTATACCTGTTATTATGAGGCTGATACCCGCGCCCTGCAATCCTATGGGAACCAGCTTCTCTTTCAGCTTTCGGCGGATACCAGCAAGCATAAGGATAGCCAGTAACCATCCGATCCCGCTTCCCGCTGCGAATGCTATGGATTGGATGAAGTTATAATTGCGGATAATCATGAACAATACAACTCCAAAGATTGCGCAGTTTACCGTGATCAGAGGGAGAAAGATTCCCAAAGTATAGTACAACGCTGGAGCATAGCGTTCAATCAGCAATTCCAGAAATTGCACAAAAGCCGCAATAACAATGATAAACACAATATACTGGAGATATACGATTTCGAAAGGAACCAGGATGTAATTGTAAACCAACCAGTTCAATGCTGCAGTAACAGTAATAACGAATATTACAGCAGTTCCCAAGCCCAGGGCGGATTCGATCTCACGGGATACCGAGAGATATGAACACATACCCAGAAAGTTCGTAAGTAAGATATTGCTGGTGAAGATTGCAGCCCAAAACAGAATAAATCCGCTGATATCCATTATACTTTCGCCTTATAATAGTGTGTGTTGATTATCCAGATGAGTATCGCCAGCAGGAAAAAAGCGCTGGGAGCCATAACCATGATGCTCCAGTTTGTCCACCAGGAGCCAAGAACTTTGAATCCAAAGATGGTGCCAAAACCAAAGAGTTCCCGTACAAAGGAGATCATGAGCAGAACGAGTGTGTAGCCGGTACCAGCACCGATACCATCGATTAGAGAATCAATAGGTGAGTTTTGTGAGGCAAAAGCTTCCGCTCGGCCCATCAGGATGCAATTTGTAATGATTAATCCGACATATGGTCCCAGTTGTTTACTGATCTCGGGTAGATTGGCCTTCAGGAAAACGTCCACGATTATCACATAAGATGCTATAATTAGCGTTTGCACCATCATTCTGACGCTTCTGGGAGTCCAATTGCGGATCAGGGAAATCGTGAAATTCGACAGGGCTAGGGAAAAGATTACGCCCAAACCCATAATCAGGCTGTTCATCATCAGGTTGGTAACCGCCAAGGCTGAACAGATGCCCAGTATCTGTCTCCAGATGGAGTTTTCTTTGAATGCAGCGATGCTAAATATCTCAGTCTTTTTCATTTGCTTTCGTTCCGTAATACTTGTATATGTAATTGAACTCGTCCTGTAACATCTTTATTACCGAGTCCGAGGTAATGGTGGCCCCGGTAACGCGCTTTAGCTGACTATCATTTACCGGACTTTGGGCTTCGGCTATAAACTCATATTTCTGAGTAACATCATCGGAGGAATCAGGATTCACAACAAAGAGCCGATTGCGGAATTGATCCAAAAACCATTCTTCTTCGATGCGAGCGCCCAAACCCGGAGTTTCTTGTTGATCTACGATGGCTAAGCTATAGATCGTGCGGAAGTCGGTGCTAGTGGAGACCAGAGCTCGCATTGATCCCCAAAGCCCCTTACCTCCGATTTCGAAACAATAGGCTACAGTGCTGTCATGCACCACAGCGCGATAGACCTTGCGTTCAAAACCCTTATCTTCCATGCTTTGGACGTATTTATGGAAAGATTCCGGATATGCTGCCGTGATATCATCTGCAGAACCAGCATCAGCATCGGCGATAGCTTGCGCTAGAGTACCGAGAATGCGTCTCTCGTAGGTTTCAGTTAAATAGGCTTCTATCTTGCTTTCACTCAGTCGGTACATCACGCTGAGGATACCGGTAAAGATCAACACTATTATCAGCATGAAGACTATGGGGAACCAGAAGCTATCTTTCATTTCCTGCCTACCTTTTCCAGACAGTATTCAATAAGCGGCATGAAAGCGTTTGTAAGCAACAAAGCAAACATGAAACCTTCAGCAAATAGTGAGAAACGGCGAATGAAGACAGTGAGGAAACCGATTAGCAAACCATAGATCCAGATACCCCAGTTTCCTTTGGGGGAAGAAACAGGGTCTGTAACCATAAATACAGTGCCGAACAAAGCACCACCACTAAGGATAAGGTAAAGGGGATTTTCTGAAGGGTAAAAGAGCCAAGTAAAGAGGGTAAGAGATAGTAAGGTAGCAAGCATGGGCTGCCACTTTGCTGTTTTTGTGACAATCAAGTATATGCCTGCAAGAATGATCAACAGGGCAGATGTTTCTCCAGCAGACCCGGAAACAAAGCCGAATAAGGACTCTCGCATGCTATACATTGCCTCTCCGCTGGCTCTGAAGCTGTTCAGAATGGTTGCACCTGTCTGCATCGAACTTTCCACCGTCCAGCGTGCAAAACCTCCGGGAAAATCACTCATCACGTAGGGCTTTAGCCAAGAAATTGTCATCTGATTCGGGAATGATATATACACAAAAGTGCGCCCCAAAATAGCCGGATTGAAGATATTGGCGCCAAAACCGCCAAAAACCATCTTCCCAAACACGATGGATATCACTGCAGCAAGCGCAGACATCCACAAGGGGATACTTGGAGGTAGGGTGAGCGCAACCAAGCTACCAGTAACAAATGCCGCCATGGAAACCTTGCCAGCTTTCTTGCTGCGCACAAAGAGGTATTCACTGATAAAAGCGGCAATATTGGCTACCGCTACGATGGCAAGTACCCTCCATCCGAACAAGTAAATCGCAAACAGAGTGATCGGGATTAGCGAGTATAATACCCTGTTCATCATCTGCTGTTTCATGATTCTTTCAAACATACAAAGACTTTCCTTCAATTTCATATATTACAATATAAGCACTCTGTAGTGAATGTGTCAACTACAAATATAAATTATTCTGACCCTGTCCCATTTTTTACACCACTTGTAAAGTGACACGTTTCTTATCGACATTGTTTTCATAGTTTTCTCTGTATTTTGCCGGAGGTAGGAAGTTTAGTGAGCTGTGGGGGCGATT
>JALOBM010000094.1 GCA_023228285.1 Candidatus Cloacimonadota bacterium | reverse complement strand
AATCAAGAGGAAACCGAACAGGAAGTTGACATGAACTTAATCAGGACCAGCCTTATAGGAAGAAAAATTAGGATCTTGAAAATGAGTACAAAGCTATGGGGCTGTTTTTGAATTTTCACACCGCAGTAACAGTGGCAAATTGTACGAAAAATTTTTCCTTATCCGGCAAGAACTATGGTCGGAGTGGTCGAAATTCCTCTTGGCGCTTAGATAGAAATCGAATTGTCGGCAAGAAAAGATACAGCACGGTAACATTACCCTGTACTTTTACATTAGATCAATAAAAGTCAATCTAAGGCATACAGAAGATCTTGACCGAGAATGATTATTAGATTTATAATATGACTCAAGTCAAATAATTGGAGTGTATAATATGGCCCGACCGCCACAAGATCCACAAATTAGAATAAATGAGATTTTAGATGCTGCAGAGGCACTATTTTATGAGCGTGGTTATCAGCCTACGCTGATAAGTGATATCGTAAAAAAAATCGGGGTGGCTCAAGGCACATTCTATTACTATTTTTCTTCCAAGGAGGAACTTGTTGAGGCTCTCATCAATAGGCATTTATCGAAATTTCGGACAGCTATTGATGCGGTAGCAAACTCTACAGTCATTTCTCTGCCTCGAAAAATCGAGTTAATGGCAAATATTTTGCTTGCTACAATTCAGGGAAAACAAGGATTATTATTGGAATTCCTTTACAATGATCAATATCTTCACCTTATGGATAAGGTATTTCGACAGGCAAAAAAATTACTTGCTCCATATTTATTAAGTGTTATTAAAGAAGGACAAAGAAAGCAAATTTTCTCCGTCCCTCATCCCAAAGCCGTTTCTAACTCAATTATGTCCATTATTCAATGCTATGTTGAAGCCATATATGAAAAAGAGGCGGCTGATATTTTAGAATACCAAAAAAAGTTTGCAAAGCGGCTTATTGAAAATGCACTGGGATTGCCCGAAGGGGAGTTACATATACCGGTGTAGTTCGACGAGATCATATTAAGCTCAACAATGTATGAGCATCTTTTAATCTAATTAATTGACTTGAGTCAAAATAATCAAACCATTCATAACTTTAAAAAATTTTTTTACATCAGAAGGAATAAAAATATGAAAATTATTATATTCTACTCTTCAATTGGACAGGGACACATTAGCGCCGCTTGTTCGATCGAGAAAGAAATTCTAAAAAAGGATCCTTGCGCCATAATTTTGCAAAAAGATATTCGTGAATTTATGGACCCGATAGCAAGAATGCTTAATGAAAAACTTTATTGGTTTGTCGCCCAGAACTTACCTTATTTGTTTGATAATTTGTTTCAGTCCATGCAAAAACGGGGAAAGTGTGTAGGTTCAATAACTTGCTTGCCAAGCGAATATTCAGAACAAAGAGTGCATGAATACCTTTTAGAGGAAGCCCCTGATGCTGTTTTTGCAACACACTACGGTGCAGCCCAAGTACTGGGCAATTTAAGAGAAAAAGCCCTGATGCCAAACATCAAGATCGGTTGGCTTCATACCGATTATTTTGTCGGGTACTTTCCCCGTATATCCAAAATGATCGATCGAACTTTTTTAGCGCATCCTGCACTAAAAACAAGCTGGCTGGAATCCGGCGTGTTCTCTGATTTGGTTGAGACTTCCGGCATGCCGGTAAATGTTAAAGACACTGATTCAGATGTTTCAAAAGAATGCTTAAGCCAAATTGGATTTCAAACATCAATCAAAACAATTGTGCTTGCCAGCGGAAAGGAGGGAATAGGAGATTTTCCTGGAATTGTCATAAGCTTGGCGAATGCAACAGAGCAACCGCTGCAAATTATAGCTGTTTGTGGCCGTAATAAAAAACAATTCGAAGCATTGCACCAAATTGAGCAACAGATGCCTAAACATGTTAAATTGGAAATCATGGGATTTATCCCGCAGGCTGACTTGGTTTCGTTCGTTAGTGCATCTGACTTGTTTATAACCAAGGCAGGAGGGTTAGCTCCGTCAGAAGCTTTTGTATTGGGAAAACCGACGATATTATTGAGTGTGATCAGCGGGCACGAAAAAGAAAACGCAGAATTCTTCGCGAGACTCGGGCTAGCTGAAATAAATTCTGCAGTGGAGGAAATTGGCAACCAGACACAATTACTTCTTAAGGATGCGGCAAAACAGACTTCCATGCTGAAAGCACAGCGAGTATTCCGAGAAAACATGAATATTAGTAAGATAGCGGATTTCCTTCTAAATTCGAAATTTGTGCCGCGGAGCTTAAGTCCGAAATTTGGTTTGGAAAATGGAGATTCAGCACGCAACATTGGAAGTGCTCTGGCACAGTTGGAAAACGACGTGCCTGTTGATTTGGAAATATTGCTTTCCTACTCTTCGTCAAAAGAAAATGAGCACATTGCCACGGAAAACCCATTTGGGCATATTGCAATTCGGATCGGTGATACCGTATATAGCTCCAACCATCATGCAGACCCGGCAAAAGAAACACTTTTGCTCCAGCATATGAACGTGAAGAATTATTTATTTGGTGTTTATCCTGCATCGGGCAATCAAGAACATACAAGTACATATGGGATGGCATATGGCCGCGATACTTTGGGATTACGTGTTAAAGGAGTTCCCCGGGAAGCTATTCAAAGGATGGATGCAGAGGCGGCAAAGATTGAGGAAGAATTCAGCATGGGAGAGTGTAAGTATGATGCAAAAAAATCAAATTGTGCGGATTATGCTGAAAGAATTCTGGAGGCAAGTGGATATTATGTGGGACAACTTCATGAGTTAAACTTTTTTTATACTATGCCACTGGATGTTTTTGAAAAAGCACGTGAAACTTTTCAAGCTGTTCCCGGTTTCTGCACCGAATTGGTAGCATATAGACGATTGACAAGTTCTCAATCACCTTACCGCTTCTCGCGGTTTCCACTTTCTCTGGGCCAACCTGTAAGGTCATTTGCGCATATTATAAACAATAATGCGATCGATCGCCTTGAATCAGAAGTTAAGGCACAACTGACCGGATATTATGGCGATGACCGTATTTTTTTTGAAGAACTGAGCCCCAGTTGGAGGAGTTTGGCGTTTAATAATTTAAATCGTCCGCAAAGACGAACAATGAAAGTCGGGAACGTACTTGTTTTAGAAGCTCGTCGATTGTTCAAGCAAAAGAAAATCTTTTATATTGTAAATTATAAAAAAATAAGGGAGCAACAGGTTAAGCGTGAAGCTAGCCATCTGCTTAACAATTGCTATGATACGGTCAGAATAACGCTTGAGCATGTGGAAAGAATACTCGGTGCCACAAATACTAAAAAACAGCGAGCGGCATTTGTAAAGCTTACACGGGAATATGGTGAATCCATTTGCTGGAAACATGCACCCGCTGAGGTAATTAATTTCATTAAAAAAATATCTGAGTTTTATCAAATTCTCGAGCAAGACTGTCAAGATAGAGACTTGAAAAATCTAATTATTGAGATAAAGACGATATCAAGGAACCTGGAAAATCGTGTAGAACGTTTATTTGGGATTGATTCTGGTGATTTGCCGGTAAAAAGTTCCAAGAATCAACTGAAGCGATAAGGCTAGATTGTGGATTGGCTGGCATTGCCGGAAGAGAAACATGTTAGAGAATTTTACATGTACTTTCTTGTATTTTTGGAATGCCTGTCTCATAAGAAATCGAACTCCTTTCCGCTGGAGTCTTTAGAGCATCACAGAAACTTAAGCTTCACAAGGCGATCCTTGCCGCCGGCATAAGGTTACTATTAGAAGATAAAATATTTTATATCAGATCAATTCGAGGTCTTATAATTCATCAAACCAAGGCGGGGACAGTCTACAGTACTTAAATAGTTTATCAGTACAGACTTGCTTGCAAAACATTACTTTTCTTTCTCTTTATACCCAAAAGTGCTGTACAACTCTCATTTAATGTGATAATCTTTGCAAATTTTAAGGGGCAATAATTTATGCACCCCAAAAATTTATATTTTTGGAGCGCATTTCATCCTCTCTTAGTCATCATGCATGAAGAGGATAAACTTTGTACGAAGACGATAAAAGACAGCCGATAATTTATCAGTTGCCTTATTTGCATAGGAAAGTGAGGTTAAGATCGATGTCAAAGAAAATAATTTTCACCGGGATCGCTACGGCGCTTATTACGCCTTTTAAAGGACAGGGGATTGACTTCGATAAATTTGGCCGTCTGATCGACTGGCAGATAGAAGAAGGCATCGACGCCCTTTTAGTATGTGGCACAACAGGAGAATGCTCAACAATGTCGGATCAGGAGCATAGGAGTGTCATTAAGTTTGCTGTCGGCCGTGTCAACGGCAGGGTGCCTCTGATAGCAGGGTCCGGAAGCAACGATACAGCCTATGCCATTTCACTGACTCGCTTTGCCGGTGAGGTCGGAGCTGACGCATCCCTTTCGGTGACCCCTTATTACAACAAGACAACACAGAAGGGGATTGTCCGTCACTTCAGCGCAATTGCTGACGCAAGCTCCATTCCTCTCATAGTCTACAACGTACCATCAAGGACCGGAACCGCGATCGAACCGGAGACATATGCGGAGCTTGCAAAACACGAGCGTATCGTTGCAATAAAGGAAGCAAACAGCAATATAAACAAGATCGTAGATACAATGTCCAGGCTAAACGGCGGGCTGACACTCTATTCCGGAAACGACGGAGAGATAGTGCCTCTGATGGCAGTTGGAGCAATGGGCTGCATATCTGTCCTTTCCAATATGCTTCCGGCACAGACGGGGGAGATATGCAAAAGGTTCTTTGCCGGTGACATAAAGGGAGCCGCAGCCTTACAGTTCCGTTACCGGCCTCTCATAGACGCGATCTTCAGCGAAGTCAACCCTATACCTGTCAAGGCGGCTATGGCGGCTATGGGCTTCTGCGAACCTGATATCCGCATGCCTCTTACAGAAATGGACGAGGTCAAGTTCAATAAAATGATAGATCTCATGAGAGCAGAGGGGATATCAGCATGATGAGGGTAATTGTAAACGGATCAAACGGAAGGATGGGCAGCGAGATCGTGTCCATGATACAAAAAGAGTCTGCAGACCTTGACGCCACACTTGCGGCGGCAGTTGATGTAACAGGAAGCTGCCAGGGCGTTTTCTCCTCATTGGCAGAATACACCGGCCCTGCAGACGTTATTATTGATTTTACATTTCACACGACTGCTGAAGCATTGACTGAATATGCCATCACCCGCTGTTTGCCACTGGTCATAGCAACGACCGGACACACGCAGGAAGAGCTTGCAGTTATCCGAAAAGCTGCATTAAAGATCCCATTGTTTCAGGCATCCAACATGTCCATCGGCGTGGCGATGCTGGTTGAATTTGCAAAAAAAGCGGCAAGTGTTTTTCCTAAAGCAGATATTGAGATAGTCGAAAAACATCACAACCGCAAGAAGGATGCCCCCAGCGGCACGGCCATGACAATCGCCGACGCGCTCACATCGGTCAGACCCGGTGCTGTCATCAAATGCGGCCGCAGCGGCTTTGAGACGAGAGACCCTGACGATATAACCATCCACTCTCTGCGTATGGGTGATATCGTCGGAGACCATGAAGTCTACATAACTACAGATTCACAACAGTTTGTTTTAAGACACGAGGCATTCAGCCGTACTCTCTTTGCAGAGGGAGCTATCTGCGCAGCAAAGTTCCTGCAGGGAAAACCTGCAGGATATTACAGAATGGAGGACATGATAAGATGACAGAACCAATTCGCGTAGCTATCGCAGGTTACGGCAACCTTGGCAAGGGCACCGAATCAGCCATCATGCAAAATGAGGACATGGAGCTGGTCGCAGTAGTCACTCGGAGAGACCCTTCCTCACTTAAACTCATGACAGAAAACGCGGCTGTCATAGCTATGTCCGATATAGAGACGCTTAAGGACAGGATCGATGTAATGATAATATGCTGCGGGAGCGCAACTGACCTGCCTGAGATGTCACCAAAACTTGCCGGCATGTTCAATATAATAGACAGCTTCGATACCCATCAGAACATACCGAAGTATTTCGAGGCAGTTGACAATTCTGCCAAAGCAGGAGGACATATTGCTCTCATCTCCGCTGGATGGGATCCGGGATATTTTTCCCTTATGCGTCTTTACGCCCTTTCTGTGCTGCCTGAGGGGCACGGATACACCTTCTGGGGACCCGGGGTAAGCCAGGGACACTCAGATGCGATCCGCAGGATCCCCGGAGTGGTCAGTGCGACCCAATATACCGTCCCGGTGGAATGCAATGTCGAGGCAGTCCGTAATGGAGAATGTCCCAGCCTGACAGCGCGCGAAAAACATACAAGAGAATGTTATGTAGTGGTGGAAGAAGGCGCAGACAAAGACAGCATAGAAAAAAAGATTAAAAACATGCCAAACTATTTTGCCGATTACGACACCACCGTGACATTCATCTCAACTGAAGAGATGCAGTCAGAACACTGCACACTTCCTCACGGAGGGTTTGTGATCCGGACCGGCCGGACAGGAGTCAACAGAGAGAATAAACATACCATAGAGTTCCGACTGGCGCTGGAATCAAACCCTGAATTCACTTCCAGCTTCCTGGTCGCATGTGCCAGAGCGGTACACAGGCTTAGCAGCAGGGGCGAGATCGGATGCCGCACAGTCTTTGACCTTCCTCCGGCATTATTGTCTCCGCTTTCCCCGGAGCAGCTCAGATCTACCATACTTTAACCGGAGGCCCTGCTTGATAAATTGATTTAAAAGCGACAGCCTCAGCATCAATATGAATGATCGTTAAATAAGACCGCCGGCAAGTCTTTATGACAAGAGACCGGGGGTCTTATTTATCTGCCTAAAACTAGCTTTATGCTGCTGGAAATTTGTAATTCTTGATACTGTGAGTTAACATCTAGATAGTAAGCGAACCTATCCAAGATACATAATGGGGGGAATATAAATGAATATAATTGCCTTCAATGGAAGCCCCAGAAAGAGCTGGAACACCGCCACGCTTTTAAACAAAGCCCTCGAGGGCGCGACTTCTGCGGGAGCAGAGACCGAACTGATCCATCTTTATGACTTGATCATCAGAGAAGAAAGAAAAGATGACTACCTGAGCGTCTATAGAGTCGTAAAGACTGCATTCGGAGGCACGGAGTA
>JALOBM010000021.1:29544-31228 GCA_023228285.1 Candidatus Cloacimonadota bacterium | reverse complement strand
CCGTGTCCAGATAGAGGTTGTAACCTGTGGGTACGCCACCAGTAACAGGAGCTGTCCAGGTGAAAGTGGTATTTTCAACCACATTTATAGCTAGATCAGCAGGAGCTGAGAGGACAGGGGCACCTGGCGCTTCGGGTGTGATATCTGGGGCAATTATTCTATCGATGTAGAAGCTTGCACTCTGACTACCTGTTTGTACACCCAGGTAGTAATTGTTTCCTGCAAGAGAGCTTAGGTCAGCTATTGTGTTGTACCAGGTATAGGTTGATGCGTGTGAAATGGGAGTTCCGAGTGGTGTCCAGGTTACACGATCTGCTGAATAAACAACTTGCAAGGTTCCTGAAGTGCTGCTAGATAATGTCCACAGGTCTAAGGTGCTATTGGCTAGAATTGTAACCTTCGGTGTGGAAAGTATATAAGCAGTGCTTGTGCTACCATACCTGGTGGCACTGGCTGAGCCATGAGTAGCATATGAAGTACTGCGGGACCAGTTCCCAGTTGTTCCATTTGCCCAACCCGCTGGCGGGAAAGCAGTGTTTTCAAAGCTTTCCACCAGTTGATCGGCACCAGGAGTGCTAAAGCTCCACGTAGCTGAAGCGGGTGAATCGCCGAAGCTGTTGCTTGCTACTACTTTCCAATAATAAGTATTGCCAGCAATCAGAGTGGGAGTATAAGTAGTTCCGGTTTGGTTATCGCTTACCAGGGTACTTCCATCCACGGTGTCTAGAAATACATCGTATGTAGCAGGGAAACCACCACCACCATTCCAACGGAGGATATCGCCAATAAATGCATATCCCCCATTAGACGGAGATGCAAGGATAGGGGCATTGGGAGGTGCTGTGGGAGCTCCAGCAGTCATATTAATCTGAATATTAGGTCTGGAAGTACCCAGGGACAAGGTTGGTGGATTTGCGCTGTCGCTGTTGCCATATCTAAGAGTATTCATACCGGTGGTAGAAGTGTATCTCCAATATGAATGAGGGCTAGTATAAGGGGCATCCTGCGTATAAACAGATACCAGGAGGTTACCGCCAGTATAAACAAAGTCATCAATATCAACTTCATACCAAGCATTCCCAGCGCCGAGGTCAATATCAGTAATCTCAGCAACCATTGTACCGGGATCCTCCCAATCGGTTCCTGTTAGGACGGCATTGTTAACCGTTTTCAACCAGATCTGGGTGGTACCAATCGCATCAGGATCTGCTCCTGTGTCGTTTCGATACCATCTCAACTTGTGAATTGTGCCCGGGGCACCAATTTCGGCTTCCATATATAGAGATTGGGAACGGGAGTACACAAAGTAATCGTTAAAGGGATAACGACCGGTTGAAGTTCCCGTACCTATAGTAACGTCGACTTGAGCAAATGCCATCAATGCAAATGCTAAAGCCAACATTGTCAGTATTAATTTCTTCATATCTTTTTCTCCTGAATGAGATTCATTTGTTGAAGAAAGAGCTATCCATTATAATGGATGAGCTCGATTGTTTTTGATGGTTGTAAGTTTGGGGAAACCGCATGCTACGAGGCTGTTTGTGCGAGGTAAGCGATAATGTGCGACGATTATTCTACTAAGCGCAGAAACAGTGTGGAGGATTTGGTTTCGGATGTGAGTGATTGTTTTGATCATTATTTGGTGAATGTAGACGCAAGGGTATTCTGCGAGGCAGCGGTAAAA
>JALOBM010000021.1:0-29534 GCA_023228285.1 Candidatus Cloacimonadota bacterium | reverse complement strand
CTACAAGTTTCATACAAAAACCTTCTTTGTTGACCTTGCCGGTGGTTCTAGTAAATACCCATTTTCCGGCGGCAATTCTTTCTTACGAGATCATGATAAGAACTTTAGTGTATGATAAAAAGGCATCATACAGCAAGAGTTCCTCAGCTAAAGCATCAGCAATTCAAACATTGGATACTGCAGGACAGATGTCAAGCAGAAAAAAGGTCTGTTCAAATTTTTTTCTGCGATATTCAGCGATTTTGGGATGGAAATAAGGGGGATGGCCGATTGGATCAGCGATATGGGGATGTCCATATATTTCAACAGTTCGTAGTTCACTAGTTCTTCGTTCCTAGTTAGATAGTGCTACCGTGCTGCAGTTGGCTGTGAATAATGAATGGTGAATAATGAATGGTGAATGGTGAATGATGGAGGGGCTGCTGGCTTTAGCGGCAGTTGACGTCATGCTCTGAGCCCAAAATCAAATAAAATAGGTTGTGCTAATATTTCTTCTTGACAGCATAAGCATCACTAAATAAAATGTAATCGTATTCAGAGATGCTACTATAATTACATATTCAGGAGGAAAAGTGAGATCGCAGACTTTGGAACTTGTAGAACATGATCGATGCGTAGAGATGAATTACCATGGTACGAATCAAGAATTCAAGAAGAGTGTGGGTTGGCGCTATTTGCTGGAATTGCTGCGGCACCCTGGAGAAACATATTATGCCAGGGATTTATATGCTTCCCGAAACACAGTCCCGGAGGGAATGCAGATGTTTGCGGCAATGAGTGCAGCTGAATTGGAGGGGATGAATGTGTATCGGCAAAGTCCGGATAACCGCATCGAAAAGGCAGATTTGCGCTGCATTGCCGAGGTTAAGAAACGCTTGCTGAAAGTAATTGAAATGGAAGCAGAACTAAGGATAAACAATGATGTTGCTGCGCTGGAAGAGGTCTTGAACGAGAAGGATAAGCTGCTCAGTTACCTGCAGGAAGTGCTGTATAAAGACGGCCGGATTGCGAAATTCCTCGATGCTGAAAATAAGGCCAGGGAAGCAGTGCGAAAAGCAATCTCACGCTGCCTGGACGAAATAGAAGCGGTGGAACCGGAATTGGGCAGATACTTGAGGAAACGCATCAAACGCAGTGGACGTCTGTACTATTTACCGGGGGATTTGGATATATTGGTGTGAGGCGGTTGAATGATGAATGATGAATAATGAATGATGAATACAGCTCCACTACGTTCCGCTGCGGACCACCCCACAAAAACGCTTCGTGTTTCCGTGGGGACCGCGGTAACTACCCCAAACCTTCGTTTCACTCAGCTTTGGGGACCCCGACATCTACCCCAAACCTTCGTTTCACTCAGCTTTGGGGACCCCGACATCTACCCCAAACCTTCGTTTCACTCAGCTTTGGGGACCCCGGCATCTACCCCAAACCTTCGTTTCACTCAGCTTTGGGGACCCCGGTAACTACCCCAAACCTTCGTTTCACTCAGCTTTGGGGACCCCGGTCGCCGATTCTTCACACCCTCGCTATATAATAATGTCGCCTTTCGGGCTTTTACGGAAATCCTCTCACAAAATGCTGGGTCTTTCCCTGATCGCCAAAAGGTCACACACTAAGCGTCCTTATGAATTTTTTCCTTGCCAAAAAAAGGCGAATGAAATCTATGGTACAAAGTCGGTCGGGATGTAGCGCAGTCCGGCTAGCGTACTTGAATGGGGTTCAAGTGGTCGCAGGTTCAAATCCTGTCATCCCGACCATAATTTGAAGCCGCTCAGTTATTGCATACTGGGCGGTTTTTTTATTGCGGAAAACCAGCATCCTCCGTTACGGATCGGAACTATGGAAGCTCTGTTTCAAGGCGTATCGTAGCATTCCGATGCTACGTCTCTTTTCTACTTGGTACCTGATTCCATTGTCATCACCCTGAAAACTATCCAGATATGAAGTAGATATCATCGGGTTATCATCGAGTGAGCACTGGATGATAACAGCTTGATATCGAGTTCGGCACTCGTTGTTGCGCACTGGTTGAAGGATGAATAATGAATGATGAATAATGGAGGTTTGGGCCTTTGGCCTGTTGAATGCTCGTATAGCTCGCTGTTGAAAGGCTCTGCGGTGCTGGGCTGCTGCAGTGGGGATCGATAAAACGTCAAAAACCTCATAACGCTAGAACGTCAAAATAAACTTCTCACCAATCCTCCTCCTTCCCACCTTCAGAGTGGGGAAAAGGGAAAGAAACGAAAAAGGACTTTACAAAAAAGTGAAGTTAATGGATTGTGCAATAAAAAAATATTTTCAGGAGTTTTGTGATGAAAAAGTACGGCTTCGACTTTCCGAAGAGTATCCGCAAGACCTTCCTTTATGATTTGGAAGAGAATTGGTATTTGCCGCTTCTGGCACAGCGCAAGGGATTGGCTTTGCAGAGCGTGAAGCGTAGCAATTTTGGTCAATACGACATGGCAGTGAATTATCTGACCTCGGTGTTGGAAGAGGCTGCCGCAGTGAACAAAGTGGCGATTTACAACATCGACCACATGGCGCAGATCCGTTTTAAGGGCAAGGATAGCGCTACGCTGCTAAACCGCAGTTTGGGCGCAAATTTCGTCGATATGAAGGTGGGAGGCTGTAAATACAGTCTATTACTCAATGAAGCTGGCGGAGTTCAGGATGATATGATCGTGATGCGGGTGTCGGAAGATGAATTTATCGCGGTGATCAATGCCGGTCACGACATCACGGACACTGTGGAAATTGAGGGCGAAAAGCAGGAATTGATCGCCGATATCGACCGCATGATGCGTCAAAAGCGGGATGGGGAAGATGTGGAGGCGGAGGATATCTCCGACAAATTGGTAAAAGTGGACATCCAGGGTCCGCTTTCTTATAAATTGATCAAAGAGGTTTACGGTGTAGAGGTACTGAAGAACCGCAACAATCCTGAAAAGAACATGAGTTACTTCAGTTTCAACGAGTTTGACCGTGACGGCGAGCATTACTACATCAGCCGCACCGGCTATACAAACCGTTGGGGTTGGGAGCTTTACATCCCGATAGCCAAAGCAGCGGAAGATTTTAAGAAGATCGTGAGCCTGGCTTTGGATCTGGGCGGACTGCTGGTAGGCCTGGGCGGTAGAGACGAGAACCGCATTTCAGCGGGAGCCTTCGGTTTGCCGCTGATGGGTCAGGAATATGATCCCGCCCACAATCCCATAAATGCCCCCCTCTATGATGCCGCCATCGACATGAATAAGGGCGATTTTATGGGCAAGGCTGCTTTACAAAAAGCCTTGGCCAAGGGCGTGAACAAACGCATGAACATCATCATCAGCGAAGGCATAGTGACTGGCCGCGGAGTATATCGGGACGGCAAGCGCATCGGTAGTGTTAGCTCCAGTATCAATTCCCCTAATCTCAGTTTGGAACAGCGTGAAGCCATCGGTTCCAAGCGCAGGAATGTAAATGATCCTGCCGGTACTGCCGCAATCGGGCTGGTGTGGCTGTACGAGAACCAATTTGAACGCGATGCCGAAGGCAATGACATAGTGGAACTGGATGGAAAACCGGTGCGAATCCATGTGGAATTCTATCGTGAAGATGCCGATCGCAAGCCATCCGGCAGCCCTGTTTTGGGCTACATCAGTCAGGAAGGGGTGAGCCCCGCTACTGCTCCCAAAGCGCTGAAAGCAATCGAGAACTTGTAATAGATACATGACAGTATGTTTATTAACCGGGGCGGGGCTACATAGTTCTGCCCCCTTTTGTGGCGCTGTGCGAAGCAGGCAGAATAGCAAAACATGAACGGATGAAGATAGTATGATAAATGTAATGAATCTGGTGAAAGAGTTTCCCAAAAAGGACGGCAGCAGCTTTCGCGCTGTGGATGATCTCAGCTTTAGCGCTAATGACGGTGAAATAGTATGTCTGTTGGGAGTGAACGGAGCGGGGAAAACCACTACCATGCGCATCCTTTCCACAGTCTTCAAACCCAGCTCCGGCAGCGCAAACATCCAGGGTTGGGATATATTAACCGATCCGGACAGGGTACGAGAGAATCTGGGCTTTCTTTCCGGAGATACGGGGCTGTATAACCGCTTGCGGGTGCATGAATTTATCCGCTACTTCGGGCGTCTGTATTCTTTAGCGGATACCGAGATCAACCAGCGTATGGATGAGATGGCGGAACTGCTGGATATGAAAGACTTTATGGACAAAAAGATCGAATTTCTCTCCACCGGTATGAAGCAGAAGGTATCCATCGTCCGCTCCATCATCCACGATCCACCGGTAATGATCTTTGACGAACCCACCGCGGGTCTGGACATCCTGACCGCTCGTAATATTGTGTCCTTTATCCGCAGTTGCAAAGAGCGCGGCAAATGTGTGCTCTTCAGCACTCACATCATGCGGGAGGCAGAGCGGCTGGCAGACAGGATCGTGATGATCCACCGGGGAAAGCTATTGGCCAGCGGCAGTTTGGAAGAGCTGCGGGAAGCTACGCAACAAAGCGATCTGGACGACATCTTTGTGCATTATGTGAATCTGACAAACGGTGAAATCGAGGTACAAGCGCATGAATTTTAAGAAAGTAATGATAGTGTATCGCAAGGAGTTGATGGAAGTGATGCGGGATAAACGCACACTTTTTACCACTCTGCTGTTGCCGGTGATCCTGTATCCGCTATTGATTGTGGGCTTCAATGCCATCATGACCCGTCAGACCGGGGTTTTGGAAGAACGCGGAGCAACTGTGGCAGTGGCGGACAGCGTTCAAAACGAGATTTCGATGCGCCTTTTGAGCAGCATTAGCGAAATAGAGCACTTCACTGTGGTTCCTGCCGGCGAAAACGCCCAGGAGCTGTATGCCAGCAAGGATATCCAGGCTATTGTAAGCATTCGGGACTCGCTGGACGCAAATGGGCTGAGGGTGTATCATAGCTACATCCAATATGACGCTTCCAATGAACGCGGCACTATGACTTTCAATAAGATTGCCGAAAAGATAGATGAGGCTGAAAACAGCTTGATCGAAGAGCAATTGAGCGGGATGGGAGTGAATCCCAAACTGATGAACTTGGTGGATGTGCGTAAACGTGACAGCTCCGATTCCCAGAAAAAGATGGGAATGCTTTTGGGGATGTTTTTGCCTTATATCATGATCATCATGCTGTTGGCAGGCGCTTCTCTGGTGGCGGCGGATTTAGTGGCGGGTGAAAAGGAGCGCAAGACCTTGGAAACACTGTTGGTGGCAGGAGTTGGCAGAAAGGAGGTGGTGATAGGCAAGTATCTCACCATCATCACTTTGGGCATGATCAATCTGATCATAAACCTCTTTAGCATCAGCTTCTCTTTGCGCTATATGCTATCCCAATCCGGGCTGGAAATGGAGGGAACTGCCATGCCGATCAAGGCGATCCTGATCCTGCTGGTGGCCATGCTGCCTTTGGCAACTCTGTTTGCTGCGCTGCTGTTATCACTATCCACTTTCAGCAGAAACATGAAAGAAGCCAGAACCTACGAGCAGCCGATCATGATGGTATCGATGATCCTGGCCATGATCAGCTTTTTGCCCGCCATCGAGATGAGTAATCTGATGGCATTGATCCCGGTAGTAAACATCGCATTGCTGTTCAAAGCGGTGATGATAAACGACTATCAGCTTTCGCACCTCCTTATCACCATCATCAGCACCCTAGTGTTGGATGTATTGGCGATCTGGGCAACCATCAAGCTCTTCAATACCGAAGGCATCCTGTTCCGTTCCGACGAGGACAGCGGCAGTCTGAAGAGCTTTAGAAAGAATAAAGCAAGCTTTTTTAGTCCCTACAATGGGGTAGTGTATTACAGCATAGCCCTGCTGCTACTGTATTATCTGGGTTCATATTTGCAGCAGCAGGATCTGGCGCGAGGTCTGGTGCTAACGCAACTTCTGATAATCGCATTGCCGATATTCATCCTGATAAGGGCGTTCAAAATGAATGGTAATGAGGTCTTGCGGTTGAAAGCGCCGAAACTGAAAGAGCTGCTTTTGGTACCGTTTATCGCCATTCCGGCGTCGATATTGGTGGCGCTGCTTTCGCAAGCGATCAATACCATCTATCCTTTCCCGGAGAATTATCTGAAGATGCTGGGCGGGCTGTTTAGCATGGATCTGCCGTTGTGGGCAAGCTTTTTGGTGATTGCTGTGGCGCCGGGAATCTGTGAAGAACTGATGTTTCGCGGCTTTTTGATCCGCTTTTTCGAGAAATACGGCATGAAGGTGAGCATTGTATTGAGCGGATTGCTGTTTGCCGCCTTCCATTTGGATCCATTCCGCTTTGTTCCGGTGCTGATCCTGGGGATGATCCTGGCGTATCTCACTTTACGTAGCGGATCGATCTTCAATGCGATGCTCTTGCATACTATCAATAATGGATTTGCCTTGGTGATCATGAGCCTGGCATCCAAACCCTTTATGCAGATATTTGTGTCCGGTGAGGATAATCTGCGCTACTGGCTGGCAATTCCAGCGGTGGTGATCCTGGCCTGGGCACTGTATGGCTTCCATAAAATTACAGGAGAGAAGCAATGTGTGGAATAGTTGGTTACATAGGTCGTCGTGAGGCATTGCCGATTGCGATCGAGGCGCTGAAGCGTCTGGAATACCGGGGATATGACTCCTCCGGAACGGCTTTAATCCATGAAAATGGTCTGCAAATCTACAAAAAACAAGGTAAAATCGTAGAATTGGAGCGTTCTCTGCCGGAACCTTCTCGATGCAGCGGACATGTGGCCATAGCGCACACCCGCTGGGCAACTCACGGAGCACCGAACGAGGTAAATGCGCATCCTCACACCGATTGCAGGGGAGAGCTGGCGATAGTACACAATGGCATCATCGAGAACTATAAACTATTGCGCGAACAATTGAAAGAGCTGGGGCATAGCTTTGTAAGCGAGACCGATTCCGAGGTGATTGCCCACCTCATCGAGCAGTATATAAGCACAGGGATAGGCTTGGAAGATGCGGTGCGGGAAGCCATGAAGAGAGTGGAAGGCACCTACGGTTTGGTGGTGATCAGTAAAAAGGAACCGGATAAGCTGATCGCAGTGCGCAAGGGCAGTCCATTGATCATCGGAATCAACGACGATGAGCACTTTATCACCAGCGACGTAAGCGCCATCGTGATTCATACCAAACGGGTGATCTATCTGCAGGATTCCGAACTATGTGTGGTGCGTAAAGACGGCTTTGAGATATCCACATTAAGTAAAACCAGCGTGATACCACAGATCAGCGTGGTGGATTGGGATATATCCGCCATCGAAAAGGGCGATTTCAAGCACTTTATGCTGAAAGAGATCTTTGAACAGCCCATCACTATCGACAATGGATTTAGGGGCAGAATCAACGAAACGATGGGTACGGCACGCCTGGGCGGATTGCATCTGGAACCTTTCGAACTGCGCAAAGTAAAACAAATCCACCTGCTGGCATGCGGAACCTCGTTTCATGCTGCATTGATCGGAAAATACATCATAGAAGATATGGCACGTATCCCGGTACATGCAGAATACGCCAGCGAATACCGCTATCGCAATCCTATCATTCCGGAAGATACCCTGGTCTTTGTGATCAGTCAATCCGGGGAAACTGCGGATACCCTGGCGGCAATGCGCGAGGCTAAAGCCAAAGGCGCCAGAGTATTGGGCATCACTAATGTGGTGGGATCCACTGTTGCCAGGGAAAGCGACGGTGGGGCTTACATTCACGCCGGTAGTGAGATCGGAGTGGCATCCACCAAGGCCTTTACATCGCAAGTGACCATCCTGAGCCTGCTGGCAATCTACCTGGGCAGAATGAATCACCTCTCCGCCGTGCAGGGAACAGAGTACATCAAAGCCCTGGAAGAAATACCGGGAAAGGTGGAGCGGATCCTGAAATTGAACGGGCAGATACGGGAGATAGCACAGAGCATCAAGGATTGCACAAATGCATTGTATCTGGGACGCGGTTTGAACTATCCCGTGGCGCTGGAAGGAGCCTTGAAACTGAAGGAGATATCCTATATCCATGCTGAAGGATACCCCGCCGCGGAGATGAAACACGGTCCCATCGCACTGATCGATGAGAATATGCCGGTGGTGGCCATTGCCACCAGAGATCCGCTCTACGACAAGATCTACTCCAATCTTCAAGAAGTGCGGGCGCGCAAAGCACGGCTGATAACGATTGCAACTGAAGGAGATACGGAACTGCAGAAGATCAGCGAAAACGTGATCTACATCCCGGATACTCTCACCAACCTGCAAGCGCTGCTTACCGTGATACCACTGCAATTACTGGCCTACCATGTGGCAGATCTGCGCGGCTTTAACGTGGATCAACCCAGGAATCTGGCAAAGAGCGTTACTGTGGAGTAGGGGGGCGCTTTCAATGAATAATGAATGATGAATGATGAATAATGGCTGTTTCGGCCTTCGGCCTGTTGAATACTCACTGCGTTCGCAGAAGCTCGTAGTTCATTAGTTCTTAGTTGGTTAGTGCTACAGTGCTACAGTGCTGCGGTTCTGCAGTTCTGCTATTGGAATCGCAAAACACCAAAACGACAAATCGCATAAACGCTAAAACCTATCCCTAAAGTACTATCAATCATGCACAACGCCAGATCAATTTACCAGTAGTGATAATCCCCATCCCCTGAAGAAAAGCGAAGTGGAAAAACATCAACTTGACAGATTGATAAGTGACCGTATTTATGTAATTCGAAGCTTGATCCCCCTTTTGGCGATTTTGCTTCTAAGTCTGTAATAAATTATACAACATATAGTTATCGTTTTTCATAAAGGAGTTGCCCATGTTCTCTAAGATCCGCAAGCGGAATGGCCATATAGTAGATTTCGATAAAAGCAAGATAAGTAATGCCATATTCAAGGCAGGAGATGCCAGTGGGGAATTTGATGCCGAGATGGCAGATAAACTCTGTCTCAGGGTGCTCAATCTGGCTCAACAGAGTCTCACGGAAGAGATTCCGGACGTAGAGAAAATTCAAGACATTGTGGAAGAAGTTCTACTGTCTTCACCTTACAAGAAAACTGCCAAAGCCTATATCATTTACCGGGATCAACATGCCCGCATCCGGGAGATGGTCTCCAGTGCGGGAGTGAAGTTGATCGATCAATATCTGGAAAAGCTGGATTGGCAGGTAAATGAGAATTCGAACATGGCATATTCTCTCCAAGGATTGAACAATTACATTGCCAGTGAGGTGAGTAAGACCTACTGGCTGAACAAGATATATCCCCCGGAGATTCGTGAAGCCCATGTAAGTGGCGACATTCATATTCACGATTTGGGCCAGCTTTCTGTGTACTGTGTAGGTTGGGACCTCATGGATCTCCTGCTAACCGGCTTCAAGGGGGCAGTGGGCAAGGTGGAAAGCTCTCCTGCCAAGCATTTTCGTAGCGCTTTGGGGCAGATCGTAAACTTCTTTTATACCTTGCAGGGCGAGGCGGCCGGAGCGCAGGCTTTTTCCAGCTTCGACACGCTTTTAGCGCCCTTCATCCGCTATGATGAGCTGGAATACTCTGAAGTGAAGCAGGCTCTGCAGGAATTTGTATTTAACTTGAATGTGCCTACCAGAGTGGGTTTTCAGACTCCTTTCACCAATATCACCATGGATCTCATCAGTCCCGAAAGCTACAAGAACCAGGCGGTGATCATCGGCGGACAGCCTCAGGAAGCCTGCTATGCAGATTTCCAAATCGAGATGGACATGTTGAACCGTGCGTTTCTGGAAGTGATGGTGGAAGGCGACGCCAAGGGCAGAGTCTTTACTTTCCCCATTCCTACCTACAATATCACCAAAGATTTCGATTGGGATAATCCTGCTATTGAATATCTGTGGGAAGCAGCGGCAAAATATGGCATTCCCTATTTCTCGAATTTCGTGAATAGCGATATGGACCCAAACGACGCCCGCAGTATGTGTTGCCGGCTACGTTTGGACACTCGTAAACTGGCGGCGCGCGGGGGTGGGCTGTTTGGCGCCAATCCCCTCACGGGCTCTATTGGCGTGGTTACACTCAATTTACCCAGGATCGGTTTTCAAGCCGAAAGTGAAGAGGACTTCTTCGAGCGTTTGCAACGTGCTCTAGCCTTGGCGATGTCATCTCTGGAAATCAAGCGTAAGATATTGGAAAACTACACCGATAACGGTTTGTATCCTTATACCCGTTTCTATCTGAAAAACATCCGCGAACGCTTCAATGAATATTGGAAAAACCACTTTTCCACCATCGGTGTGATCGGCATGAATGAGGCCTGTCTGAACTTTCTGGATGTGGGCATCGGGACGTCTATTGGTCGCGAATTTGCCGTGAAGGTGATGGATTATCTGCGGGAACGATTGATTGAATTTCAAGAACTTACCGGTAACAACTACAATCTGGAAGCTACTCCTGCCGAAGGAACCAGCTATCGCCTGGCTTTGTTGGATAAACGCAGTTTCCCCGGCATTCGCAGCGCCAATCCGGATAGGAAAGTGCCCTTCTATACAAACAGCACTCAATTACCGGTAGATTTCTCCGACGATGTCTTTGAAGTGCTGGATTTACAGGATGAATTGCAGACCAAATACACCGGTGGAACGGTGTTACACATCTTCGGTGGTGAACGGTTGGAGCACTGTTCCAGCGTAAAGAACTTGGTGAAAAGCGTTTGCAGTAATTACCGGCTGCCGTATTTCACTTTTTCACCTACCTTCAGTATCTGCACGGAACACGGCTATCTGGTGGGAGAACAGCAAAAATGCCCCCGCTGCGGTAAGAATTGCGAGGTATTTGCCCGCATTGTGGGCTATTTACGCCCGGTATCACAATGGAACGAAGGTAAAAAAGCGGAATTCAAGATGCGCACAACTTTCGACACCGTCAAAAACCCTGTACCGCATCGAATTAGCGAGCACAATCTGGCATGATTATCGGCGGATTCCAGCGATTCTCCCTGCTGGATTATCCGGGAGAACTAAGCGCAATTGTCTTTACTCAAGAGTGCAATTTCCGCTGTCCCTATTGCCACAATCCCGAATTGGTGCTGCCTCAGATTTATAATCCGCCGCAGAATACAGAGAAAGTGCTGCGCTTCCTCTATCGGCGCCGAAAGAAACTGAGTGCGGTGGTGATCACGGGGGGTGAACCGACTCTGCAGGAGGATCTGATCCCCTTTATGAAACTCCTGAAAGCCATGCGCTTCAAAGTGAAGCTGGATACAAATGGCTCCTTACCGGAAGTGCTGGCTCAGGTAATTTATGCCAAAGCGGTGGACTATATTGCCATGGACCTGAAAGCGCCGCTGCCCCGTTATCGGCAACTTACACGCAGCGATGTGAATAGTGCGGATATCCTGCGTAGTATGGAATTGATCCGCCTTAGCGGAGTGGACTATGAATTCCGCACAACTGTGGCACCGGAAATCATCTTTGGCGAAGATCTCTACGAGATTCGTTCCCTGCTGAGAGAGGGAGATAAATACTATATCCAGCCCTGCCACTATGCTACTACTCTGGAGGATCTGAAAGTACATGACATAGCCAAGGTGGAACTGAGCCAAAACCCCGATTTCAGGGAGTTCAGCCGCTGGGCAGAAGAACATAAGATACACCTTGCACTGCGAGGAGGTTGAAACAGGGAAAATCCTCAATAGCGGAAATGTTTAAAACAGTGCAGTTCAATTGCTAACTCCAATATCTGGGGTGGGTTCTATGCATTGCCCGAAGTCCAAGCTACCCATTAACTTATTTTAACAGAGATAGATAGCATAGTTGTTGTGAACTAAGTGTATTATTTGGCTTATCTACGAATTGCCAATGTGACCGAAGGGAGCTTTAGAATCATGCTCCTCATTCCCTTTGTTCTATCCAGTGTTGAAGCTGATATCAAGGTGTTATCATCCTGTGCTCACCCGATGATAACCCGATGATATCAGGTTCAAGTATCGATAATCCAGAGGAGGAATGAAGCTTTTGAACCGGTTGGTAGAAGACTCCACCAAATTTTGGGTGTGGCAGCCAGTAGCAAAACGACATTCGTTCCTTGACGAGTCACTAATCAACTGCAGCACCTGAATCCTCCCAAACAGCGCTCCTCCAGAACTTTCTTGACTTTCGGTATGAAAATTGTATGTGATATGCTAAAAAACGTCTGGAGTCCAAACTTGATCAGTAAATTTCGTGATTTGCTACTATTTAGCATTCTGCTATGTCTGCTGTGTCCCCTGTGGGGAATATCCCCAGAAAGCTATTTACTTCCCTATGCTTGGGAAGAACGCTTTACCCAAACTGCACCTCCACCGTCACCGGTACGTCCCATCGCGGAGTTTGAGCCGGCATCTCATGTAATGATCAGATATCCTCTGGGTATCCCGCTTTCCTTGGTGGCTCAGCTATCCAATACAGCAGATCTGGTCTGTCTGGTAAGCGGTACATCTCAGCAAAACAGTGCTTATGATGAGTTCAGTAATGCCGGAGTGAACATGGATCGGCTCAGCTTTATGACGGCAAGCACGGATTCGTATTGGACGCGGGATTATGCACCGTGGTTCATCTTTGACGGTAATGGCGACTATGCAGTAGTAGATTTCCAATACAACCGCCCGCGGCCGGGGGACAACATGGTTACGGAGATTTATGCCAACAACCTGGGCTTGCCTTATTATGGCATGAATCTGAAACAAACCGGCGGTAACTATATGACGGACGGCATCAATACTGCTGCTCAAACGCAGATAGCATACACGGAAAACGCAAACAACCAAGCTAGTGTGAACAGCCTGATGGAAGATTATCTGGGCATCACCAATTACCATGTGGTGCAGGATCCAAACAACACCTACATCGATCATATCGATTGCTGGGGGAAGTTTCTGGCACCGGATAAAGTGCTGATTCGCAGTGTTCCCCAATCGCATGAGCAATATGACGAGATCGAGGCTACCGCGGCGTATTTCGCCGGCTTAAACTGCGCTTGGGGCTATCCCTACAGAGTATATCGGGTAAACACTCCCCAAAATCAACCCTATACAAACTCTCTGATTTTGAATAAACGGGTGTTTGTGCCTCAGATGGGTAGTTCTTACGATACTGCCGCCTTGGAAGTATATTCCGAGGCCATGCCCGGATATGAGATCATCGGAGTAACTGATAATTACTACGCTCCCTGGGAGAGCACCGACGCCCTGCATTGCCGCACTCACGAGATCCCGGATCAGGAGATGCTGCACATCGCACATAATCCTTATCACGGCATCTTGGATCCCGCAAATGAATATGTCTTTGACGCACTGGTGATTCCCTATAGCAACAGCGCATTGGTATCGGATTCCCTCTATGTGGCCTACAGTGTGAATGATGGCTCCTGGCAGAGCGTTCCGATGTACCAACAGGAGGGATACAACTATCGTGCCAGCATCTCCTCCCTGATGCCGGGAGATGAAATCCGCTACTACATCAGTGCTGTCGATCAGAGCGGTAAACACAGAACTCATCCCGAATTTGCCGCCCTGGATCCGCATGTTTTCTCCATTTACAACGATAATTTGGGTCCGGATATCCTGCATAATCCCATCCTCAGCATCAGCGAAGAGGAGATTACCTTTGTAGCCACCATTACAGATGAATCCGGAGTGGCAACAGTGTGGATGGAATACTGTATCGATGATGGGGACACCATGACTCTGGAGTTTGTGGAAGCCGGTAGCGGTGTCTATCTGGGTCTCTTGGCAATGGATTTTAGTGCAGGTGCAGAATACTTCAACTACCGGATCTGCGCTCAGGACATTCCTGGAAAAATCAGCTATCTGCCTTCAGAGGAAGAGTATTACGCTGTGCCCATAGAAACACAGAGCGCTCCCAGCGAGTTCAATACTCCTGCGGCGATTACCATGAAGGTTTATCCAAATCCGCTGCATAATGGCGCAGAACTGAGGGCTTTGGTGAAACAAGAGCAGGCCGGTCCCCTGCGAATGCAGATTTTTAACGTGAAAGGCCAGTTACTCTTCGAAAGAACCCAAGCCGGAAGGGAGCTAGAATTCCGCTGGGATGGCCGGGATAATAGTGGAAAAAAAGCAACAAGTGGGATTTATTTCCTACGTGCAACCGGTACAAGTGGCTCACTTAACCGCAAGTTAATTATAGTGTATTGATGTTGTGTTGAATATTGTCAACAAGAGAATTGAAATAATTCCGCATTTTTCTCTTGACATAATAGCTCAACCTGAACACATTGTACGTAGCCTACAGACCCTACATAGAATGCCCTCCGAGCAGTGGGGGATACCGCCCGGTATTCCCCACTGTATTTTTTGGGCTAGAAAAAAGGGGGATAATCCATGAAAAGAGTAGTTATCATCTGTCTTTTCTTACTTATCTGTTTGGTTGTTTGGGCAGAACGCGCCATGGTAAGGATTCCCGATCCGGGAGAGGAGTATTACAAAGCTTTGCTGCAGCGGGGTGTGGATGTTGATCGCTATTATCCCGGACATTATCTGGATATGGTACTGTCCGAGACAGATCTTCCCCTATACCGTCTGTTGCATCCCGGACTGATGGTATTGCAAACTGAAGCAGAAGCCAAGCAGAACCTGAACGCAAAGGACAGGGACATCCCCGGTTTTCGTACATACAATATGCTTGTACAGGAATTGCAGGCTCTGGCAGCGCAGTATTCGACCTTGATGCAGATTCATAATCTGGGTCCCTCTACAGGCAAGTATTATGCAGATCAGGGCAATACCGCTTATCAGGCATTTGATCACGATATCTGGGCGGTGAAGATATCCGACAATGTATCGTTGGATGAAGATGAGCCGCAGTACCTCTTTGTGGGGGCTCATCATGCGCGGGAACCTCTTTCGGTGGAGTCTTGCATGGCCATTCTCAATCATCTGCTGGAGAATTATGGCACAGATGACAGAGTAAATGCCATAGTGGACAATTGCGAGATCTGGTTTGTACCCCTGCTCAATCCGGACGGTCATAAGATTGTGATTGATCAAACGGATATCTATTGGCGCAAGAACATTCGGGACAACAATAACAACGGTATCCTGGATATGTACAACGATGGAGTGGATTTGAACCGGAATTACTCCTATATGTGGGGCAATGTAATGGCTACAGACCTTATTCACGATTCGGTGTACCATGGTCCTTATCCCTTTTCGGAGATCGAGACCCAAGCTCTACGCGATCTTATAGAAAACAAGCACTTTTTAGCAGGGATCAGCTTCCATTCTCAGGGGCAATATGTTCTGTATCCTCCAGGTTTTGTGTACGATGTAGGCGGTCCGGATCAAGGAGAGCTTGCGCTATTAGCAGAGTCTATGGTTGCCGGGATCACTTCCTACGATTACACTCCAATGCCCAGTTATAGCTTGTACCCGGTTAGCGGTACTTTTGATGACTGGTTCCACATGATGAATGCGGCTTTTTCATATACCATAGAACTGGCCTATACTCATTTCCCGCCCGCAAGTAGTATAAACCTGATTGCGCAGAGCCAAGTGGAACCCGCCCTGCGATTACTGGAGCGTGCGAACTACAAATGTATCCACGGACATGTTTTGGATGCGATCAGTGGAGAGCCCCTGGAGGCGAAAATTCACATCGAAGGCTACGATAACCACATTCCACTGCGTGCTGCCATGTACTCCAGGGCAAATTTTGGGTCTTACCATCGCTTTCTTCCGGCAGGGAATTTTCGCATGAGCGTAAGCGCTCCGGGTTATCAGCCTGCGAGTCTGTGGATTGCAGTAGCAGAGGATAGCCTGCGCACGGTGAATGTTCGCCTTCATCCTTCTAATATTATAGATACGGGCTTTTGGATTAAGGACAGCTTGGGCAATTCTCTGCCAGCCGCGGTGTTGGAGATAGGCTCCGAGCTATATGAAAGCGATGATGAAGGAAAGATATATATATCCGGATTGAGCAACGAACTGCATCAGTTGAAAGTAAGCTGTCCAAGATACTCCAGCTATTTTGGTGAGTTCCAGATCCTGCCGGGCTGGAATGTAATCCGTCTCAGTGAGATTGCCGGGATATCCGAGGGCTTCGAAGAAACAGCGGATAATTGGATATTCACGGGATATTGGGGCATAGTTCAAGACCAATCTCCCCAAGGTATTCATTGCCTGAGTGAGAATTGCCAAAACATGAGTTGCGGACCTCAGGAAACAAGCGCTCAATATAGCCATCCCATAGATCTGACCGGGGCAAGCAACGTGAATCTGCAGTTTTGGGCAAAGACAAACATTGTGCAAAACGGACATTATATCGGTCTGCGTTATCGCGAGGCAGGGGAGACTGTGTGGCATACGCTTATGTGCTTTATGGGAGTGACAGATTGGGAACATTATGATCTGGATTTCACTTCTTTGGCGGGAAGCATCATCGAGCTTTCTCTATGTAGTTTCACAGGGTATGGATTGAGCGAAGCTACTTTCTGGATAGATGACATCCGGCTTTATACAGAGAGTTCATATAGCGACACCGAGGATCTCCTGTCTCCGCCGCTGCAGATCAAAGCTGCGCCCAATCCTTTCGCCTCGGAGCTGATGATAGGTATACAGGGTTCTGAAAAGGGTCTTCTAAAGCTCGATATCTACAATTTGAGAGGGCAGAAGGTGCGCTCTATGCAAACTAATCCCTTGACGTCAAATGCTTTTTCTCTTGAGTGGGACGGGAAGGATGCCGCGGGGCGAGAGCTGGCAGCAGGATTGTATTTCCTGAAGATAAGCGCTCCAAACCGGGAGGCAGCCACCAAAAAAGTAATAAAACTACACTGAGGACATATTATTGGAAGACATCATTCTGGATAACCTGAGCAAGGATTTCGGCAGTTTCCGGGCTGTCGATAATGTGAATCTGGTGATCAAGAGCGGAGAGCTTTTCTCCTTTTTGGGACCCAGCGGATGCGGGAAAACTACGCTTTTACGTATGATAGCCGGTTTTGAATTGCCCAGCAGCGGGGCAGTGAGATTGGGCAGCAAAGACATCTCAGACCTCCCGCCCTATAAAAGGGAAGTGAATACCATCTTCCAAAACTATTCCCTCTTTCCCCATATGACATTGTTCGACAACGTAGCCTTTGGGCTGAAAGTGAAACGCATTCCCAAGATTGAGATCCGGGATCGTGTTTACGATATGCTGAATCTGGTTAAGATGACGGATCAAGCCGGAAAGTATCCCAATCAGATATCCGGAGGGCAAAAACAGCGCATCGCGATAGCACGGGCATTGATCAATAAACCCAGAGTGTTGCTCTTGGATGAACCCTTGGCAGCACTGGATCTGAAGCTGCGGCAACACATGCTGATCGAACTGATGAACCTCCATGACGCCGTGGGCATCACCTTTATCTATGTAACCCACGATCAGAGCGAAGCCATGAGTATATCTGACCGTCTGGCGGTGATGAATCAGGGACAGATCGTGCAAAGCGGCCCCCCGGACGACATCTATGAACGTCCGGTAAGCATCTTTTCCGCCTATTTTATCGGAGAGACCAATCTCATCAACGGAGTAGTGACCAATGTGCACGAGGACTATCTGGAACTTGAGTGTCAGGATGGTGAAGGCAAGAGCTTTTCCATAGATAGCAGCTTTCAGACAGCTCCGGAACCGGGAAGCAAGATCACCCTTTCCTTGCGTCCGGAAAAGATAGCCATCGCCCGAGGGAAGCCGCGTCATCAGGAAGACATCAATATGCTGAAAGGGCAGATTGAAGACATCCTGTATCTGGGAACTCACACTCAATACATTGTGCGGGTGGGCAAGCTGGAGTTTCGCGTATTTTCCCAGCACAAACGGGTTTACTTCGACGACAAAGCCTTGGATTGGGAAGAGTATGTGTGGCTGTTTTGGCACGATTCCGACACTTGGGTGCTGGATCACTCCGGGGACGACATCCCCGAGGCCGACCTCAATGAAGGCAGCAACCTGCAACGTTATGTAAAGCGGAGTAAAAGCTGATGCATTCCAGTCCCCAGAGCCGGCAGGATCGACGCAAGAACCTCAGCAGTTGGCTCTTAAGTCTGCCTACGCTGATTTGGCTAACCTGTTTCTTTTTGATTCCTTATCTCATCGTAGTCATCTATAGTTTCCTGAGTCCGGATATCTACGATGTGAAGTTTGAGGTATCTCTGGATGCCTACCGGCAGATCTTTAGCGGAGATTATCTACGTCCCTTTCTGCTGTCATTTCGTCTGGCAATCTACACTACTCTGCTCTGTATCCTGATGGGTTTTCCTGTGGCATACTTCATTGCCAGAGCAAAGGAGAAGACCCGCAATCTACTCCTGATCTTCATCATCATTCCCTTTTGGACCAATCTCATCATCCGCATCTTTTCCTGGCGCATTTTCCTGGCTTACAATGGAGTGATGAACGACATCCTGATGAACATTGGCATCATCTCGCAACCTTTGGAGATTTTACGAACTGATCTGGCGGTAATCCTGGTGATGGTCTATGTGTATCTGCCCTATATGATTTTGCCGCTGTATAGCGTGCTGGAAAAGCTGGATTTCACTTTGTTGAATGCCGCTATGGATCTGGGTGCGAACGAAGTGAAAGCCTTTTTCAGCATCACACTGCCTTTGGCGTTGGGAGGCATATTTGCCGGTACTCTTCTGGTCTTTATCCCTTCGTTGGGAGCCTATCTGATTCCGCAACTGGTGGGCAATCAGCAGTCTTTATATGTGGGGCAGGTAATTACATACAAGATCAAGAATATTCCCCGCAATTGGCCTATGGCTTCAGCGCTTTCGCTCACTCTTCTCCTGATAGTTGCCATCATGCTACTCATCATGTATGGGCTTTACCGCCGGCATCAGAAACGGAGTCTATGGCAATGAAGATCAATCCCGCAAAGTTCTATAAAGGTATGAATCTCACTATCTTCAGCCTGATGATGGTATTCTTGTATATCCCCATCCTCATCCTGATCATTTTTAGCTTTAACGATTCCCGCATCATCACCGGTTGGCAGGGTTTTACCTTCAAGTATTACATCCAGCTTTTCCAAAATGCCGCCATCGGTGAAGCTTTCCGCAACACCATGCTGATTGCCGGCCTTAGCACTTTGATCTCCACAACTCTGGGTATCCTTACCGCCCTGGGATTGGAAAACAAACGTTTCAGTGGACGTAAGGGGCTTATCGGCCTCATCTACATACCCCTGATGATACCTGACATCCTGATGGGTGTATCCCTGGCTTTGCTGTTCAATTTTACCAGAGTAAATACCGGGATGTTCACCGTCTTGATTGCACATATCACTTTCTGCATATCCTACACCGTGATCGTGATCCAGAGTCGTCTGGAAGGCTTTGATTACTCATTGGTGGAGGCAGCACAAGATCTGGGTGCAAAACCATCATACATCTTTTGGAAGATCAAGTTTCCGCTGATGATGCCAGGTATCATTGCTGCGGCACTGCTGGCTTTTACTCTGTCCATAGACGATTTTATCATTACTTTCTTCACTTCAGGACGCGGCTTTGATACTTTACCTATCTATGTGGAAGGCACCATTCGCCGGGGAACCATTACCACCATCAACTCCCTGTCCACATTGATGATAGCCTTCACTCTCTTCCTGGTGATTGTTACAAAGCGGATCCGTAAGATCATAGTCTCTTCTTTGTAATTCGTTTCTATACTGATGAAATAAGCCCCCGCCTTGTTGGGCAGGGGCATGCAGCATCACGGAGCCGACTTAGACATCTGCATCCAAGTCAAGCGCGTTCAGCAGGATTTGCATCAGGATATTCACGATCAGCTCAAAGAAGATCTGTTCGTTCTTCTCGTTGATCAGAGGTATGTTTATCAGTTCGTTGATGCGGGTGGCGATTTCGCGTACTAATACTTGGTTTTCCATGTTTCCCTCCTATCAGATGGTATTTACCAGTAGTTCATATCCGCTCACTTTGGGCAGATATTCAGCTTCCACAGCGCTGGCTACGCTGGCTACATCGAAGAACATGGTCTTCAGATCGCTGTAGGTGATACTGGCCAGATCCACGCTTTCTCCGGTGTCTTCGGCAAAGGCGTACATCAACTTCACAAAAAGAGAGAAGGAGTTGGATCCTAGTTTGGTACGGGTTACTCTTTCTTTGTTGTACATATCGGCATAAGTGCGCAGGTCGGATTTGTAATCTTCACTGCAATTACCATAGATTTCGCTTAGGTTTTTGGTTACTGCGCCCATTGTTGCGTTGTTATCCGTGAGAGTGGGCATTACATACTTGCGGGCAATGCATACTGCCCCGTTTTTGTAGCTGGCGAAGGTGATGTCGTCGATGGTTCCGCTGTAAGAAGCGATTCCGTATTTGAGTGTTGCTTTCATGGTATTTCTCCTAGAGTTTATTTTCGAGGTCTTCCGGATTACCTTCACAAACTATATGTAGGACAGCACTGGGACAAAACTGACATTCTCTGAAAGGTGGAAGCGCCAACTATCTCTAAGGCATGCTGTTAGGATGTGTTAAAAAATACTCTTCCAGCCCTCAATTCCTCTCTTTGATGGCCATTTTCTTCAGATTGAGTGAACACGTTTTGAACCAAATTGTGAGCTTGGGCAGTATCAGGTAGTAAAGTGCCGTAGTAAAAGAGCTACCAGTCTTGAAGATTTAAAATAAAAGACTTTACAAAAAGAGCCTGTGTAAAATCTTGGTATTCTCAAATGTCGTTAGGAGTTACATATGTCAGACAAGGTGCGTGAAACCAGCAGCAAAGCTGCTTTAGAGGAACTGAAAGAAGATTATCTTCGCATGCTCGAAGAATCCTTTCAAAACACAAACGAAATCAAAAAAGGCGATGTAGTCGAAGCCCCGATCGTTACAATTACGGACAATTTCCTGATTGTGAATTTAGGTGGCAAGTTCGACGCTTATGCTGAGATCAGCGAGTATTCCGATGAAAAAGGTGTTCTCTCCCTTCAGGTGGGAGACATTCTCAAGGGCTACGTGGTAGATCAGAACGATCAGGGCTACGTAGTTGGCAAGAGCCTCACCAAACAGCATGTGGATAAACAGTCCATTCGCGATGCATACGAAAAGAAGATCCCGGTTCAGGGAAAGGTCTATTCGGTTACCAAAGGCGGATTCAGTGTGGATATCCTTGGTGCCAGAGCTTTCTGCCCGGTCTCGCAGATTTCGAGTCGCCCCGTAGAAGACACAACCGTATTCATCGGACAGACGCTGGATTTTTTGGTGATTGAGTGTTCGGAAAACTGTCGCAGGATCGTGGTTTCCCACCGTCAATTGGCAGAACAGGAAGCGAACGAGAAAAAAGCTGAAGTATTGGCTCACCTTTCCGAAGGTGACGTACTTAGCGGAAAAGTAATGCGCATGACCTCTTTTGGCGCATTTGTGGATATCGGAGGTCTGGAAGGCTTGATGCATGTTTCCGAGATTTCCTGGCAACATGTAATCAAACCGCAAGACGTACTGAAGACTGGTCAGGAGATTGACGTGAAGATCCTCTCCATCAAGGGAGACAAAGTGGCGCTTTCTCTGAAGGCTTTGCAAGAAAATCCCTTCACTCAAGCTCTCAACGAGATCAAAGAAGGCGACGAAGTAGATTGCCGCATTCTACGCCTACACAATTTTGGCGCTTTTGCCGAGATCAAACCTAGTGTAGAAGGCCTGATCCCCGTATCTGAAATGAGCCGTAACCGCAATATCGCTCACCCGCGTGAAATCCTCAAAGAAGGGGATTTTGTAAAGGTGCAGATCCTTCGTATCGACCCGGACACCCAGAAGATTTCGCTCTCGCTGAAAGCTTTGCAGCCGGATCCATGGGACAACATCGATGAGATAGTCGCCATCGAAAAGCCTTTCTCCGGAGTGGTGGAAAGCTTTACAAACTTCGGTGTATTCGTTACCATCAGCGATGGTATCACCGGACTATTGCCCCGCTCCAGAGTGCGGAAGACTGATAATTTTAAAAACGGCGATAAAGTGGAACTGATGGTTACCGCCATCGATCGCGACAATCATAGAATTACCCTGGATTACACCGATCGCAGTCCTGAAGAGATTGCCGCAGCCAGCCGCCCGCACAATGATGACCGCGCTCCTCGTGATTCCCGCGAGGGTGGATATCGCAGCGATCGTGGCGATCGTGACTTCGGCGGACGCAGAGGTGGAAGAGGCCGTGGGGATGATGAGTGGCGCAAGTATGCCAATCAGAAAACTTCCGTGGTGGAAGACAACCCCTTCAAAGACCTGTAAACAATGGCTGAAAACCAATTTATAAAGCTTCGCAAAGAGAAGCTGGGTAAGATTCGCGCTCTGGGCATAGATCCCTATCCCGTTCAGAGCGAGCGCAGCCACAAAATCGGCGAAGTCCTGGAAGATAAAGATTCCTGGATAGAGCAAAATACCAATGTTACCCTGGTGGGACGCCTCGTTGCGATGCGCCGCCAGGGTAAGATCGGTTTTGGCAATATCGAAGACGATAGCGGCAAAATCCAGCTCTATGTATCCCAAAGTGAATTGGGCGAGGAAAACTACAGCCTGTTCAAACTATGCGATGCCGGAGATTTTGTGCAGGCAAGCGGTATTCTCTTCAATACTCAAACCGGAGAATACTCTCTGAAATGCTCAAACATCAAAATGCTCAGTAAAAACATCCGTCCGCTCCCCGCAGTAAAAGAAAAAGTGGTGGATGGCAAAACTCTGCGTTACGATGAATTTGCCGATATCGAATTGCGTTATCGAAAACGCTACCTGGATTTGCTCCTGAATCCGGATCACCGCAAGGTCTTTGAATTGCGCAGCCGCATTGTGTCAGCTGCCCGCAGATATATGGATTCCCGAGGTTATATCGAGGTGGAAACCCCCATCCTGCAGCCTCTTTACGGCGGAGCCAATGCGCGTCCCTTCATTACTCATCACAACACGCTTGATGTGGATCTGTATCTTCGCATTGCCGTGGAACTGTATCTCAAACGCCTTATCGTGGGCGGTTTTGAGCGTGTGTATGAGATCGGGAAAAACTTCCGTAATGAAGGCATGGATCGCACGCATAATCCAGAATTCACCATGATGGAAAGCTACGAAGCCTATTCCGACTTACATGGCATGATGGACCTGGTGGAAGGGCTCATCAAGCATCTGGCACTGGATATTGTGGGGAAAGATACTTTTGTCTATCAAGGGCACACGGTGTATCTGGGCGGAACCTGGCGCAGAGCGTCCATGCCTCAATTGGTCTCTGATGCCACGGGATTGGATGTACTCTCCGAAACGGAGGAAAATCTTCTCGCATTTTGTAAACAGCATGAAATGGAAGTTCCTCCGGGCAGTGCCAAAGGCAAATTGATCGCTCTGATCTATGAGCACTTCGTGGAAGAAAAGCTGATAGAACCCACCTTTGTCTGTGATTTTCCTAAAGAGATCTCTCCTCTGGCGAAAGCCAGACCGGACAATCCACTTTTGGCAGACCGCTTTGAATTGATCATTGCCGGTGGTGAATTTGCCAATGCCTTCAGCGAATTGAACGATCCGCTGGATCAGCGGGAACGCCTGGAAGCTCAGGCCAAACTGCGCGCCATGGGCGATGATGAAGCCAATGTAGTGGATGAAGACTTTCTGGAAGCTCTGGAGTATGGCATGCCCCCGATGGGCGGCCAGGGAATCGGCATCGACCGCTTGGTGATGCTGCTTACGGAGAACGACTCCATCAAAGAAGTGATACTATTCCCGCAAATGAAACCCGGGATCTGATCCTGAGTTTTTTGTTCCTGGTTAGTTAGTGCTGCAGTGTTGTCGTTCTGCAGTTGCTGGCGCTGCTGGTTGTATTTCGTGCCTCTGGCACGTCCTGTCAGTTAAACGTTCTGCTTCGCTTCACTGTTGAACAGCGATTCCTCCTAGCGTGGAAACGGCATCTTGCCGTTTGCTCTCCCTCCCCCTCCCATAGAGCCCTTCATGAGAGACTTAATCCTCAATTGTCGACTTTATCTCTTTGATGGTCTTTGGCTCATCTTGATATGAAGCTGATATAAAGCCGTTATCATCCAGTGCTCACTCGATGATAACGGCTTTATATCAGCTTCAGCACAGGATTGTTGGGAGTGCTTGCCTCAGATTACGTCAATGAATGATGAAGAAATGAATGATGAATGATGGTGATGCTGCTGGTTGTACCTCGTGCCTCTGGCACGTCTTGATCAGTTGAACGTTCTACTCTGTTTCACACCCTCACTACCCCTCCAGGTTTTACCTGATATTGCTAGCGAATTCCATCACAAATCACTATCCGGACACGAAGAAAAGCCTTGACGTAAACTGATTACCAAAAAAATGTAATTATCCAGAATAAGGGGAAATCTGAATATATGACGATAGTAGAACTCATCAATTTCTTTGGAGGTTTGGCACTGTTCATCTTTGGAATGAATAAGATGAGCGACAACCTGCAAGCTGTTGCAGGTACCGAGATGCGCAGGATACTAAAGATGCTTACAAACACTCCGGTGAAGGGAGTTATTGTAGGCATGTCGGTTACGGCTTTGGTGCAGAGTTCTTCTGCCGCTACCGTGATGATGATAGGATTGGTGAATACCGGTGTGATGACCTTGAATCAGGCTGTGGGAGTTGTAATGGGTGCAAACATCGGTACCACCATCACCGCTCAGTTGATAGCCTTCAATATTGGTAATTACGCCTTTGCATTCATTATTGCCGGAGTTACCTTGCTTTTGATCCGCCGTAGCAGGGTCATGGAGCGCTGGAGTCAGATCATCATCGGTTTTGGTTTGCTGTTCATTGGCCTCAATGTCATGTCCACTGCGGTCATACCCCTCAGGGAATCTCAAATGATGCGGGATTTTATGATCAATATTGCTGGAAATCCCATCCTGGGCATCCTCACGGGGACTATATTCACAATGTTGATTCAGAGTTCTTCTGCCTCTGTGGGTATAGTTATCGTGTTGGCAAGCAGCGGCTTGATCCCCTTTGAAGGTGCGCTGTATATGGTTTTTGGGGGCAACATAGGCACCACCATCACGGCATGGTTGGCAGGTATCGGTGCAAACTATACTGCTCGCCGCGTAGCCTTGGTTCACACTCTATTCAATGTCACTGGTACCATTATCTTTGGATTGCTTACCTATTTTGGCTTCTATACCATGATTATAAACCACATCACTCCCGGAGACGTTTTTTTGGGAGAAAACATGGCCCGACACATCGCCAATGGTCACACCTTCTTTAACGTGCTCAACACCCTCATCAGCCTGCCCTTTGCGGGATTATATACCAAAATCGCTACCCGTCTGATCCCCAAAGACAAGGTTGACACCCTTAGTCTGGGCGAACCCAAGTACTTGGACTACCATGTGATAAACAATAGTGAACTCGCCATCAATCAATCCCTGAAAGAGATGCGGGAGATGCTGCGTTTGGTGCGTATGGGGCTGATAATCGGCTATGAAGCCTTCCGGGACAAAAACTACAAAAAACAGATACGGGTTAGCAAGATCGAGTCGGCCATCGACAATCTGCAGCGAGAGATAATCCTGTATCTGGTAGCGGTAAACGAGCGCACCAGTGCTGACGATATCATCCAAAAAATCCCCGCTTTGTTACACACCGTGAATGATATTGAAAAAATAGGGGACTACACCGAAGAAGTAAACCATATCTTGAATTATCAAATTACCATGCAAAAACACCAGCTCAGCCCGGAATTTACATCCATGATCGAAGACCTGCATGCCAAAGTAGTCTTCATGCTAGATCTCTGTGTAGATTATCTGGAAGACATGAAGGAAGACTATAGCTACAAGATTATCGAGATGGAAGGGCGCATCAATGAACAACACTGCAATCTGAGGGGCAAAATCCTGGGTGATATTCAAAACGGCAATTGCGATGCCGCTGGAGGATTGAATACTATCGACTATCTGGATCAGGTGGAAGTAATAGCGGACAAACTAAAGAACTTGGTGAAAGCTGGTAGTCATAAATTCATCTATAAACAGCATAGCGACTTCCCGCTGGATGAAGATGATGATCAGGTGGGTATGGATTTGGCAGGTAGCTGATAAGGCTGTTTGTTTACGATCTTACCAGCTTCTTGCACATCTGAACCAGAGCTTCAGGTAGTTCGGTAAGCATTTCCAGTACTAGCAAACGCTGAGCAAGGATTGGCCTTAGCTTCACGGCATCTTTGGCGCTGCATAATAAAAAATCCGCCTGCTCCTCTCGGAGCGTATTGATAACGTCTTCATCGCCGAAAGCATAGTGGTCGGAATATAAATAATGACGACAGTAGGGGATGTTTTTGGCCGCTGCGCTGTTGGCAAAGGATTGGGGATGAGCTATGGCGGATACAAGGGCGATGCTCTTTCCGCTTAGAAGGTCTGGATCCATCTCAACGCCGTCTTTCAATATCCTGCCAACGCTGCTTTTGACCTTGAACAGGGCTGCTCCGATCCGGGAAAGCAATTGCTCCAGCTTTGGATTCTCCGAAGCTCCGGGTTTCTGATGCAAGAGGCAGACGGATTGGTTGCCAAGAGCGCTTATACCTTCACGCAGATAACCGGCGGGGATCACAAATCCGTTGCCCAAGCCGATTTGGGTGTCAAAGACTACGATATCCATATCCCGTTCTACTTTCAGATGCTGCATGGCGTCGTCCAAAACCATGAGCTCCAATCCGGGAACTATTTGCTGCGCCAGCTTCAATACTTCAGTGCGCTTGCGTCCAGAAAAGATCGGTATGCCGGGCATCATCTCAAATGCCATTGTCGCTTCATCACCGGCAAGTTCTGGGGGATATAGCAGGTTTATGCCATCAGCAATCATGGTAGCGCCATGCTCAAGCTTACTTTTATATCCGCGCGAGGCATAAGCTACACTTATTCCCTGTGTTTGCATGGCTTTGCATAAGGCTATTGCGATTGGACTTTTGCCGCTGCCACCGCTGCAGAGATTGCCTACGCTGATTACCTTGAAAGCTGCGCGATATCCTTTGCCCTGCAGTGCTTTGCGTCTAAAACGTAAAAACCCGGCATAACATAGCGATGCCGGGTAGAGCAAATAGCTTAGTGCAGAACGCTTTAGAAGGTGTCTTTCGACAAAATCAGCGCGCTTCACTTCGCACGAATCTTGCGGTCGATCAGAGCCACAAGTTTTTCCACATCAAAGGGTTTGAAGATCACGTCTCTCAATCCGTCCACTTTGGCTCGCACTAGTACGTGATTTGGATCGTAGCCAAAACCAGTCATCATGATCACGGGGATGTTCTCGTCATAATCCTTCACACGCCAAAACAGCTCGTAGCCATCCATATCCGGCATAGCGATGTCTGTAAGCACCAGGTCAACCTTGCCGCTCATGATCATTTGGAGCGCTTTCAGACCATCTGAAAACGTATGCAGTTCCCATTCCGGGCGCAGGGATTGGATCTCTATCTTTAGGTTCCTTACCAGTTCTTCTTCATCGTCAACTATGCAGATTACTTTAGTCATGTCAATTCTTTTCCTGTAATGATTCTATACATCGCCAGATACTTCTCTCTGGTCTTTGCGATCACTTCTTCCGGCAAGGCGGGAGCTGGGGATTGCTTGTCCCAACCGCTCGTGTTCAGATAATCACGGATATACTGTTTATCAAAACTAGTGGGGCTGGTGCCGATCTCGTAGCTTTGCAGATCCCAAAAGCGTGATGAATCCGGCGTCAGGCACTCGTCGATCAGGAGTATCTGGTTTCCAATGCTGCCAAATTCAAATTTTGTGTCTGCCACAATTATACCTTCTTTCTTCAATAAATCGTGGGCGTGATTGTATAGCGCTACGGATTTATCGCGCAGGTACTCAGCTATCCAGGGGTCCATGTGGCTCAGCATCTCGCGGTAGGAGATGTTTACATCGTGACCTTCGCTGGCTTTGGTAGAGGGTGTAAACAGCGCTTTGGCAAATTTCTGGCTTTCCTGCATTTCTTCGGCGATCATCATGCTGCCAACCGTGCCGGTGCGTTTGTATTCTTTCCAGGCAGAGCCGCTGATATAGCCTCGGACAATGCATTCAAAGGGGATCACGCGGGTTTTTTTCACCAACATCGAGCGTCCTTGCAGATAGCCCTCAAAAGCATGCAATTCTGCAGGATAATCCGTCACTTGGTCGCTGATGAAGTGATTTGCTACGATGTCCGCCGTGCTTTTGAAATAATACACTGAGATACCGTTCAGAATGCGTCCCTTGTCAGGAATTAGATTGGGAAACACCACGTCAAAAGCAGAGATGCGATCACTGGTGACGATCAATAGCTGATCGCCCAGATCGTAGATATCGCGCACTTTACCGCGGCTATGGTTCTTTATCAAAGGTAGTTTGATGAGTTCGTCATGCATGAGCTCGCTCCCTTATATAGTCATATATTATTTTCATCTCATCCACTGCAGTCAAGGGCAGAGCCAAAAGCTCGTTCTCCCGATAGGGCAGATTGTCAGTAGGGAAATGGTATGTCTTACCGTTCAACTTCGCACTGATTAACTGACCGTGTTCGATGGTGAGCTGCGGACTATCGAAACTGATGCTTTTTGCCACATACAGAAAGTTTAACCACTCCCGGTAGGCCTTCAGTAAACGGATCTCGTCATCCAAAAGGTCGGCTTTGGCAAATTCCAGTGCGTCAAAATTGCGGTCTCGCTCCTGTTGCACCATCTCCATTATTCCGTTGTTTGGATGCACAAAACTTTCTTGCAGTAGAATATCCAACTTCTCCAGATTATGTTCTTGTGCGCTTTCCTGAGCTGGAGCCAAAGCCAAACACCAGCCCCGGCAGATATCGCTGTCAAACTTGCTGCATGGATATGTCCCGCTGTCACAATTGGGCAGCTTCAAGATGCGGGAAATGCTGTCGATTACATCCGCTAAAAAGAAGCGGCTGCGAAATGGACCCAGATACTGCCAATCGTCATTGGTGTGCTCCTGAATGCTGATAAACGGGAAGCGATTGCTGTCCAATCCCAGATAGACATAGTTCTTCCAGGGACGCAAACGCTGCTGATACGAGGGATGATGCTCCTGGATCAAAGCTTTCTGCATCACCATAGCGGTCATGGCATCCGGCAACTTCTGATATTCAAGGACTTCCGCATCTTCGCAAAGCTCCTGTAAGAGCCTGTCTTCCAGGGAATTGTCCCACATCCTGCGTAACCGGGCAGAAAGACGCACACTGAAACCTATATACAGGTATGCACTGCGGTTTCTGAGCGCGAAACACACCCAGCCGCTGGGCAGGTTATCCCATTGTCTATCATCGTTCTTGACAATAATCTGACTAATCATACGGACAGTCTTTTACTTGGGCAATTTGTGTCAATTGAAATTGTGCTGGCATTCCCCCATTTTTTTAATTGAGCCTAATTTTGATTTGCCATTGGTCTCGTCGTTCTTCAATACTGGGTCTTCGTTTATATTGGATGATTTGATTGATGCAGATATTCAAGACATCAGTTATGCGATAATAGATGAACTCT
>JALOBM010000020.1 GCA_023228285.1 Candidatus Cloacimonadota bacterium | reverse complement strand
TATTCACACAAAAGATACACAATGCCCACACAGCTATAAGCTGAAGCGTAAAGAGCCCTCCGCCCGCCCCTAGGGGCAAGCGGAGGGTATTGATTTCATGCTTATTATTTACAGGTCTCATCACTTCATCAGCATCATCTTGCGGGTTTGAACTCCATCCGGACTGCTGAGCCGATAGAAATATATACCTGAGGCAACAGGGCGGTTGGCAATGTCTCTACCGCTCCATTGAATGCTGTGTTTACCTTTGGGCAAATCCTGGTCGCATAGTGTGGTAACTCTTTGTCCCTTTATGTTGAAAACATCCAATTTCACCGGCATATCCGAGCCCAAAACGAAAGATATATTCGTGATTGGATTGAAAGGATTGGGATAATTCTGATCCAAAGCAGTTACCAAAGGAACAGGGCTATCGCCAGTTTTGTGATTGAAAGAGACATAGCTGTACTTTTCTTCTCCGTTCAACCGTAATATTCCGTCCTCAAATACCATAGTCTGGGGATTGTAGATCTTCCAGCCCTGGGCGGCTTTTGCACCCTTACCGTCGTAATAGAACACGATACTCGGTTCTCCGCCGGATTTTGCTTCATCCGGATACACGCAGATATCGACTACAGTACTCTCCACTACCGAGGCACCTTTGCATTCCCCATCGACGAATACTGCGACCTCCTGAGGAAGATTATCCGGATCAAACTCTACTATCAAGCTTGTGTAATCCAGCTTTTCCTCATAGCCGAATGCTGTGGCGCGGGGTCGTTCACGCGGAGCTACGTGCAAACCGGTATTCCAATACATCTCTTCAGGTGCTCCAGGGAGCAGTAAGAGCTCCACCATGTCGCCTTCCGAAAGAGTGTAAGTATTGGGGTCTATGACCCAGGGACTATTCATCTCTTCAGAGATCCTGTAGGTACTCCAATTCCGAGTCTTGATGGTGTGGACATAATCCAGATATGTAAAGCGGGTACTTCTGGGAAGATAGCGGGATAAAGCATACCCGGCTTCCTGGGTCTCCGGAACAAAGTAACCGATCGAATTTACAAAGTCCTGCATCTGGCCATTGTGAAGATACTCCTCCACCCAGGCTACCGGAGTAACATCCGGATCGGCCTTGAAACCGTTCACAATTACAGGATTGATGGTTTCATCCGTATTGAACTTCACCTTGTAGCCCTTGGGCTGTTCCGCTGTGTGGCCTGTGTTGAGCCATTGTAATGTCCATTGATCATAAGACATTTTATCTATCTCTGTATCATAACTCCAGTGAACTCCTATAAGTGCTTGATCAGGCTCATACATGTTATCATGAAACAGGTATCCCAATTCATTCCAATATGTTCCATCCGTTTGGCTTCTGTCATCAACCACGGGGAACGATAACCAGTATATTCCGGTTCCATCTGTTCTATCGAAATACTTCCGGTGATGATGGGGATAGTGCCTGGCCCCGATATCCGGAGGAGTGCCGTCGGGATCAGCTTGGACTACTCCGTCAATCTCAGGGCATCCGGTATTGATAAGGGGGCTTTTGTTATTATGATCCCAAACTAATTCATAATTGTAAGTTTGAGAATTTACGCTAATATATGGATTACCATATGATACACTACCAGCATCGAGATCAAGAGATCCAGCATTAGTCAATCCATTGCTGAAATGGGAAAAGGAAATGGGAATTCTTGAATTACCAGTTAATTGATATGGTTCATAATACTCATTCGTGATTGTAAAAAGCTCTGAATAAGAACCATAATATAGATTGTCTCTAAATGAAGTAATTGGTGGGTATGCATATGGAGTCCATCCCAATCTCACATTCAGAACCTTCTCGCAGTCTATGAATGCATTCTTGTAAATGTAATTGTTTAGATTCCTTAAACTGTACTCTCCATCCCATTGATCGAAGTAAATTGAATTATAACAATCAAAAAAGAGGTTATAACATACTTCAAGCTGTTCAGATGTATCCTTTGCAATCTTCAGTGCATAATTATTGTAAGGAAGTTCGCTGCCAGAAGCGAATGTATTTCCTTTACAAAGTAGTTCAATCTCTCCTCCAACTTCTAGAGGAGAATTGATGAATGTGTTGTTCTCTACAACCAATTCATCTGAACCGTCAAGTTTTACTGCTGTGTTGTTACAATCGTTATCACTAAATTCGACGCTATGGAATCTTCCTAACGAGATAAATGCTGCTGGATCAGGATTAACGCCACTATCATCCTCTTCCTTAATGATGTTTCCGGTGATGACAGCATTGTCTGACATTGAGATAGAATACATAGTTATCCCTCTGTGGGGTAGGCCAGGAATCTCTTCATTAAAAAAGGAGTTTACCACTTTAAAAGTATCAATGTAGGCTAATTGAATTGCATTAATAACCACAGGGAAATCATTGAACATGCAATTGTCTATATGGAATTTCTCCATTTCAAGGGTGGGAGGATTGATAATTGAAGGATCATTATATAGGAGTATTCCATGCTGGGTAATACTAACAGAGTGGTTTTCAAGACTGAGTCCCTGAATCATTAACCTGCTTTGTGCAACGCCTGAAACCAGAATGCCTTGCTCTGCGGTCTCAGGAATCTTCAGAACACAGTTTTGTGGCTGATTTGAACTACTTCTAATAACTATATCCTGCACATTGTGAAAGATCGTACTAGAAGTGTAGTAAACAATTGATAAGGCTTCTTGATAGCCTTGAGGGTTATCTGCCAGATTGATTACAACCTCTGTACCAGATACATTCTCCAGTAAACTATCGTCGAAGGCATGATCAATTGCTTGCTGGATAGAAGGATATGGGTTACCAATAGATCCATCAGCATTGAATGGATTCCCGTTGGGAGCCACATACAGGTTATAGGCAGATAAAGAGCCACCTACAAGGATTAAGACAAATAGCAGTAATAACTTAGGCATTACTACCATAAAGGGGGGGGGGTCGGGTTTGGGTGTGTCATTTTCTTCTCCTTAATTGGTGTTCAAAAAAATCAGTTGCTTGCATTTCGATTGATATGCTCGCGTTATTACATTACAATGCAAGCATTTCTTGGATCATTAAATGTGTCAAGCGATATTATGCAATATAGCTGATGCACTTGTGTTATTCAGAGCATTGCAGCTTGGAGTGCGGGATTTACGTCCTTTACTTTAATCAATACCCTAAGGCTCTCGAGGATATTGTTTGGAATTTGTCCCAATGCTGTCCGCCATATAGAGTATATAAGGGGATATAAATCCCTATAGATCTTTGCTGCGTATAGAGTGAGATAATGTGTAAGAGAAAAGCCTGATCGGAGGATCGGATTCCTCAGTTACGGATCGGAGCTGCGGAAAGCTGCGTTACGAGGACCGCTGTTCTATCTTCAGTGCATCTATATGGACAGAAAATGAGCAGGTTTGATGAATTTTCAACGATAGAGCACCTTTCGGCTATGCATTATATTTATGCGGAAGCGCTAAACGGTTTGAAGAAGGAAAGCGCAATCAGGTTGACAAAAGCATAGCTTTGTGCAGAGTAGCATCATGCCAAAAGAGAAGAAAGCGGAAAATGCCTTGAACAGCTCCGTGATGTATGTGAAAGGAGTGGGAGAGTATCGTGCCCGGAAGTTGGCCAAACTCGGCATCAATACGATAGGGGATTTGATGGAGTATTTTCCGCGGAATTACATTAGCAGAATTGTGAATCCAAGTTTGGCAGATATGCAAGTAGGCGAGATGGTATCACTTACTGCACAAATCTCCTGGGTAGACACAAAGCAAAGTGCCAAAGGCAAGAAAATCCTTCATGTAGGAGTGAGTGATGGACTGATCGGTTTGGTTTGCGCGTGGTTTAGTTATCCGCCTGGGTATTTGACCATGTTCCGACCCGGAGATACGATCTGGTTAAGCGGATTACTATCTTCATTTGGGGGAGAATTGCAGATGACGCATCCTACTTTCGAGATTCTAACTGATGATTCAGAGGAGGATTTTTGGCGAAAACGCACAATGCTGCCGATTTATTCTCTCACGGAAGGTATCAGTCAGATAATGATGCGCAGGATAATCTTGAACGCTTTTTCCTTGTATGCCGCACAAATCGAGGAGAGTCTGCCGGACTTTATCTTGGAAAAGTATGGCTTTCCCGTTCGCAGAGAAGCTTTGCAGATAGTTCACTTTGGTCAGAAACCGGACTTGATAAATCAATGCCGAAGACGCTTTGCTTACGAGGAATTTTTGTATTCACAAATCCTGTGGGCAAGGCACAAGCTACATCATAATGAACAGGTATTGGGCATCGAATTTATTAATAAGCGAGAGCTAACTACGGCACTCAAGAACAGGCTGAAGTTCGCATTGACCGGAGCTCAGAAGCGAGTGGTACGGGAGATATTTACCGATATGTGTTCCAAGAAACAGATGTCCAGGCTAATACAGGGAGATGTGGGCAGCGGTAAGACTGTTGTGAGCCTTTTTGCCATGCTTCTGGCAGTAGAAAACGGTTATCAGGCAGCGATGATGGCACCTACAGAGATTCTGGCAGATCAGCACTATCAAAGCATCTGTATGATGTTGGAGGGTCTTCCCGTAGAAATAGTATTGCTGAAGGGCGGCAATTACAAGGGTAAGGCTGAGATCAAACATAGTATAGCCGTAGGACGCGCGCAGATAGTGGTGGGAACACACGCTTTGATCCAAAAGGATATCGTGTTTAAACAATTGGGCATAGTGGTGGTGGACGAGCAGCATCGGTTTGGAGTGGAACAACGTGCCAAACTGGCAAAGACTCAAGGCAAGCCAGACCTCCTGTATCTTTCGGCTACGCCCATCCCACGCTCTTTGGCAATGACGGTTTATGGCGATCTGGAAGTAAGCCGCATAGATGAGATGCCCAAGGGACGTAAACCTGTGCAAACCTATATCCGGTCTGATCGCAAGCTAAATACTGTGTTTAGCGAGGTGAGAGCGGAATTGCGGCAAGGCAGGCAGGTATATTTTGTGTGCCCTTTGGTGGAAGAGAGTGAAAAGCTGGCTTTGCTGGATGCTCAACGGCTTTATGAGTATCTGAAGGATAAAGAGTATCCGGACTACAAGGTGGAATTGATCCACGGCAGAATGCCCGCATTAGAAAAAGACGCCATTATGCGCAGGTTCAAGGAGAATTTGATCCAAATCCTGGTATCCACCACTGTTATCGAAGTAGGAGTGGACGTTGCCAATGCCAGTGTAATGGTGATTGAGCATGCGGAGCGCTTTGGTTTGGCGCAGTTGCATCAGTTACGGGGCAGAGTGGGCAGAGGTGAGGCTCAGGCATATTGTTTTTTGATCTGGCATCAGCCGATCTCCCGAATCGCCCGTGAAAGGTTGCATACCATGAGCAGTACAAACGATGGTTTTGTGATTGCGGAGAAGGATCTGGAATTACGCGGACCTGGAGAGTTGTTTGGTTTGGAGCAATCCGGTATGCCCCAGTTCAAGCATGCTAATCTGCTGCAAGATCAAGCCATCTTGCAGGTTGCCAGAATGGATGCTTTTAGAATTGTAGCCGAGGATCCGGTTCTAAGTGACGCCAAACATGAATTATTGAGATATAAATATATCCATAACTACAAGAAAAAAGAAGAGCTTATCCAGTACTAGCGTCCATCTACTACTAAAAAAGGTCTTGACGATATCACCTGATACATATAGTATGATAAAAATTCATTTTGAGGTATCCATGAAAAAGCTGATAATATTCTTAATGCTGATCATCGTCAGCGCTGCAGCTTTTGCTGTGAAATTTGATCCTGAATGGTTCAAATCCCGCACCATAATTGGCTGTTTTACCACAGAAGCCATCCCAAATATCGACGGCAAGCTGGAATATACAATTCAAGACGGAGTTGTGCACACCGGGATTGCAAGTTTCGATGCCATCGCCAGGGAATTTAAGATTGTTAACCTAATACAGGCGCATCCCTATGTACAGGTTCCAGAATGGAATGATAAGGGCGTGTACCTGCAGAATATTTACCGCTTATATTTGGACTCGGATGATCGCATAGATGAAGCTGTAACGGCACTTAGCAAAAACAGCTACATGAACTTTGCCGAGCTGGAAGCCATCAACCGCGAGAAGTTTGTTCCGAATGATCCGATGCTTCCTTCGCAATATACTCATCCACTGCTGCAAAGCTTTGACGCTTGGGATTATGTAACCGGTAGTCACGATGTAGTGGTAGCCATCACCGATAGTGGTGTGAAATGGAATCACCCCGATCTTGCGGGCAATGTTTGGATCAATCCAGCAGAATCTCCCGGGATGAGCATCAACTGGGAAGCCGGTACCATAACTGGCGGCAATGGGCAGGATGCCGGCGAAGGCGGAAACAAGATCGACGACTTGGTCGGTTGGGATTTTAAGGAAAACGACAATAATCCCCTTCAGACTTATCCGACAAACGAGCATGGCACTCACGTTGCTGGTTGCGCTGCTGCAGTTGGTAACAATGGCATCGGTGTAGTAGGTACTGCACCCAATGTGTCCATTCTAAGTTGTAAGGGATCTCCCAGCAATAGTGCATCCAGTGGAGTGGAATTTGCCTACGACCAGATGAAATACTCGGCTGAAGTGGGCGCACACATAATCAATGCGAGTTGGGGTGGACCCGGTAGCGGTGCATATCCAAACAGTATAGTAAACTATGTGACCGACCTGGGAGCAGTTGTTGTGGCTGCCGCAGGCAATGAGGATACTGAACATAACAACACATATCAGGATTACCCGGCTGATTGCACTAATGCATTGAATGTAGCAGCTACAAACAATGTGGATATGAAAGCAAGTTTCTCGGATTATGGCGATCCGATAGATATCTGCGCTCCCGGCGATAACATTCTGTCCACCATCATCGCTGATAACGGTTATACCCAACTGGGCGGTACTTCAATGGCCAGCCCGATCGTAGCAGGAGTAGCGGCATTAGTAAAGAGCCTTCATCCGGAAATGAGTTCTGAAGACATTAGATTCAGACTAATGGCAACAGCAGATCCCATCGACGATTTAAATCCGAATTATATAGGCAAATTAGGTACCGGCAGAGTGAATTCCTTCACTGCCACAATGTACGACAAGATTCCAAACATCTCCATGCCCAGCATGACTTTAACAGAGTTGGAAGGCGATGGTGACGGCATTCCGAATCCCGGAGAGACCGTAACATTGAATATCCAGCTGGAAAACGGAATGACCGGACTTGGTATCCTGTGGAAGGATGCCCATGATCTAACTGCAGCATTGAGAACAAATTATCCTGGTGTCACCATAATCGATTCTGTGTCTACCTATGGTAATGGCGGATGGTTGTATGCAGCCAGTACAGCCTGGAGCAACAGTCCTTACAAATTTAGCACCGTTGCCGATCTTCCCTCCGAACCGATTCCTTTCGAACTGGTGATCACATCAAACAATGCAGGTCCTTTCCCATACCGTAAAGTAATCCCCATACAAGTAGAGCTTAGTTTGTTGCAGAGCGGCTGGCCATTCGAAACCGGAGGAGCGCCTCAAGGTTCTGCCATAATAGCCGACATCAATAATGACGGCACAAAAGAGGTTGTATTTGCAGATCAATTGGGCAAGATTCATGTTCGGAATGCCACAAACCAGAATGCATTGACAGGATTCCCCCTTACTTTGGAAGCACCGGTGGTCAGTTCAATCGCTATGAGCGAAGCTCAAAATGATGGCAGCCGTGTGTTTGCCGCATCTTTATCGAACAATAAGATCGTAGCATTTAACTCAAACGGAGAAATCCTGTTCACTCAAGCAGCCGGAGCTACCCTGCGCAGCGGTCCTGTGATCAGCAAGATGCAGAATTCCGGAGCAGAGATGATCACCGTTGTTGCTCAGAACGGTCAATTGCATGTTTTGGATTTTAACGGTGATTCGGCACCAAATTATCCAGTGAATCTGGGAGCAGTTTATATGGTTCAGCCGGCGATTGCAGATCTGAATGGAGATGGAGTAATGGAGATCATCCTTCTCTCTCTGAATGGAGCGTTGAACGCAATTGATGCAAACACCGGGGCAAACATCAGCGGATTTCCAGTTTCTACCGTTAGCGGTAGTAGCCAGAATTCGATTACAGTGGCAAATCTGGATGCCGATGAACATCCTGAGTTGCTCATTGCAACCAGTACTACTGGATTCTTGTATGCTTTGAATCACGATGGAAGCGTGATGTTCCAAAAGACCATCACCGGCCAGATCAAAAGCAGCCCCATTATAGCCGATGTAAACAATGACAATCAGAAAGAAATCATCATCATCTCCGTCAATGGAAGCGTGTATGTAATGAATACCGATGGTACAGACCTTCCAGGCATGCCGATATCCGTGGGGGCAAATGTGGAATCGACCCCTGTAGTAGCCAGATTTGACGGTTCTGATATGGCTGGTATAATCTTTGGCGATTCTACGGGCAAACTACACTCCGTCCGCATTGATGGCACAGAATCACCGAACTTTCCCATCAAGCTCAGCGGGAATGTAAAAATCTCTGCAGCCTTGTCCGACGTAGATGGCGATGATGATCTGGATATCGTGGTTCCCGATAACTCTGCCTTTTATGTGATAGACATAAAACGCCCCATCAGCTGTCTGGAATGGCTTTGCTACCTGGGAGAATACGGCCGCACCGGCAATGCCATGAATCCTGTGCCCAACAGCGACCAAGTAGCTGAGATTAACAGCACCACTCTGTACGGAGCTTATCCCAATCCCTTTAACCCCACCACAAACATCAGCTTCAGCCTAAAGGATGCTGGTGAGGTTAGCTTGGATATATACAACCAAAAGGGACAGAAAGTACGCAGTCTGCTAAAGGGAATTCTGCCTTCCGGAAAGCACCAAATGGTGTGGAACGGAACCGATGACAACGGAAATGGAGTTGCCAGCGGATTGTATTTCTACCGTATGAAATCCGGAAAATACAGCTCAACCAGAAAAATGATCCTCATGAAGTAATATCAGCTTGCACTATAGAGAGCCCCTTTCAGAAAGGGGCTTTTTTCGTGTCTTGAAGGCAATATATCAGGAGTGTGTCGTAACCTGAAGATGGATGCGAGTAAATCTGTAAAACTCTTTGACAAAATAGGCTGATTCAAAATGCTGGAACAAAATGCAATTAAGGCAGTAAATAATGAGAAAATATATTGTCTCCATTCTGGGACGCCCAAACGTGGGGAAATCCACATTGTTCAACAGGCTGTGTCGCAAACGCAACGCCATAGTTGATTTTGAAGCAGGCATTACGCGTGACCGCAAGTATGAAGATGTGGAATGGAACGGGAAAGTGTTCAAACTCATCGATACCGGCGGCATCGTGTATGACAGCAACGATCCCATGGACAAAAACATCATGAGTCAAGCGCTTTTGGCCGTGGACGAGAGTGATCTGATCATCTTTATGGTAGATGCTCAAACTGGAACTACAGACTTGGATATAGCCATAGCCAAGATTCTGTTTCCCCATAGAGACAAGGTGGTCTTGGCAGCAAACAAAGCGGATAGCGAAAAGCAGGAATGGGAGGTATATGACTTCCTGCAGCTTGGTTTTGGCGCTGCCTTCCCAATATCTGCTTCTCAAGGCCGCAACACCGGTGATTTTCTGGACGAGATTGTAAACCGAATACCGGATACTATGGACGCAGGAACGGAAGAGAAGAAAGAGAATACCAGAATAGCGGTGGTAGGCAAACCGAATGTGGGAAAATCTTCGATCGTAAACCTTCTTTTGGGTGAAGCCAAGCAGATCGTTACCGATATCCCCGGAACTACCAGGGACAGCATCGATACTCTATTCCGGTATCATGGCAAGGATTATACTTTGATAGATACTGCCGGGCTGCGCCGAAAAAAGAAAGTAAATTATGGCGTTGAGTACTTTAGTGTGATGCGTACGATTGAGGCAGTGGACCGTTGCGATATAGTAGTACTGGTACTTTCTGCCGATGAAGAAATAAGTACTCAGGATCTCAAGATAGCCAGCTATGCTCAGCGCAAGATGAAAGAAATCCTGATAGTGTACAACAAATGGGATCTGGTGGAAAAGAGCAGCAGCACAACCGGTGAATTCATCAAGAACTTACATCATGAAATGGCATTCCTGCAGTTTGCCCCAGTGATCTTCATCTCAGCAAAGACACATCAACGCATCCATAAAGTGATGGAAGCAGTAGTATCCATCGAAGAAGAAAGCCAGAAACGGATTCCGACCTCGGAATTGAACCGTTTCATGGAGACTGTAATAGCCCGCCGTCCCCCAACTCATCCAACCGGGCGTCACATCAAGATATTCTACATCACTCAAGCTTCGGTGAAGCCCCCTGTCTTCGTGTTTTTTTGCAACACACCTGCTTTGATCACAGAGAACTACCGCAAGTTCCTCCACAATCAATTGCGAGAGGTATTTGCCTTTTCCGGAGTGTCTATAAAGCTTATTTTCAAGGGACGTAAGGAAGAGGAGATTGAGAATGAACGCTCCTGAGTACTTGATGCTCATCCTGGCCTATTTCCTGGGTAGCATCCCAATCGGCTTGCTGGTAGCCAGGATATTCTACCACAGAGACATCCGCAAGGAAGGTAGCGGTAATATCGGCGCAACCAATGCCTTGAGGCAGTTTGGTACAAAGGTGGGTGTTTTTGTACTAATAATGGATATGATGAAAGGGGTTGGAGCAGTACTTTTGGCCCGGCATTTTTGGGGTTTGGCACATCCGCTGGTGTCAGTATGCGGATTATTGGTCATCCTGGGGCATGTGTTCAGTATCTGGCTAAAGTTCAAAGGTGGAAAAGGTGTCGCAACTGCAGCAGGCGTTTTTGCGGCTTTGGCTCCGATGAGTCTGATTATCGCTGTCTTGGTCTTTATTCTGGTGGTTGTCCGCAGCCGTTACGTATCCTTGGGCTCCATTCTGGCAGCAGTAGTGTTTGCCATCTGCACGTACCTGATGGAATTACTTAGTCCAAAACCCGATTGGGGACTGTTAATCCTGACAGCCTTGATCGTTTTGATGATAGTATTTCGTCATATAGAAAATATCAAACGCCTTGTGAAAGGTGAAGAAAACAAAATAAGTTTCAGTAAAAGAGGAAGATCCTGATGTGTGGGATACTTGGTATATTTAGCAATTCCAGTGCGGCTAAGTTGGCAGCCTTGGGGCTTTTCGCGATTCAGCACAGAGGACAGGAAAGCTGTGGTATGGCGGTATCGGATGGCAAAGTGATCCGCCTGCGGAAGAAAATGGGTCTGATAAAGGAAGTGTTTAGCGATGCAGAACTGGCAAAGTTGCCGGGGAATGTGGCTGTTGGACATGTACGATATCCTACCAAAGGCTCTGCCACGGAGTTTAATACACAGCCCCATCTGGTGGAGACTCTGGCTGGTCCCACCTATGCTTTGGCCTCCAACGGAGATCTGGTGAATTATCACTCCATGCGCCGGTATCTGGAAGAACAGAACGTATATTTCAAAAGCGATAACGACGGTGAATTGCTGGTAAAGTACATTGCCTGGCAAGTGATGCGCAAGGGCGAAGGCATCATCGAAGCCATCCGACATCTGATGCGAGACATAAAAGGAGCATATTCCACAGTACTATGTACCAGAGACGCATTATATATGTTCCGCGATCCATATAGTATCCGCCCGATGGTTTGGGGTAAAATGGCGGATAGTACGGTGGTGGTGGCATCCGAAAGCTGTGCGCTGGATGCACTGGGTGTGACCGACCGGCAAGAGATACCCTCCGCTGGAATCGTGAAAGTAAGCAGCGAAGGAATCAGGATTATCGAGAATGATCCCAATCTGTACCGTAATATCTCTCATCCGCAGCATTGCATATTTGAGCACATTTATTTCTCTCGTCCGGATAGCTTCCATTTTGGTGAAGACGTGTACCGGGTAAGAGAAAAGATCGGGGCTGCCCTGGCTGCCAGAGATAAAGACCTGGAAGCAGATTATGTGGTGCCCGTGCCGGACTCATCAAACTTTATCGGATTGGGATACAGTATAGCTAGCAATATTCCACTCTCTTTAGGGTTAATCCGCAACCACTATATCGGAAGAACCTTCATCAAGCCGGAACAAACCATCAGAGATGAAAGCGTTCTCCAGAAGTTCAATCTACTGCCAAACTTCTTCACTGGGAAAAAGATAGTATTGATAGACGATAGCATAGTACGTGGAACCACCATTCGTAAGATTGTGAATCTGATTAAAAATGCCGGTGTTGCGGAGGTTCATCTACGGATTGGTAGTCCTCAAGTGAAGTACAGTTGTTATTACGGCATCGATACCCCTTCTTCGGATGAATTGGTCGCAAATCGATATGATTTGGAGCAGATCCGCCAACGAGTACAGGTGGATAGCCTGAAGTTTGTGGACATAAACGACTTGCTGGCTTGCACACAATCCCCCAAAGATTATTGTCTGGCATGTTTCAACGGAGATTATCCTCTGGGCAAGGGCGAGGAAGAGGAATAAGAAATGGATATTCAAGAGCTTGGCACACGTATAAAGGGTCTTAAAACCATAGTATTGGGAGACATGATGCTGGATTGCTACCTCTGGGGTAAAGTCCAGCGGATATCTCCTGAAGCGCCTGTCCCGGTGATTGAGATTAACCGGGAAGAATACCGCTTGGGTGGAGCAGCAAATGTCGCATTGAACTTGGCATCACTGGGAGCAGAGGTATTTCCCATCGGCTTGATGGGTACCGGATCCAATTCCAGGATTCTAAAGAAACTGTTTAAACAACATGGCTTGAACTCCTCAGGATTGATCCCAGAGAAGGGTAGGAAAACAACTATTAAAACAAGAATCGGAGCAGTGAATCAACAAATTGTGCGCATAGATATTGAAGACAGAATTGATGCTTCACCGGAGAGCAAAGACACAATCTTGCAGCTATTACGAGATAAGCTGGAGCACAGCGATTTGTTGATAATAGAAGACTACAACAAAGGTCTTCTGAACGAGGGACTAATCACCTCCACTCTGCAACTGTGCAAGAAACATAACGTACTAGTAGCAGTAGATCCCAAACAAAAAAACTTTTTCAGTTACTGCAAAGTAGACATATTCAAACCCAATTATGTAGAGCTGCAAAGCAACTTAGGACGGCACTTTGAGAGTGATGAAGAGTTCTTCGAGGGAGCAGCACAAGTGCAAAAAAAACTGGGATGCAAGTATCTGGTGGTGACACATGGGGCCAAAGGAATGTACATCTTCAGTGCCAAATCCCAGATGTTACATTTACCCAGTTGCGCCAGAGAAGTGTATGACGTTTCCGGAGCCGGAGACACTGTGATAAGCGCACTTGGGCTTGCCTTCGCATCCGGGGAGGACATTCTTACCGCAGCACGCTTTGCCAATCACGCGGCTGGAGTAGTATGCGGCAAGATGGGCACAGCCACCGCCAGTATCAAGGAAATATTGGATTATGCCCGGGCTTGAAGACAAGATTCTAAAACTTGAAGAAGCTCTACTCATATGCAGGCAAGAGCGACAGGCCGGAAAGAAGCTTGTGTTTACCAATGGCTGTTTCGATATCTTACATGCTGGCCACGTGAGGTATCTGCGTGAAGCCAAAGCTTTGGGAGACATTCTGATAGTAGGGTTAAACAGCGATGCCTCGGTGAGGAGACTAAAGGGGAACTCACGTCCGGTAAATAACCAAATAGATAGGGCGATCGTTTTGGCGGGTCTGAGTGCTGTAGACTTTATTTGCGTGTTTGATGAAGATACTCCTTATGAACTCATTAAAGCATTGGAACCAAATGTCTTGGTGAAGGGAGGAGATTGGCGTCCGGATCAGATTGTTGGTGCGGATATAGTTTTGACATCCGGAGGAATCGTTAAAAGTCTGAATTTCGTTGAAGGTCTTTCCAGCACAAATATAATAGATAAAATGAGGAATTCCCAATGAGCCCGGAGGAAATCCAGGATACTGGGATTGTGACATCTGTAAGTGGAAACACCGTCGTTGTGGAACTGCAGCGCGGAAACGGATGTAAGTCTTGCGCCATGCATGGCTTGTGCTTTAGCAAAGGGAAAGCCGCCTTTTTGGAACTGGAAAGCTCTCTGAAGCTGGAAATCGGAGACAGCGTAGAGCTGGAAATATCCCCCTCTGGCAGAGTATTGGCAAGCCTCTTGATCTTCATTGTACCAATTGTCTTTTTGTTTATAGGGTTTTTACTCGCTAATATATGGATGAACGAACTCAGCAGTATAATTCTTGCATTTGCCTCTATGGCGCTTAGTTTCTTTATTATCCGCCTCTGCGATAATCGCTGGGGGAAGAAGTTAAAAATCGAGATTGTGAGGAAATTGTGAAAATCCACTTGAATGAGATGGTCTTCTACGGTTATCATGGCGTTCATGATGAAGAACGCAAACTGGGGCAACGCTTTATCGTAAGCAGTACTTTGTATACAGATCCCGAGTTGGACGCCCACATCCGTAGCCTGGAAGATACTGTGGATTATACCAAAGTCTATGCCGATATCAAAGAGATCATGGAATCCCGGCAGTTTCAGCTTCTAGAGTGTTGTGCGAACAGTATTGCAGATCGGCTATTATCAGAATACCGTCTCATTGAGAGCCTCAGCATCCGAATTCAAAAGCCATCCGTACCCATTCAGGGCAGCCTGAGGAGCGTGGAAGTAGAGGTTTTCCGAAAGCGCTGATGAAGTATTATCTGCTATTGGGGTCAAACATGGAGGATCCTCCCATGCAACTGGCACTAGCATGTAAAGAAATTGCCGCCTTGGCGGAATCCTCCATCGTTCGCGAAACCCGAGTCTTACGAACAAAGCCATACGGAAAAACTGATCAGGGTGACTTCTATAACATGGTTCTGGAGCTGGAAAGTAGCTTGGAACCTAATGTTCTGCTGGAGAAGCTTCTGCTCATCGAACAAAGAATGGGACGCATTCGCACAGAAAAATGGGGTCCCAGAGTTATAGATATAGACATACTGCTTGCCGATGATACCATCATGAACGAGAGTGAGTTGTGTATTCCACACAGTGATCTGCAAAACAGAGCATTTGCCCTCTTTTTGCTATGTGAACTTGTGCCGGATGCCATCCACCCGGTCTATAATAGAACTATGCGTGAGCTGCTCTACAGCTTGCCTGGAGGATATACATGAAGCCACTAGCAGCAATAGTATTAGCTGCCGGTAAGGGCACCCGGATGAAATCTGAACGTGCCAAAGTGACCTTTCCCATTGCCGATAAAGCAATGGTACAACGTGTTGTAAATACAGCCTTGGAGCTTGATTGCGCAAAGATCTGTGTGGTAGTAGGTTGGGAAAAGGATACTGTAATAGCTGCCCTGGTTGATGATGAGCGGTTGGAGTTTGTGGAACAAGCAGAACAACTGGGCACCGGACACGCAGTTCAAATGGCCGCCGAGAGCTTTGCATCCTTTACAGGAGATGTATTGATCCTGTGTGGTGATGTTCCCCTGCTCTCTGCAGAAACAGTTCGCCAACTGCACGAAAAACATGTACAAAGCGGTGCAGCTGCAACCGTTTTAACCGCCGTGCTGGAAGACGCTGGAAAGTATGGCCGTATGTTGCGTGATGATAATGGGCACATTCGCGGTATAGTGGAATTCAAGGATGCCAGCCCCATGCAACGTGAGATCAAGGAGTTCAACACCGGCATCTATTGTTACAAAGCGGAGAAACTCTTTGCCGCGCTTAGCAAGATCAATAACAATAATGAGCAAAAAGAGTACTATCTCACCGATACCATAGGCATTCTATATGATGCTGGGGGAATGGTGGAAAATGTAATTCTGAAAGACCTTATGGAGGTTTCCGGAGTTAACTCTCAGGAGCAACTGGCTTATCTGGAAGATGTGTATCTGGATAAAATCCGTAAGAAATGGCTGAATAACGGAGTGATGATGCATAATCCTCAAACCATTCATATAGGAGACGATGTTGTCATCGAAGCGGATGTTGAGATCGGTCAGGGTTGTGTATTGAAGGGTCATAGCACCATCGAAAGCGGTGTAGTTTTAGGTCCCAATTGCATCATCCAAAACTCTGTAATCTCGAACGACAGTATCCTTTTGGGACACAATATCATAGTTGATAGCTTCATTAAAGAACACGAAATGCTGGAATTCGGTTCCCGCGTGATTGAAGAAGAGGATTATGAATAAGAAATACCTGTACTCTCCCTGGCGCTTGGATTACATCCTGGGCGAAAAGCCCGAAGATTGTGTGATGTGCAGAGCAAAAGACACAGAGCATGATGAAGAGAATCTGATCCTCTACCGGGGCAGGTATTGCTATGTAATGCTCAATTGTTATCCTTACAACAACGGACACTTGATGATAGTCCCATATCTGCATGTAAGCAACATAAACGATCTGGATACAGAAACGTGGCATGAAGCCTGCGATTTGGTCTGCATCTGTGAAACAGCTTATAGGGAAGCCTACAATCCCGATGGCATCAATATCGGCATCAATCTCGGGACTGCAGCCGGGGCTGGCATTGCTGAGCACCTCCACATCCACATGGTTCCGCGTTGGAACGGGGATAGTAATTTTATGACTGTAGTGTCCGGAGAAAGGGTAATACCAGAGGCTTTCGAGATCAGTTATGAACGTCTGTGCAGCCGCATCCGGAAGCTGGCAAAAAACGATGAATGAACCGTTCGATTTGACAAATAGTGCAGGTAAAAAAAAGTGGTACTCCAAAGCATGGATATGGTATCTGGTGATTTCGGTGGTGCTTGCCACACTTGTGTATCTAGTGATATCCAGAGCGGGTGGAGATGCTGCGCTACCAAAAGTCTATGAAGAAGATCAGCTTCCAGCCATCAAGGTGCAGGTGCTAAACGGTTGCGGTTACGAACAGCTGGCATCCGAATTCGCTTCCTCCCTGGCGGATAAAAACATAGATGTAATCAGCGTTGGCGACACTCCGAAGCCCATCTACGACAAGAGCATCATTGTGATACGTAAAGGTGACAAAGAGGATCTATCGAGATTACAGCGCATGACTGGTATCCAACGCTGGACAAGTGCCCTAAACGAGTACCATAATGCCGAATTCGACATTATCGTGGGGCGAGATTACGAAGAGTTTATGAAATAGATTGGAGGAGATATTGCAGGACAATATCAAAATTGAGGCCATTCTGGAATGGCTGACGGCTAAAAAAGCCGAGAATATCCGCGTTTACGAAGTGCAAGGTAAGACCGATTATACTGATGTGATCGTGGTGTGCGAGGGAAGTGCGGATCTGCACAATAAAGCCATAGCCACACATCTGATCGATATGGCCAAAGAGAATCATCTGAAAGTACTTAGTAAAGAAGGTATAGATTCTGCCCAATGGATCCTGATTGATATCGGAGACGTGGTAGTGCACATATTTCTACCTCAGACCCGAGATTATTATAAGATTGATGAACTATTCGATAAAGTGCGAAACCGTAACCCCGAAGAGGAAATACAATGATCAAGGACATTATTCACGATCATCTGACCGGTTGCCTGCAAAAAATGGGTATCTCTCATGAGAAAGAGTTTACTGTAGAGATACCGAACAACACCGAGCACGGAGATTACTCCTCGAACTGTGCCATGGTGCTGGCCAAGGAAAACAAGAAATCTCCCAAAAGTCTGGCTGAAAGCATCATCAAAGAACTGAAGAAGAACAAGAACTACAAAAAGATCGAGATTGCCGGACCCGGCTTCATCAATTTCTATCTGGCACCAAGCTTCTTCCAAAAGATCTTCTGGGACATCCGTGAAGCCGGCGAAAACTATGCTGATGCAGATTTCGGCCAAGGTGAAAAAGTCTTGCTGGAATTTGTAAGTGCAAATCCCACGGGTCCGCTGAATATCGTAAATGCCCGTGCTGCAGCTTTTGGAGATACGCTTTACCGTGTCATGAAAAAAGTGGGATACCTCCCTTCCCGGGAATTCTATGTGAATGATGCTGGTAATCAAGTGGATATTCTGGCAGAATCGCTGGAATTGCGTTTGCGTGAACTGCATGGAGAAAACATAGGTGAATTCCCTTATGAAGCCTATCACGGAGACTATGTAGTGCATCTGGCTCAAAAGCTGAACGCTACCGAGGGCGTGCGCATCTTTATGATGACAGAAAAGGATCGTATGGATCATCTGAAGGAATATGCCTTAAATGAACTCTTGGAAATGCAACGGCTCTCTCTTGAGCGCTTCGATGTAACCTTTGAGGGCTGGGTATCCGAGAAGACACTAAGGGCCGAAGGTGTGGTGGAAGAAGTGCTTTCCTACCTAACCGAAGCCGATTGTACATACGAGAAAGACGATGCCATCTGGTTTGCTTCCACCAAATTCGGAGATGACAAAGACAGAGTATTGATGAAGTCAGACGGGTCTATTACCTATTTTGTACCCGATTTGGCATATCATCTCACAAAGATCCAACGTGGATTTGATACTCTGATCGATGTACTGGGACCGGATCACCACGGTTACGTACCCAGAATTAAAGCCGCTTTCCAAGCCTTGGGTTACGACGATAAGATACTGGAAATCATCTTCCTGCAGCAGGTAAACCTATTCGAAAGCGGTGAGCGCGTAAAGATGAGTAAACGCGCTGGAAAGATCATCAGCATGGACGATCTTATAAACGTGGTAGGAAAAGACTCCGCACGCTATTTCTTCATAGCCAGAAAGGCCAATGCGCACTTAAATTTCGACTTGGAACTGGCCATGCAACAAAACAACGAAAATCCCGTGTACTATTGCCAATACGCTCATGCCCGCATCTGCAGCATCATCAAAAAGGCAAAGAAAGATAAGATATGGCCCAAGAACTTTAAACAAGAGCTGCTCTCGAAGCTAAATAAAACTGAGGAACTGGCGATCATCCAGAAACTGAGTGACCTACCGGAATTGCTTACTCTTATCGCCATTCACAGAGAGCCACATCGCCTGGCCACATATATCGAAGAACTAGCTGCAATGATTCATAAGTATTACGCTCGCTATCAGATCGTGAGCACCAAGAGCAAAGAACTATCCCAAGCCAGACTGATGCTTTTGGATACTACCAAACAAGTGATGGCAATAGTCTTCAACCTGATGGGAATCTCCGCTCCGGAAAAGATGTAAAATAATGAAGCGCGTAATGCGTGATATGAAAAAAGAAGATCTGGATGCGGTGGTCGGGATCGAAAGTCGTGCTTTCACCGATCCCTGGCCTAAACAGGCTTTTGAAGATATCATTTCCATGCGGTCTTGGGTACTGGAAGTGGATGATAGCCTGTGTGGATACATCCTTTACCACAAAGTCCTGGATGAAGCAATGGTACTGAACTTTGCCATCGATCCTTGCTTACAGGGGTTAGGATATGGTGATTACCTGCTCAAACACAGCCTTGACAAATTGGCAGCAGAAGGTTGCTGCCATTTCTATCTGGATGTGCGTAAAAGCAACCAAATCGCGCTGAAGCTTTATACCAAACACGGTTTCCTAGCTTTGGGCACACGAAAACAATATTATGACCATCCCGCGGAAGACGCCATTGTTATGGGCATGAAACTTCCCGAAATCTCACGGGAGAATATATGACATACGAATATGATTATCTGGTACTGGGCAGCGGCATAGCCGGCCTGGTATTTGCTCTACAAGCATCAAATAAAGGGAAAGTAGCCATCGTAAGCAAAAAAGGCCTCTACGATTGCAATACAGATTATGCCCAGGGAGGCATCGCAGCCGTATTGGATGCCACCGATTCATTTGCCGAACACATTGAAGATACATTCACCGCAGGGGCTGAACTGGGAAAAAAACAAGTGATCCGTCAGATCATCGAGCAAGGCCCAAAGCTGATCCAATATCTCATCGATTTAGGTACAGATTTTACTCGAATAGACGATACCTACGACCGGAGGCTGGAAAACCTCTCCCTCACCATGGAAGGAGGCCATACTCACCGCCGGGTAGCCTACGCTGCAGATAGCACGGGGCATCAGATCATGCAAGCCCTCATCTCTCAATGCCGTCAAAATGCCTCCATCGACATCTATGAAAACCGCATTGCCATAGACCTGATAACCCAGCATCACGTTACAAACGACGATGGCTTCATTCCTGGAATTTCCTGCTGGGGAGCCTATGTGCTGGATTCCTCGAACAACCAAGTGGACATCTTCAAAGCCCGTAAAACGATGCTTGCCACTGGTGGTGCGGCACAAGTATATAACCACAATACCAATCCCGATGTAGCCACTGGAGACGGCATGGCGATGGCGCGCTTGGCAGGTGGACGACTGGCCAACATGGAATTCGTGCAGTTTCATCCCACCGCCTTTTGGAGCTCAGAAGGCGAGACTTTCCTGATCACAGAGGCCCTGCGCGGAGAGGGGGCAATCCTGAAACTAAGTGACGGCAGTCCCTTCATGGAACATTATCATCCGAAGGGTAATCTGGCCCCTCGCGATATTGTGAGTCGTGCCATAGATAGCGAATTAAAACGCCGAGGTGAGAAATTCTGTTGGCTGGATGCGACTGGAATTCCCAAAGAAAAACTTCTGAAGCATTTTCCCTATATTGACAGTCGCTTGCGCGAACGTGGTATTGATTTCAGTCTCCAGCCTATTCCTGTAGCTCCCGCAGCACACTATTTCTGTGGCGGAGTGATCTCTACCATCGACGGAATCACGGATATCCGCAATCTCTTTGCCGCTGGTGAAGTGGCATGTACTGGCTTGCACGGAGCCAATCGTCTAGCCTCAAACTCTCTTTTGGAAGCCTTGGTAGTTGCATACAACGCCGCAAATCACCCCTCGATGGATGATGAGGTACAATTCCCCAAAATACCTTCCTGGCGTTTGATGGGAGATTTCAACGCCAACGAATGGGTTATCATCAGCCACAACCGCGAGATTATCGGCACCATCATGCAAGGATATGTTGGCATTCGCCGCTCCCGGCGCTTATTGAAGTATGCCTTATCACGTTTGGAGAATATCTACAACGAAATTAATAACTTCTATCAACACAATGCCGTGCGCAGGGAAGTAGTGGAAACTAGGAATATGGCGGTGATTGCCATAGCTGTGATCCGCAGCGCACTATCCCGAAAAGAAAGCCGGGGAGCGCATTATCTGATTGATCAACCTCAACGCGACGACCTCCACTATATGCACGACACCATCATCTAAGGAGAGCAGATGCGAGGATTATTCATCACATTCGAGGGCATTGAAGGCAGCGGCAAAAGTACTCAGGTAAAACTGCTGGTAAAATACCTTGAGGAGCTTCATCTACCCTATATTACCACGCGTGAACCAGGGGGAACTCCTATTGCCGAAGCCATCCGCAACATCCTGTTGGATCCCCTCTGTGCAGAGATGCTTCCTGAAACAGAGCTCTTGCTGTACAACGCTTCCCGGGCGCAACATACGGGAGAATTGATCCTACCCGCGCTAGAGGCTGGCAAGATCGTGATCTCAGATCGCTATTATGATAGCACCTATGCGTATCAGGGAGCGGCTCGCAGCCTGGATTACGATGTAATTGATGCTCTAACCGCTTTCGCCACTTTCAATACGGTGCCGGATCTCACTATTTTGCTTGATCTTCCCGCGGAAGTGGGGTTATCCCGCATCGGTAACCGTACACTGGATAGGCTGGAATTAGAAGATCTGTCCTTTCACCAAAAGGTACGCGAGCAATTTTTATTTATTGCCAAAAAACACCCATCCCGTTATATGGTAATCAATGCCCAAAAGGCTCCGGAAGAGATCAACCGGGACATCATTAATCGAATACAAGTTCTGTTAGGAGATAAAGCATGAAGCCAAGACAGCGAAAAGCTCTTATCACGATTGCTGGAGTGTGGATTCTTACCGCCACTCTGCTGCTGATCGCGACCAATGCCTTTGCGCAAAACCGACCCGGTCAGGGTAATGTGTACAACCAATTGCAGGTTTTCGTGGAGGTTTTGCAGAAGCTGAAACAGAATTATGTAACCGATCTCTCCGATGAGGAACTGATGGAAGAAGCGATTAAAGGCATGTTACGCTCCACCGACCCCCACACCACGTATTTTACACGCGATGAATTCCAGGATTTCACTACAAGCACCAAAGGTTCTTTCGGTGGCTTGGGCATCCAGATCGATAAAATCGGCGATTATATTACAGTGGTATCACCCATCGAAGGCACTCCCGCTTACAGAATGGGCATCACTGCCGGCGACAAAATCATCAAAGTAGACGGCGAAAGCATCGTTGGAGTAACCACCGATGAATCCATCAAGAAGATGCGTGGAGATGTCGGTACCACCGTGATCATCACTATCTCACGACCGGGAATTCCCGAACCAATAGACTTTACCATCATCCGTGAAAACATCAAGATCAAGAGTGTGCCCTACAGCTTTAAATTGGACAATGGTGTAGGTTACCTCCGCATCAGCCAGTTCAATGAGAATACTACTTCAGAATTACGTGCTGCTCTAAATGATCTGGAAAACGAAGGAATCCGCGGACTTATCATAGACCTCCGCTTCAATCCCGGCGGTCTGCTGGATCAAGCAGTAGATACTGTGAATGAATTCATTGGTCACAACAAACTCGTGGTGGAAACCCGCGGCCGCACTCGTAACGACGCATTGCATACCAGATACAAAACTAAAGAACGTAACTACCCCATCGTGGTACTGGTCAATGAAGCCTCAGCTTCCGCTTCCGAAATCTTTGCAGGCAGTTTGCAGGATTGGGATAAAGGCTTGGTGATGGGCAAAAACACCTTTGGCAAGGGCAGCGTGCAGCAGCTTTTCCCGCTTAGCAACGGCAATGGCGTGAAAGTAACCACATCTTACTACTACATCAAAAGCGGACGCTGCATCCACAAAATGACCAATGATAAACTGCTTACCGGCAAGGAAGTAAGCGATAGCGAATTGAAACAGGAAGATGAAGATAACCACAGCCAGGTATATTACACCGAAAAAGGCCGTAAGGTCTTCGGCGGTGGAGGTATCAGCCCCGATATCGAAGTGGAAAACGACCTGCTTTCACGCTTTGGAGTAGAGCTACGTCGGAACAATAGCTTCTTCAATTTCGCCGTGGACTATCTGGTGGATCACAATCGTCAGATATCTTTGTCTCCTCAGATAACACCCGCACTGATGGATGAATTCCTCACTTATGTCCGCAGTCAAGACATCAGCTACACGGCTGCGGATCTGGACAGTACCCGCAGCTTTATTGAAAATAGCATTAAAAGCGAACTTGTGCGCAAAGTCCATGGTGACTTGGAAGCCTACAAAATCACCATTTGGCAAGATAATCAATTACAGCAGGCTATAGATCTGTTCGACAAGTATAACACTTTGGAAGAAATGTTTATCTACGCCGAAAGTCAAAAAAAGCAGAGGTAGGGAATGTACACATTCGAAGAAATCAAAGACATGCTCATTTATATTGCCGATGATGACGAGATCAATCTGAAACTGATCAAGACAGTTCTGAATCAGGCTGGCTTCTCAAACATGAAACTCTTCTTCAGTGGCAAGACCATGATGGAAGAGATTACCCATAACCGTCCTGATTTGCTGCTTTTGGACATCATGATGCCCGGCTTCAGCGGTTACGATGTGTTGGAATGCGTCAAACAAGATCCTCAGGTTGCGGATATCCCCATCATTATGATTACCGCTGCCTCCCTGGATGACAATATGGAGCCCCTTGCCCGCAGTTTCGAGCTAGGCGCAATGGATTATATCAGCAAACCGTTTTCTAATCTGGAGCTAATCCAAAGAGTGAAATCCGCTCTACGCATGGAAAAACAACGTCAAGCGCTGGAAAATGCAGCTACTCAGATCCGAAGCCTGCAAAAGCTCTTGCCCATCTGCTCCTATTGCAAAAAGATCAGAGCCGATAAGAACTATTGGCAGGAAGTGGAAGGTTACATCAGCGATCATACAGACACCATGTTCTCTCACTCCATCTGTCCGGATTGCTACGAAACCCATGTAAAACCCCAACTGGACCGCCTAAGAAACGAAAAGAAAAACAAAGAGAATAAAGAAACTACCGAACCCAAAGCGGATATCGACAATGCGGAGAGCAAGGACTCCTAAATCCCATTTTGTATTAGGGCCAGATGATCGCGTTGCAGCGATTGTCCGGCTCTTTAGCTTTTCTCAATTATTACTTTATCTACAAATCTGGAATACATCAGTTTTGCTACTGCCATATACTTCAATCTGAAGCGTATCGTATCCCCTGCTTTATATCCACGGGGATTGTCCCCCAGATCGTACACTGTCAAATCGCTGCTGTTACCGACGAAACTGATGTCGGGATCTTCCGGAATCAGATAATCCGCATCTACATCCAACACTCCAAAATCCAGGATAGCTTTAAAGCTGGACTTGTCTGAAGTAATATCAGAATCACCAGCAATATGTCCCACTGCCGCATCTGTTATCACTCCATCAGGTTGATTCTCTTTTCTGTATAGCTCCACAATCGTAGCTTCGAAGGTAAAGGCTCCAGTATTCAAACCCAAAATCGGTTTGTTATCCAAGGGAGAAGTACCCAAAAAGGCCGCTTCTCCTATCCGGAAATGGTTGATTCCCTCCGGCACTTTGCCTTTATCCAGAATGGGCATCGTGATACTGCTGGCTCCGCTTACCAGTTCCATCGCACGGTTGAATTTTGCTTCTATCAACTGATCATACAGTACCAATTGGATCAGTTTATCATAAGTGGGTTGAATGCCATACATGCAACCCAAGTTTGTCCCGATACCGATCACTTGGATATTGGGCAGCTTGAAGATTTTCTTGTAAAAAGGTATCAGACCTTCACGCTTGATCCCTTCGCGCAATTCTCCCATTTCAATCATCACAATCACGCTGTGAGTCTTATTCTGCTTTACAGCCTCATCGCTTAAAGCTTTGATGGTGCTGAAAGTAGTATTAAAAGAGATGTCTGCATACTTTACTATATAGCTTACATTCTTTGGTGATGGCGGCTTGATATACATGGTTCGAAGGTTTGGATTCAATTCTTTTACCATGCGCAAACCCTTCCATTGAGATACAGCGACCGAATGAGTGCCCAATATCGCTTCATGCTGTAGTAAACGCGTCAAAACAGCTTTATCGGTTCCCAATACCTTCACTACCAGAGTCCATTCTTTACCATGTTTACGCATGAAGGCGGTGATGGTTTCGATGTTCTCGGTCAAGCGATCGATATGTACTTTTAAACTAGCCATTATCTGCTCCTCTGCCATCGCATCTCGGCGTATTTTGTGGTGAAGCCCAAGCGTTCATAGAGCCGCTTGGCAGGATTATCGTATTCCACATGCAAGGCTATGTCCCCATCTGCGGTATCAAAAGTCTTCTGTAGTAGCTTTGTACCAATCCCCTGGCCCCTTTGTTCTGCATCTACGGCGATGTAGATGAGATAATACTCTGGGATAAATTCCTGCATACCAGTGTTGTTCATCACCACTGCACCAACCAGTTTATCATCATCAAGGGCAACGATCAGGTATCCTCCTCTGCCGGGATCTGTGCTAAACGCATAGTCGATGGCTTTGGAGATCGCAGATTCAGTATCCCGAAATCTGTCCAAGTGTGTATGCAAGAAATCTATCAAGACAGCTTTGCCAATTCTCTGTTCAAGGATGTCCAGCTTCATTATGGTTTCAATCTTTAGCATGTTTTTTCTCCTTGTATTTTGTGTTTCATCGTTGTCGACAGTCGCCAATGTAACATAATGATACATAGCAGGTTAGGTCGTGTCAAGGCTTTTTTCCCCAGCTTTCACAATTTTAGCTCGAAAAGGTACTGATGCCATAGACAGCTAGGATATCCAGCTATGTGTGATTTTGTGAAGGATGGTTTGGACTTTGGGTAATGCATCCGTGATAAATGGTATAGCACGTGTGATGCATTCCCCCCCAAAAAAAAAGCAGAATATCACATCACATAATCACTCTATATGCTTCAAAGATCTATAGGAAATTTATCTCCTCATATACTATATAGAGGACAGCACTGGGACAAATCCGGTATAGCACCTCTGCATGGGTGTTATCCAGCCTTCCTGCAAGATTCTGGATGAGGTTTTTTGGGCAAAAAAAAAGCTCCTGAGGAGCTAAATATTCTTCTAAGAATTGAAGGTCACTTATTGCAGCGAGAAGTGCGAACATTCGTGAGAAATTATAGTTATTCATCATTCGTTCAATATTCGCAGGAATGCGAGCTTTAGTGAACCGATACCTGCCGCGATTCGCTTTCTCAATGCTCCAAGCTGTGATAAAGCAGTTGTAAAGCCATTATAAAGCAGTGATCACTAGATGATAACCCGATTATATCTGCTTCATATCAAGATAATCCCCAAACAATTAATACGGAAGCGCCGCTTAGAAGCTCTTGGTTTGCAGGAAAAACTACTTCTTTTTTCGGCGGACATCACACCAAGTGCAGCACTAAAGGACTAGGATTTACAAGCTTAGAACTCCTTTGGGAGCTTGTGCGAGCGATATCAATGCCTCTGACCGGTTATCTCACGATTGTGCTTGACATTAGCGCATCAAAGCTATATAATATACATATGAATATGATCGAGGGGGTCGCCATGCAACACCACAACTACATGGAAGCCGCGGAATATATCAAATCTCAGCGCGAGCACATCGCAGAGCGCATTATGCAGGAAGGTGGCATCTATCTGTATCAGGATTACACGGGGTATCAGATCGATAAATGCCGGCAGGATACCCTCTACAACCTGCAGTATCTGGCCGAATCCCTAATGATCGAATCAACCGGTCTATGGGAAAACTACATTATCTGGCTTCGCATCTTACTCTCATCCTTGGGACTGGGTATGCAGGGTCTCTCCGAGCACTTCAGAGTGATGGGCGATGTACTAATCCCTTTGTTGGATCATCCTGCAGCAGAATTTGTAAAACGTTTAACTGGTTCTGCTGCAAAGCTGGTTTTAGATGACGCTCCCGATCTCAGCTTCACGCAGGAAAGCACAGGAGAATATGCCGAACGCTCCAGGCAATATCAAGAGCTTCTTCTCAGTGCTCAGAAGCGCAAAGCCCTGAAATACATCGACCAACTCATCGATGATGGCATCCCTTTCAGAAACATCTATTTGGACATCATTCAACCGGTTCAGCGCGAAATTGGCAACCTGTGGCATCGCAACAAAATCTCTGTGGCACAGGAACATTATTGCACCGGGGTCTCTCAACTTGTGATCGCCCATATGTATCCCAGAATGTTCAACGCATCTCCCTCAAAGTATAAGGTGGTAAGCACATGCGTCCACGGAGAACTTCATGAACTAGGGCTGCGCATGGTCACTGACATCATGGAATTGGACGGATGGGACACCTACTACCTGGGTGCAAACATGCCCAACGACTCCATCCTAAGCATGCTAAAAGCTCAAAAGGCCGATCTCCTGGCAATATCGGTTACATTCCCTCTTAATTTGCACAAGGCAGAGGAGCTCGTTTCCCTGGTTCGCCAGGATAAAGATTTGCAACCGCTGAAAATCATGGTAGGCGGCTATGCCTTCATGCAAGATACAGCGCTGTGGCAAAAGATCAGAGCAGATAGCTTTGCACCCAATGCGGACATCGCTTCCAAAGTGGCATCTTCCCTACTTGAGGGCATCAAATGAACGCTCCGAAACTATTCTTGGAATCCAGTAAACTGGAAGAAATACAGAGCATTCTGATCCAGGCTTTGGCAAAAGCCGGCTTGGAACTGGGAACAGATTATCTCATTCAACCAGTAGATAATGTGCAAGAATACAAAGCCATCGACGATGATAAGCGCTTCTATCTGGATGAGATGGCAAAGCTGAATAACGACCTTACGAACATGCAACGCCAATTGGCAAAAGCAAATGCCGAACTCAGCAGACTGGCAGAGCTGCGCAATCGCTTTGTGGGGATGGCTGCTCACGATCTGCGCAATCCTTTGGGCATCATTAAAAACTTCAGTGAATTCCTGAAGACTGATCTGGTGGGCAGTATCAATGACGATCAAATGGATATAGTAAACACCATCTACAACACTGCCGTCTTCATGCAACGACTGGTAGATGGCATCCTGGATGTCAGCTCTATGCAGAGTGGAAAAGTGGAGTTAAGCAAAAGCCGGAATGAACTGAATTTGATTCTGAAGCAGAACGTAAAACTGAATCAGACCTTAGCCAAACAAAACAACATAAGCATCTTGTATCAGGGCACAGATGAAGACCTTTTCCTGGACATCGATGTGGTGAAGATCCGTCAAGTGCTGAACAACCTGATCGGAAACGCAGCGAAATACAGTCCTGCTAGCAGCACTATCCACTGTAGCCTGTCCCGGAAAGGCAATTTTGCCCATATCTGCGTGAAAGATCAAGGCATCGGCATCCCTATTGAGGAGCAGAAATCTATCTTTGAACCATTCAAACACTTGAATAGAGGTGGAAGCAAAGAAAAATCAGTCGGATTGGGTCTCTTCATTGTAAAAAACATCGTGGAAGCCCATGGCGGTGAAATCTCTCTGAAAAGTGAACCCGGCAAAGGCTCTATCTTCTGCATCAGTTTGCCGATAGATGGTTCTTAGTTCGTAGTTTGGGATGGGGGTCATCTGCTACTTTGTTGATTCATGGTTCGGATAGATAGGTTTTGTCCCACGAACAACGATGAACGCTTAATAAATCCTGGAGGAGTTTTCCTCATTGACGTCTCAGGAGAGGTGCGATAACGAGAACGTGCCGGAAGCACGAGGTACAAACCCGCAGCTCGATCTTCTCAATCACCAGAAACTAAGCACTAAGAACTTCTGCAAGCGCAGCAAGCATTCAACAGCGAAGGCGAAGCCTGAGCGTTCAACAAACCGAAGGCCAAACCGCCATCATTCTTCATTCATTCCTTCATTATTAATTTGAATGCGAGCGCAGCGAGCATCCCCTACTTCGAGATCACAAAACGAGTCTGCAGTTCAACTGCATCGCCTTCCAGTTTTAGCAGATACACTCCATTACTCAATTGCTTTCCGCTTATGCTAAACTCCGGTAGCAAACGCTGGTTGCTTCCAGCGGGAAACTGTCCCAATACGCCACTCTGTAATAACTGCCCTTTGATATTGTAAACCTTGTAGTTTATTAAAGTTGCTTTTTCTAGATTCAATCTCATATTCGCAGTCGTGCCAAAGGGATTGGGATAGATCAGCACGGAATTGTGATAGACTGGAGTGATGTGCCCGGGATCGTAAGGAACTCCCTGCGTTACCGGCCCATAGAGCTCTTCCTCCCCATTCATAAATGCCGCCACCAACCAATACCATCCGGGTATAGGCGGATTCTCGTGCACATATAGATAAGATTGTGTTTGCGACTCATTGTGAGCCGGGATCAGGCTACTTACGTTGCTCACATTCTCCCACAATGAATCTGCTGAGCATTTCACATAGTAACCCAGCATTCCGCTCTCCGCTGCGCTGGTCCAGGTTACGTGGCACACTCCCTCCGATGCATAAGATATCCCAAAAGCCGTGATACTGACTGGAAGTGTAGCCCCACCTGCCAAAGTGATCGTGATGTTTCCCTTGCCAATAGCCGTTATCTCGAAACTGCTGCTCCCTGCTCCAGTACTGCTGTTCGTGATGCTTGCACCTTCCACAGTACAGTCGCTTGACGTAAAACCTGGATGCTCAATAGTGTAAGCTCCCAAAAGTCCATTTGTGCCTTGTTCACTGATCTTATAGCTATATCCAGTAGAGATAGCTTCCACTTCTGCGGTATAATGATGCTGTCCTGCCTGGTTCGGATCAATAGTAACACTGTGATAAACTTGCCCCCCATCAGGACTCAATCTCATGACCACCGGCTCACCACTTAGGGAGCTATTTCCCGTGCTGTTGCTATTCTCTGCAAGCGTGCGCACATTCAGCCAATTAGTGAATTCAGAATTTGAAGTATTTCCCTTTACTCTTACTGTGTAATTGGTATTGGAAGAAAGATCTTCTATCCTTATTACCGTAGTGCTTGTGCTCGTGGTCTCATTTGGATGATTCAAAGTGTATTGAAGATCATCAATAAGGACTGCTGAACCTTTACCGTTGAATCGGTTTATCTTAAAGTAATGAACATCCGAGCTTTCGATAGTATAGCTGTGTTCCTTGTAATCAATAGTAATATCATGATTGTTATCGTCGCAAATCAAATAAGCAATATCAGTCCAAACCTCAGAATCAGATGAAACTTGAATTTTTACTTCGGCTTTAGTGTTTTCTGCCGCCAATCGGGAAAAGAAGGATATCTCTTTGATACTCTCCAAATAGGGACTACGTATGTAACTATCTAGCCCTAAAGCCATATACCTAGACATTGAATGCGCATATGTTTTACTAATGTTATAATTAGCATTATCATATCTCCACTCCGAAGGTAGATCATCATTGAAATCAAAGTAATAACCCTCAGCAAGTTCCACCTCATATCCAGTTGCCTCTGCTACTTCATCCCACATCAAGGTAAAGCCATCCGCCGCTATAGCAGTAGCGCACACATTCTGTGGTGAAACTTGTGCATATCCAAAGCTAATAGAAAGAAATCCCAGAACCATGATAAGCCATCTCATGATATCATCCTTTTGTATCAGATTCAAATCTCAATGTTATTATATTACTCATTCTCTTATTCGCGAAGCTCTTGTCGATTCTCATTTGGCGTAGCACCCAATCCGCGAGATCTGCGTAATCTGCGTGAGGTCTATCTATTAGACTACCAATTCTCATTTAGTTCGATCTTGCCCTCTTTACCAGTATATTCCACACACTCTTCCAGAAGTACTTCCAGTCTGTCGCCAGTGGATGTTTATCATAACATTGAAGATACTCTTTTTCAGTTTGGTGGTGCTCATCAACAGTTTTGGGAAGCTTAGCATAATAGGGAGGCACAAGACCAGGTTTATATTGTCTTCGAAGAACCCTCAAATCATGCGGATACAATTCTAGCTTAGGATAGCTCAATGGTCGCACACCAACAAGTTTGATATCGCCCCTAAACAGATTCACCAGCATCGGAAGCTCGTCAATCCAAAGCTTCCGCATAATCTTTCCCCATCCAGTTACCCTAAAATCATTGGTAGCCTTATCACCATCTGCGGTTCCTAGTACTGAATAGGCATACTCTTGAAGATACTCTGAATATGGATGCATAGTTCTAATCTTTAGAACACGTATGGGTTTCCCATCTTTTCCTTCTCGCCTAAGACTTATCAAAAGGCCAAAAGTAGGATCAGTATCTTTGCTGGGCTCTCGGCTTTTTCGCAGGATAAAGTGCATCATGCCACCAATTTCGCGCTTGTGAATCAGGTCAAATCCGCAAAAATAGAGGCGCCCCATAATCTCCGTCTCCGATAACGCGCGGTTGT
>JALOBM010000093.1 GCA_023228285.1 Candidatus Cloacimonadota bacterium | reverse complement strand
ATTTATCAGAATTCAGCAAAAAAGCAAGTGAAGGATGCTCAAAACCAGTAAAGAAGTTCTTCAAAGATATGCTATTTGGTTTATGCGCAACAGGTTCCCCGTCCATTCATAATATCGCTAAATTGCTACAGGATAAAACCAGTACCAAGAAGACCAGTGAACGACTGTAATCATTTGGATAACAGTCGATACAAAGTACTTGACCACATAATCCATAATCAGGATATAATGCGTTGTTCAAGTAACCAGAAACTTTATTTATATCTATCGCCATAATCCATAGATTTTTCGACGATTGTTGTGGAATCTACCGTAAAATGTGGCAAAAAATACCACACTTAAGCAACCCTTGGCTAAATCTGCCTACTGAACCCAGGTAAGATGATCACAGTTCAATACCAATAATTAGCAATGGCACTGGAGGGCTACTTCGGCCTTGTCTCATGATATTGTAAACCTCCCCTTCATAATATGCAACCCCACTGGACATCTGGGATTGCAAGGACTTCATTGGCAATATCTCAATTCCTAAGTTGATAACACCTCCTGAATAAAATAGCATGTGCTTAACAAACAAATCAAAGGCAACGAAAGCATACTTGCCGAACTGCACTTCCACTGCCACCTTTTCTTTTACGAAGTCTGTTTGATTGTAGCTAAATATTGGGTTCTTTTCCCCTTTAGATTCGAGGAATTTCTTTTGTTGAGCCGCAGTCATATCCAAGCTCATCAGCATCAAGTCCCGATCAAGGGTTATGTAGTAGCTATACCTTGTCTCTGACCAATTCAAATCTGCGAAATGGCTTTTAAAATTAGCATTGAGGTCAGTCGGGCTATAAAGCATTTTACCCTGCATAGTCTTCTCTTTGCTGATTTTGGTTTTGCATGATTCAGCATCAATATTAGCTATTACATCTTTGATTTCTTGATATAGGCCCTTGTGATGTACGATTAAGTACTCTTCTCCGTTCATGTGGGAAAAAGTCTTGGCTATTCTCCTCTTCGCTCTCCAAAGATGCTTAGGTTTTCCCAATCTTTGGGTACTGAAGCTACTTTGTCATTAGCAGAAGGTACATGTATTGCCTGCCCAATGGGTCTCGTTTTTAAGCAGCCATTCTCAAGTGCTTTCACTCTTTCTGCAGTAATTCTGCAATAATCTTCTTCTTTCTCTATGCCAATAGCATTGCGCCGATTCTTCAATGCTGCTAATATGGTAGAGCCAACTCCGGCAAAGGGATCGAGTACCCAGTCATTTTCGTTTGTTAAGGCAAGAATGCATCTCTCTACCAGTTCAATGGGAAATTGGCAGGGGTGTATGGTTTTTTCAGGATGATTGGATTTTACGTTGGGGATATCCCATATCTCGCTGTCCCAATCTTCTTGTATTGTTGTCCAGATATCGCTGGGATTTTTCCCAAGGGGATTACCTGACAGCTGCCCTTTGTTTGGTCCTTTGAAATGTCTTTTCCCAGGATATTTTGCAGGAACTCGAACATCATCAAGATTGAAAGTATATTCATTGGATTTGGTGAAGCACAATATCGTTTCATAGCGTCCAGAGAATCGGTTGGAAGCATGTAATCCGTGCCCAAATCGCCATACTATTCTATTACGAAGTTGCAGACCGAGTTTTTTAAAAATTGGGTAGTAGAATACGTCCAGAGGGAAAACCTCCCCCTTGTCCACATAGTTGCCAACTTCCCAACAAATACTGCCCGTATTGGACAGAACCCTTACCAACTGCGATATTATCTCTTCTTGTGTGCTAAGATAGCTTTCTATGGAGGTTTTAACTTCGTATGATTTCCCAATATTGTAGGGTGGGGATGTAACAATCAGATCAATGGATTTGTGCTCCATTCCCGAAAGCACTTCAAGAGCATCTCCGTTTGCGATTGCGTAGCTCAGCTTTACTGGCTCGAAATCACAAGTGCTTTCGTAGGTTTGAAACCTCATCAATATCTCCCGAATACAATATTCTTAAACGGTAGGGAGAAGCCTGCCAACTAGACCACTCACCTAAGTTACTATATTGATGGCAGCCCTTTTTTGTCAACCACAATTTCTGTCTCATCCTTGCTCATCCTGATTTGTCAGCATAGAGGATTGTGCTTTCCTGGCTCTGGATCAATGATCACATCTGGAACAAGGAGATAGCATGAGCGAAGCGTTGATGGATAGAATCAAAGCACAGCTTGTCAGACATGAAGGTCTGCGGCTGAAACCTTACCGCTGCACTGCAGGCAAGCATGGCACTTCCCGGCAGTATGTTGGATAAGAGATGAAAGACCTGTTTCTTTCCATTTCGAGGCGATAAACAGCAGGATGCCGCTTCCACACTTTTGCATTCATCCTCTCTGTTTCAACTAGTGCTGAAGCTGATATTAAGCCGTTATCATCCTGTGTTCACCCGATGATAACACGATGATAACTACTTCGGCACTGCTTGATCCAGTGAGGGGGTAAATTGTATCGCTCCACTGGACTGGAAATTATGCAATTCTATCCATTATGGATAAAGGAAGTAGCCAGAGGAGATACTTTGGGGCTTTACAATTCAGCTCTCAGAAGAATTAGCTTGACTGGATACTAGCTTGTGCTGATTTGGATTAACTTATTCTGAATCAAGGGACATTACATGGAAAACGACAGTAAAATAGCGGTAACTAATTTTATACGCAACATCATAGATGAAGACCTGAGAAGCGGAAAGCATGATTATATCATCACTCGCTTCCCGCCCGAACCCAATGGCTATCTACACATCGGCCATGCCAAATCAATATGCCTGAATTTTGGACTAGCGCGAGATTACCAGGGCAGATGTCATCTCCGCTTTGACGATACCAATCCAGTAAAAGAAGATGTGGAATATGTTGACAGCATCTTGGAAGATGTCCGCTGGCTAGGTTGGGATTGGAACGATAAGCTGTTTTATGCCTCGGATTACTTTGATAAACTCTATGAATATGCCGAGATCCTGATCCAAGATGGCAAAGCCTTTGTGTGCGATCTGAGCATGGAAGAGCTACGCGAGTACCGGGGAACCCTTACCGTACCGGGGAGAAACAGCCCTTATCGGGATCGCAGCATCGATGAAAACATGGATCTGTTCCGACGTATGAAAGCAGGTGAGTTTCCCGAAGGAAGCAAGTCCTTACGCGCCAAGATCGACATGTCCAGTCCCAATCTGAATATGCGTGATCCTGTGATCTACCGCATCAAAAAAAATGATCATCATCGCACCGGCAATAGCTGGCAGATATATCCAATGTACGATTACACACATTGTGTTTCCGACGCTCTGGAAGGTATCACACACTCCATTTGCACATTGGAATTTGAAGATCACCGTCCGCTCTATGACTGGTTTTTGGATCAATTGCCGGTACCCTGTCATCCCCGTCAAATCGAATTTGCCCGCTTGAACCTCAGCTACACTGTGATGAGTAAGCGTCTGCTTTTGGAACTGGTAAAAAAGGGTTATGTGAACGGTTGGGATGATCCCCGCATGCCCACCATTGCCGGGATGCGCCGGCGCGGCTATACTCCGGAAGCTATACGTGATTTTGCCGATCGCATCGGAGTAGCAAAAAGCAATAGCATGGTGGATTTTGAGCTGCTGAATTTCTGTGTAAGAGAGGATCTGAACAAGAAAGCTCTGCGCCGCATGGCAGTGTTGGATCCCATCAAGCTCACGATCAGCAATTACCCTGAAGGCAAGGTTGAAGAACTGGAAGCCGAAAATAATCCTGAAAACGCCAGCGCTGGTAGCCGAATGATCAGCTTCTCCCGCAATCTCATGATTGAACGGGAAGACTTTATGGAAGAACCGGTGAAAGGCTGGTTCCGCCTTGCCCCCGGCAAAGAGGTGCGCCTGAAACACGCTTATTATATCACCTGTGATGAAGTAGTGAAGGATGCACAAGGCAAGGTGTTGGAATTGAAATGCTCGTATGATCCCGAAAGCCGCGGAGGCTGGAGTAAAGACGGGCGCAAAGTAAAAGGTACCATTCATTGGGTGTGTGCCGAGACCGCCGTGCCCATCGAAGCGAGATTGTATGAACACCTTTTCAGCATCCCGGATTTGGCGGAGATAGAGGAAGGAAAAAGCTACCTGGATTATCTAAATCCCGATAGTATGGTGCAAAACCGCAAAGCCTTGGCAGAATGCTCACTTGCGGAGGCTGAGCCCGGAGATAAATTCCAGTTTCTGCGCTTGGGCTATTTTTGTGCAGATAAAGACTACACAAAAGATCATCCTGTATTCAACCGCATTAGCACGCTACGCGACTCTTGGGCAAAGCAGCAAAATAAATCGAAATGATACCATAAAACAGGAGGAACAATGACTTACAAAGTAGTACTAATCAAGATCGATCGCCGTGCCACCGAAGCCACCAGAGTACAAGGTATTCTCACCGATTTCGGTTGCAACATCAAAGTACGCCTGGGCCTGCACGAAGTATCCAAAGAATTCTGTGCCAACGATGGCCTAATTGTGTTGGAAGTAGAAGGCGAAGCCGCTCTGCTAAAGCAAATGATAGATAAACTCAATGCTATCGAATATGTTAAAGCTCAGATGATCGAGATGTAGATCCAGAGCGTTATTCATTATTTAGCCGGTATCCTCTACCGGCTTTTTTTTGGGACTTGTTTTCATCAACACCAGCGATTCCTGTTGTCTGAAGTCCGAACCGGCTGGGAAATTGTCGTAATTGCATAGCTATCCAGCCGGTTTGTTACTCCATACTCTGATGACGGATTGTTACTCCATAATGCAGTTATCAGGATTATTAGTGGACTATTCGCGTCCCGGTTTTACCTTCAAAGGCATCAACAATCCTTTCAATAGAAGTAATCAATACTTCGCTGCCACCTCTTTTCAGAAAGTCGATAGCGGCAAGGATTTTGGGGCCCATGCTGCCGGTTGGGAATTGTTTATCGTCATAATATCTTTGTGCTTCTGCTACGGTCATGATATCCAGATCCTGCTGATTGGGCTTACCATAATTGATGGAGACCCGATCCACACCAGTGAGAATCACAAACAAATCTGCTTTGATGTTCAAGGCCAATAATGCGCTGGCAAAGTCTTTGTCGATAACTGCATCCACACCTTCCAGATCGCCGTTGTCTTCACGATACACTGGTATTCCACCACCGCCGACTGCGATTACGATCTCACCTTTGTGAACCAGTTCATTGACGGTTTCAGCAGGAATGATTTCGATGGGCATAGGAGAAGGCACCACTCTGCGATAACCCTTTCCGGAATCCTCTTTCAGGGTCCAGCCCAAACCTTTCTTCAGCTCTTCGGCTTGTTCAGCAGTGTAATAGGTGCTGCCCACAAACTTTGTGGGATTCTGCATGCTGGGATCGTTTTTGTCTACCACTACCTGAGAAACGATGGTAATCACCTGTTTATTTATGCCATGTTGACGCAGTTTGTTTTGCAGGCTTTGTTCGATCATATAGCCCATGGTGCCTTCGGTTGCGGCATTCAGCACACCCAGGGGCAGTGCAGCCAGGCCTTCTTTTTCTCCGGCTTCTTGCTGACGCAAGAGATTCCCCACTTGGGGTCCATTACCGTGAGTAATACTAAGCTGATAACCTCTGCTGATCAGTTCCACTATGCCCCCCAGGGAATCCCGGGTATTGGCAAATTGTTCTGTGATATTCCCTTTTTGGCCTGCTTTGATAATGGCATTTCCGCCCAAGGCGAGAACGGCTGTCTTTTTCATGTACATTTCCTTATTTTATCCTTGAAGCTAAAGCCGGGGATGAGTGTTGGGCTCACCCCCGGTTTTAATGGTTTTATATGGATTTACTTATTTCTTTTTGGGTGCAGCTTTTGTGGGAGCAGCTTTCTTAGCCGCTTTTTTGGTAGCAAAGCCTTCCAAGACTTGAGCAACAGTTGGTACACCAATCTCTTGCAGTTCATACTCAACCTGGCAAGCAGGCTTTTTGATCTTTACTATGCGACGCAGGTCGATCGGAGTGGCGATCACTACGGAATCACACTCAGTATCGTTGATGGTCTTTTCAAGGTCTTTGATCTGCTGAGCACTGTAACCCATGGCAGGTAACAGGATTCCGATGTCTGGATACTTCTCGAAGGTTTCTTTGATTTCACCAACAGCCCAGGGGCGAGGATCCACAAAATCGGCACAACCGTATTTCTCGGCAGCAACCATTCCAGCGCCAAAGGTCATCTCACCGTGAGTGAGAGTAGGACCATCTTCCACAACCAGCACGTTCTTGTTCAGAATCATTTCGGGATGATCCACAAAGAGCGGTGAAGCAGCTTCAATGATCTTGGCATTGGGATTGATGGCACGGACGTTTGCCCGTACTTCATTGATGTCGTCCATGTCGGCACTATCGATCTTGTTTATAACCACAACATCGGCCATGTAAACGTTGGTCTCGCCGGGATAATAGCTGATCTCGTCGCCGGCGCGATGAGGATCAACCACCACAATGCGGATCATTTCATCGGAGCTATAGAAAGGAATATCGTTGTTTCCGCCGTCCCAAATGATGACGTCGGCTTCTTTCTCTGCTTCGCGAACTATAGCTTCATAATCCACCCCAGAGTAGATCACGCTGCCCATTTGGATATGGGGTTCATATTCTTCCATTTCTTCGATGGTGCATTTGTGTTTTTTAAGGTCAGCAAGCTCGGCAAAACGCTGAACTTTCTGCTTCACCAAGTCACCATAAGGCATGGGATGGCGAATGGACACAACTTTCAGGCCACGAGCCTTCAGAGCGTTCACAACCGCACGGGTGGTTTGGGATTTGCCACAGCCAGTGCGAGCAGCGCACACAGTGATGAGGGGCTTGGTGGTTTTGATAGTGGTGTTTTCCGCACCCATCAGCATGAAGTCTGCACCGGTGGCATTCACCAAAGCGGCTTTGTGCATTACCACTTCATAAGGTAAATCGCTGTATGCAAGAACAACGAGGTCTACATTGTGCTTTTGGATTAGGTTTTTAAGCTCGCTTTCAGGTTTGATTTCGATTCCCTTGGGATACAGTTTTCCAGCTAAAGCGGCAGGATACTTTTTGTCATCTATGCCGGGGATTTGGGTGGCGGTGAACGCTACTACTTCATAATCCTTGTTGTCACGGAAATAGACGTTGAAGTTGTGGAAGTCGCGCCCAGCTGCGCCCATAATGATAACCTTACGTTTCATTGGTGTCTCCTTTATGATTACTTAGTTTTAAGTTCTTTGTAACAAGCTTTAAAACATGCCCTTACCGTCAAGAAAAATCTTGTTCTGCATAAAGGAACTTGTATGAGACTGTTCAATACCTCCCACTTCATTATGCTACTTTCCTTGTGTTCTTAGAGAAAAGCAGGTCGAGATGGTTCCAAGCGAGCTTTTCTTGACAA
>JALOBM010000092.1 GCA_023228285.1 Candidatus Cloacimonadota bacterium | reverse complement strand
ATAGGAAAAAATTTTGAGCAAACTGCACTGGATGGTTCAGATAGGTTAGTCATCTGTGTTAGGATTGTGCAGGAATCAGTTACTTGTTTATCATAGAATTGAGCAAAAGGGAACCTCCTGACTTGGTCCCTTAAATGATTTGTGGTGCGAAATGGCAAAGAAGTTTTCCTGCAACCTAAAGTATTAGACTGCTTACTATTGCAAAACAACAGACTTGATTTCTATGAGTTCCATTTTACCATAAATCCCAGAAAAAATACCCAATCCACCTTCAATATTTCCTGGAATTTGAACTGGCTCACTAAAAAGATCCTGACTAGTAATATACTGGTCGAGTATTTTCTTCTGATAATTAAAATAATCTGGAGTAATTGATGAAACAATTAAGTATATGGAATCATGATCAACCCTGGTATGCCTCAGGCTTCCCTGTACCTTGACCAATAAATTAGTTGCATCAGATTGAGTTCTCAAATCAACAAAATCTCCATCTGAAATACGTATTGAAGAAAAGGCAGATGGGAACTCTATAGAGGTCTTGATATTATCATAAACAGAATCGGAGTACATCTGACTAAAGATTGAGTTCGGTCTGTACCTGGCCACAATGTTATAAAAACGGTTTTGATCATTTTCAAAATCGAAACTGATGCTGATTAAAACATCAATCAATAAATCGAAGTAAGGATCTGAAGGCTCCTTGTCGAATTTTTCTACCTTATACTCTTCCACCGCCCATGAATATTGAGGCATAGCCGGAATATAACTTATTGCCGAAATCATCAGATCATCTTTGTGTACCTCCAATTTGAAATTTTGATTTATCAGGCTCGGGACAACTTCTGATTCTGAAGTATAGGTAGTGACAAGGCCGTTGGATTTTTGAACCAGAGGAAACTTAAAATCTCCAACAGAGATCAACACTTCAGCATTGTCGATAGGTAAAAATTTATAGTCCCATAAAGAGCTAGGGGTTTTGTAAATACCAATAATCCAATTGCTATCGGGCTGAAACAACCCATTAACAATGATTTGACTACTTGTATCAATACCAAAGTCATAGTCAGATTGGCATGACAACAGAAAGGTAAATCCGCTTAAAAACAATACCGAAAATGTGCTCCTCATCAGTTCAAAATTTAATAGAATAGCTTATTGATGGCAGAATAGGCAATAAAGTAACAATTTTTAATCCAGCAGAATTTTTTGTTGGCCAGGCACCAGAAGTATCGTCTGTGTATGTCACATAAAATGGATTTCTGCGTGAATAGACGTTATATAGCCCAAATGACCACAATCTTTCATAATTCTTTTTTTGTTTGGTGAAATTGACTGTAAGGTCAAGGCGATGATAATCAGGCATCCGATACTTATTTCTTTCACCATAATAGATCAATTCTCCTCTACGTCTTGATATTTCTGTCACAAACTCAAAAAGGTTCTCCGAAGATGTAATATCATTGTAGTTAAAATCATTAAGACCAATAGGATAGTGAATGTATGGATAAATAACTTCAGGCAGGGTAACAGGATTACCAGATGAAAAGACCCAGCTGCAACTAAAGGATACATTGGACTTAGGTTGGTACGAAATATTTAACGACAAATCATGTCGGCGATCATACTTATCAAAAAACCATTTACCATTGTTAATATTATCGAATTGTCTTTTAGACCAGGATAAGGTATACCCGAGCCAACCTTTTAACTTACCCACATCCTTGCGTATAAAAACCTCAACGCCATAGGCTTGACCTTTCCCATTGGTTTCAATTCTATTCTCCCAGTCATTTCCGGCAATCAAAAATGAAGCACCTTCAGAATATGCGATTAAGTTGTTCAGTTTTTTATAATACCCCTCAACTCCCACATCAAATAATCCGATCGGAACATCAAGACCAAGGGAAAATTGTTGCGCTTTCTGAGGTGGAACCTTATCTGTTGAGGGGACCCAAAGATCTGTTGGCATACCCAAACCGGAGTTTGAAAGTAGGTGGATGGGTTGCTGAATCTTTGAATAAGAAAAGCTGATGTTAGTATTATTCGGCCATTGGTATCCCCCTGAAATCCTGGGTTCGAAGGAATAATACATATTGGAGAAACTCTTTATTAATCCCATTCTTATACCGGGAGACAGATAGAAACCGCTTGGGAAAGATATCCTATCCTCGAAATATACAGCACCTGATTCAGATTGAAACGGCTGAGTCAGTGAGGTTGTGTCACTGCGGGACTGATTCACTACAAACATATAAGACTCCACACCAGGCTCAAAAATATTAATGCCCATATGTAGGCCAAATTTCATCAGGTGATTTGGATTCAGCCCATAATTAAAATCAACTTTGGACGAATAATCTGAGATTTTTGATAAATAGTTATATGTATAACCCCAGCGTTGGTTTTCCGGGTTTAGCAAACTCTCTTCCAGATATTTCGATAAACCAGATAAATGATATTGAGTATATGAAACTTGAGTGTTGCAAAAAAGTCGATCCCTAAATAAGTGATTCCATCTGAAAGAAAATACAGCGTTTCCCCATGAAAGACTATTTAAACTCTCGTTTCTGACGGAATCCCTGCTACCATCTTCCTGATTGCTTTCCTTATAAGCATCTTTCCCATAGTAAAAGCTCAAATAAATCCGATCCTTTGGTGAAAATATGTAATTGGCCTTGGCATTAAAATCACCAAGTGAGTAACCGGACAAAGGAGAGTTCCTTGAACTCTTACTTAAAAGCTGCGGAACAGAAGTTAACAAATCCAAATAGCTTCTTCTAGCAGAGAGTATAAAGGAGCTCTTCCCCTTGATTATTGGACCATTTATTGACAATCTTGAGGACAGCAAACCCACAGACGCAGATCCTTCATAGTTATTCAGGTTACCTTCCTTCAAATGTATATTTATGATTGAGGATAACCTATCCCCATATTGGGCTGGAAATCCTGCTTTAATAATCTCTGCAGATTTAATGGCATCGTCATTGAAAATTGAGAGAAAACCATAAAGATGAGAAATATTGTAAATGGGGCATCCATCAATCAAAAACAGGTTTTGATCAGGGCTTCCTCCCCTAACAACTAATCCTGTAGTTCCTTCTGTGGCTGATTGTACACCAGGTAATAATTGCATTGCTCTTATAATATCTCTTTCTCCAGCCAGAGTAGGCAAATACTTGATCATTGCAGGTGTGATTGAATTTATCGATCCCAGCTGTCTTCCACCATTCTTCTTTGCAACAATGGTAACTTCTTCAATATTCTTAGTGGATTCCAAGGCAATACTCAGAATGGTATCTTTTGTAAAATAAAAAGTTTCATCAAATGGAATGTATCCAATATAAGAAGCACCGAGTTGTATTTCTCCAGGTTGAATCTGAAGGGTGAAAAATCCGTAGGTATTCGTTACAGTTCCCTGCTGAGGTTTCCCGATGACATATACATGACCATTGACTAAAGCCTCAGAGCTATATGCATCAGTAAGGTAGCCAGCAATAGTAATTTCCTGAGCAGGACAACGGAGAAAAACAAAAAATAGAAATATCCAGCTATACTTCATTGGGTGGATAAAACTAGTTGCTATTATAGAAGAAATTTACGTCGTGGTCACCATCCCCAGAAACTCTCACCCTTACTTTGTAATAAACATAAGTGAGCTCCACTCCACATTCATCATGGTAACTTGTTAAATCAGTAGTAAGGAGGTTTTCATAAAACCATTGAGAGCCAGTCCACAGTACACCGATTCGAACAGATATGTCATCATTCTGGAAATCAGTATTCACGACTTGTACTGCATAGCAACCGTTTGAATAATACTCATAGTACCGCAATTCTGCTAAACCCTTTAAACCAGAATCATTTTTATGCAATGAAAACCCGTCAAATTCAGTAGGCAGATCAACCTCAATGACCTCAATGGAAACATCAGGTGTATGTTGATCGTTGGTCTCCCTATCCCCACCCTTTATTGGGTCAAGTATTTCAGTTTTTTTCATCAAAGAAAGGCTAAAAGTAGTTTCATCATAGGTCTCTAATAAAGTCTGATCATTTGTCCGAACCAAGATAGTTGCTTTAGCCAAATCATCCTTGTCAGTGATGACAAATTGTTTGGAATATTTAAAGACATTTGGTGAATCTGTAGCTGGACTTTCAATCTCACGCTTATTACAAGAAATGAATGTAATCACAGTTAAAAGAAAAAGAAGCTTTTTCATATTGATTTGTTTTTTGTTTTGTTAAAGGGATATCCATGTTACGGAAAAATCTCCGGGTATGGCTTCAATCTGAACCCGAACTCTAATTTTATAAAACGGATCTTCATTCCCTGGTGTTGTTTGAACATAACCAGGATAAGGGCCAATTCTTGACGCTACGAGGTTTTCATAAAACCATTGACTTCCAGTCCAAAGTACACCTATTCTAACATAGATCTGGCCTCCTTGATACAAAAAATCTACTCGGGCACCCGCAATAGCGCTTGAATAGTACTCATAGTACCGATATTCGTCAACAGCCAAACCTTTCAAACTTGAGATCTTGTTTTCTATTGTAAATCCTTTTGCATTTGGAGGGAGCTTGGTATTTATTACCTCAATGAGAACTTGAGGCCGATGATAATCACCCGGTTCACTAACATTTGTCGGGATGCAAGTCCCATCATTTATTTTATACTGAGCCATTAAACCAAAAGATTGAGAGTTGATCTCATCAAGTATATCTGGATTATCAACCGAGACTTTGATATCAACGGAAGCATCACCAGTTGCACTTTGAATGGTAAGAATCTTCGAAAACGACAGTTCCGTCACGGACTTCTCTTCTTGATCCTTTGTTTTCGCACATGATGTAGCGAGTAGAAAGAAGGTCAGAATTACTGCAATTGGTTTCATGTTTTTTGCTTTATAAAATTGAGTAAGAGAATTTAGAAGAATCATTGTGACAGCTTCCAAGAATCACACAGGCTACTAGAGAAGCGAACAAAAACTTTTTCATGTCAATTCTCTTTTGTTAATAAAAATAGGATATTCTCACTTTCCCCTTTTCCCGGCTGACACTCCTTACCTGGATTAAATGCACGACTTTTCAGTTGACCTCCTTTCTGGTATGATGGAAAGGATTGTGCAGGAATCAGTTACTTGTTTATCATAGAATTGAGCAAAAGGGACCCCTATTTAACATATTTTAACATTTATTTAACATAATTCAAAACCTCTTGCAATGAACCGAAACAAATCTACTTCTGAGACGACAAGCATTGCACAAGTCCTAAATGGAGCGCGGTTTTCCCCGCAGTAAGCAATCTGCTGAATGAGGGTCACCACCGCACAAATCCCAGATGGCGGGTAAACTGTCCCATGGACAGCGAATCAAGTGATTGCTGACCGAGAACCATATCCTCATACCTTTTGATCGTGAACATCGAAAACAACCCATAGCCATTGATGATGTTACCCTTGGGAGGCAGATCCATGTTGCCATCTTCTTCAATGGCTTCAATGTAATCCTTGTAATACTTATCGGCCGATAAAAAAACCAGGTTAAGCGAGATAAACCTCCGGGTAATGGTATCACTGATGGGATCAATATGGGCGGCAAGCCTAGAGAAAAAGAAATCAGCGTGCAGAATCGGCGCAATCCCCCCACCATCAACAAGCAAATTTTTCCTTAGGGTAAATGTCACCGTGTGATCAGTCCAGGTTCCTTCATATACCAGATAATGAAACTCACAGACAAACTGCTGGTATGCTATACCACCAGGAGAAACTGCTGTTTCATGCTTCAGTTCAGAAGAGTATCTGTCCGGGGGATATTTATAGCCGTCGGGGTAGAAATCAATTCTGCGATTAAATTGGGAGGGCACAGGTGAAGTTCTCATTTTCTCAACTCTGGCGAATGCCGGTTCTGCCATTCCCTCCGTTTGCATGATGATCCGGTAACTATCTATAGGACTTAAACTTCCGGGTAGAAATCCTTGACTTACGTCGGCTTTGTAACAATACCCGGGCACTTGGGGGAAATAGCCCGGATCCTTAACCCGGTCGGAAAGACTGAATTGCAACTCCTGGACCTTATACTGACCTTCCCAGGCTTCCAGGCGAATATCAGCAGAATCATAAAAAACCCGATCCGGATCACCGGCTAACTCATAGGCATTGAGATCTCCGGTAAAGGTACGGGATAACGTCAGATAGAAAACACTATCTAACGGGTTCATCATAAAATAGATAACCGGAACCGGCTCCGCCGGATCAACCACTTGAAACTTATCGGAGCAGGAGGATACCAGCATCAACAAAGCCAGCATCAAAAAATCAACCCTTTTCATGTGGAGTATGTTTTCAGAAATCATCTTTTACGCACCTCACTGAATAGTACATAAGAAGTCCAAATCCTTTAGCCCAAAAGCCACGGAAAATGCCAATATCATCATGATTGAATTCAACCATGTAAGGCTTGTATGAATAATCCTCCAACCGATACGATGAGGACCAAAAACCGTGGCCCCAATAACAATTTGCTTCGAAATAACCAAACCCTTTATCTCCTCCGTTATTGAGATCTAAATTCAGATTCGAAAGACCGTTTTTACCATAGTATTTCCGTGAATAGGAGTCGGGAAAGGGTTCAAAGAGTGTGTCCCAGTCAGACCGGGTGGGTATGTGCCATCCTTCCGGGCAGATCCCGCGTGGATCATCTGGTTTGTAGTTCATGGCCTCCAGCCAGGAATAGACTCCGCCTATGGAATCCCTTGATGGACAATGTGTGATCCGGTACATTTCAACCGTATCATTGTTGGTTTGCTCCCGATCCGTCGGGATAACCTGCCCATACCGAAGGTTCTCACCCATCCACCACTGTTTGCCTATTTTGACTATCCTGTACTGATTACCATCCCGGGGATCCGTCAGGGTGTCGATAGCCCGGTTCTCTCCAAAAACAACCACCGTATCCCGGGCAATCGCCGTCAGTCCGTCGAGATCTTTCACCTCTAAGGTCGCCTGGTAGGTGCCAGACCTGCTATAGCGGTGGCCAATGGTGTTATACGTCAGGTAATCAGTATCCCAAACCCCGTCACCATCAAAATCCCAGCGAAACTGCAGGGCCAGTGGGTAATTACGGTCGTCAGTCGTTTTCGAAGCTTTAAACTCAAAAACCAGGGTCGAGTCTCCAATAGGCGGGAATACCGTCAAAACGGCCGAAGGGGGCAGGTTCTCCCGTTGACAGGACAGCACTCCCAGAATCATCAGTAACAGAAGGAGAACAAAAAAAGAGCATCTCCGTCCATAGAAACCCGATGCTACGCCATTAGTCATCATGAAGCGATTGAATTATGACCAATATAGGAAAAAATTTTGAGCAAACTGCACTGGATGGTTCAGATAGGTTAGTCATCTGTGTTAGGATTGTGCAGGAATCAGTTACTTGTTTATCATAGAATTGAGCAAAAGGGAACCTCCTGACTTGGT
>JALOBM010000091.1 GCA_023228285.1 Candidatus Cloacimonadota bacterium | reverse complement strand
CAACTGCTTCACCATAGCTTCACACGACTGTATTTGTCGCAGCTTCACCATCATAGCAATAATTTGGCTGCTTCTGCCATATCATTTGTATCTGTGATATTTTCCAAGGTAACGAAGAGCCTGCGGACTTTTTCTTCATCCATGCACTTCACAGCACAGTCAATGAATTTCTCCATCAGAGCCTCTCTTGGCATGGGGTTTTTTAGACTGCAGCCTACGGCATAGTCCACCCGTTTCTTATAGAGAGTCCCGTCTCTTGTCTCAACGGTTACAATCGCAGGTTCGTTTTCAATGAAGACAGCATAAGAAAATTCCGGAGCCCGGACTGTCCTTACTTTTTTCATCATTATCCTCACATCATTGTCCCACAGAATGTTTTCATCAAAGGAACTAAGGCGGACCTGTCCCTTAACAGCAGTCACTGCCATTGCAAAAGGCATGGAGAAGCGAGCCTGGACTGCATCCTGAGGATCTGGATGTATCAGGCAGTGTTCTGTGTATTGGGGCACCCCTACAGTTATTTCAGTTATATCTTCCCAAAGAAGTTTATTCTCCTCAATTATCCCCTTCAGTGCATCCTGTGCTGTATGGGAGGCGCTGCATGTCGGGTAGCGTTTTATGTAAAGGCCGCACTGATCGATTACCCATGGTTCCCCGAATTTTATATCTCCATCTCCGGGCCTTTTATTTGCCAGAGCTTGTGTATAGCCATTAAAACCCTCTATTGCCTCAGATGAGGCTGTCATTCCTGCTTTTGCCAGCAGTGCACACTCGATCCCGGCTGATGCCGCCATTCCTACATGATAGGGCTTTGCCATAGTCCCGAAATGCACCATGAGACCGCTTGCTCTTGTAGAAGCAAGTCCAAGGGCGCTGATGAACTCTTCATCATTCAGATCAGACAGTATGCCTGCTGCAACTGTCGCTCCCAGAACTCCCAGCACACTGGTGGAATGCCAGCCTGAAAGCATCATTTCGTTAGCAGCAAACAGAGCTATCCTTGACTGCGTTTCATTGGCAAGGATCAATGCCCTCATAAATTCCTTTCCCGACCTGTGATAATACTCAGCCGGAGAAAGGGCTGCCGGCACCAAAACCGCTGTTATATGACCTCCGCGTCCACAGTCATCAAAATCTTCAGCATGTGCCATTGTTCCGTTTATGAGAGCAGATCCCGACATGTCGCTTTGCCATCCTCTGCCTGCAGCAACTGCTTCTTCACATGAGGGCCGGTTTTTCAAATAACGTTCGATTACATCTGCTTCCCTGGTTTTTGATCCAGAGAGGGTCACCCCCACACAGTCTATCATTGAGGCTTTATTGACTTCAAAGATGTTTTCAGGCAGAACTTCAAAAGGCGAATTACGAATAAATTTAACCAGATCCGTAATTATCGTCACCGTGATCGCCCTCCTTTGCATATGGTCCTTCTAGGTTTGTACTTATCATATTGGTTCTCTTGGATATCAGTCCATCTGCCCTATAATAATATCTGCAGCTTCTTTCATGTCTCCCGCACATACGTCCATGTGTGTAACGAGCCGGACACGGCGGAGTCCGACCACCTTGAGCAATAGTCCCTTCTCTTTACAGAAGGAGAGAAACTCCTTGTCGGTCAGCCGCTCACTCTTTATCTTAAAAAATACCATATTAGTCATGTTAGTGTTTTTTTCTACTTCAACATTTCCTTTTTGAAGAAGGTCTGCAAGCAGACGGGCATTGGAGTGGTCCTCTGCCAGACGGGGAATGTTATTTTTCAGCGCATATAACCCTGCAGAAGCGGCTATACCTATCTGTCGCTGTCCGCCTCCTATACGCTTCCTCCATTTACGGGCCTTTTCTATCACCTCATGGGTTCCGCAAAGCATGGATCCCATTGGAGCGCCAAGGCCTTTTGAGAGACAAAACTGTACCGTGTCAGTCTCTTTTGTATAGACTTGAACATCCACACCATGATAGACAGCTGCGTTAAAAATTCGAGCCCCGTCAAGATGCACATGGAAGCCAAGCCTCCGGCCTTCACGGGCGACTTCTGCAAATTTCTCGGGTGAGATCGCGCCTCCTCCTGTGAAATTATGGGTGTTTTCCAAAGCAAGGATAGTTGTTTCCGGGTGATGTATGTCTCCGTCAGCGCGGTTTGCAAGTACCAGCTCACTAACATCGGGTATGCCCTCCCTGTCGTTCAGAGGGTATGGGCAGAGGCCTGTAACTGCTGAAAATCCACCGACTTCATCGGTCCAGATGTGTGAGTTTGTACCGGTAAGCAGGCTCTCTCCGGGTCTGCCCACAGCAGCAAAGGCAAGTAGATTTCCCATCGTGCCCGAACAGGCATATAATGCCTCCTCTTTTCCCGTTATCTTAGCCGCATAGAAAGCCAGTTCGTTTGATGACGGGTCATCTCCGTATACATCGTCACCAACCTCTGCATCTGCCATTACTTTCCTCATTTCTTCGGAAGGTTTTGTTACAGTGTCGCTGCGCAAATCTATAACTTTCATTACATATCACTCCCGTAGTTTTGAAAAGAGATGTTAAAGCAACATAATGTTTAAAACTGCACAGTTTTTAAATATCCTTCAATCAATAGCGGGTCATGCCATTCTATATCAGGCATGACCCGCTATCACTACCTTTTAGAAAACTAATTAATTTCTGTTTCGCTCTCTTTGAATACTACTCCCATCTTCTCAAGAGCAGACAGCTCGGGCTCGTAAACTTCCGGCATAGCAGGAGTAAGAACACCCTTTTTCATTATTTTACCCTCAAGTATCAGATGCGCTCCCATTGCTGGCGGAAGTCCTGTCAGACGTGCAATGGAAAAATCTTTATCAGAACTACCGAAGTCTACAAGTGTAGAACGTTTCAATACCTTACGATCCGGGTATTCTATGATAAAACGATGTTCCATCAGCGACATATCCTCTTCGCCTTCAGCAAATTCAAGCTTTTCGCTGTACAGGCACTCAACAAACTGATTCATCGTGCCGCTTGAAATAGGAACAGGCTTATCATCAAACAGTCCCAGCCATTCAAACTTAAGCATAACTGTAGAGTTTATGTCCATTTTGAGAAAGTCACTTACAGCTCTCCTGATGCAGGAATCTTTTGTGATTCCTACAAGCTTACGGGTAACATCCGCATAGGTCATTCCGGTGAAATCCACCTTGTCTTCGCTGCAGAGGCCAAGGTCCTGCATTTTACAGATCATCTCGCACCAGCCCACATATCTCAATGTGCCGCGGTAAACCTCTGTTGCTTCCGGAATTCCGTAATATTCAACATATGGTGTTGAATCAGCATTGGCATAAGCTTCGTACCAGCCCATATCCTGAATTTCCACAAACCATGCATTGTGGTACGTTTCTCCGTCTGGCCAGATAATCACCTCACCATCCTTAATTATCCTGGCTTCGCGTCTGCTAGCACCGATAAGGCTCGAGGGTGCCCAGGAAAGTTTATAGCTTATCGGATTGTTATTGTCTTTTGGCGCAGGCAATGCTCCGCACAATGAAACAAAGGAAGTGACCTTCCCTCCTTTTGAATGTGCCTCTTCTATCGCCTTCACTGCTGACATATGATCGATTCCGGGATCAAGTCCAAGCTCACAGAGAAGTACCAGACCCTTGGCCTGGGCTGAATTATCAAGCGCCCTCATACCTTCTTTTACATACGAAGGATTGACATAATGAACTCCAGCTTTCACACATTCGTCTGCAGCAGGGATCATAAATTCTCGTGGCAAGAGGCAGATCAAAAGGTCAGGTTTCAGCTCTTCCAATATCTGGGGTAATTTGCCCATCGCATCGCCTACGATCGCATGTCCATTGGGATGTCCTCCCAGACAGCGATCAATATTTTCAGCAGAAATATCCGCAGCATACACCTCGTAACCGTGCTCCAGCAGATACTGTACACATGGACGAGCTACCCTTCCCGCACCAAGGACTACAACCTTTTTCATTTAAAACAGCCTTCTTTCAATAAATTAATTGTTACTGTAACTCAATTTTGTTGGAAAGTTTTTCTCCCCATTTTTTACTGAACAGTACACCGAAGGTGAGAACAAGGGCCATCAGCAATATAACAAGCATTGGACTGTCGATAAATCCAGCGATTATATAACATATGACACTTGCAAGCCCTACAGTCATCGCATAAGGCAGCTGTGTCTTGACGTGGTCAAGATGGTCACATGCAGCTCCCATTGAAGAAAGAACTGTTGTATCTGAAATCGGGGAACAATGGTCCCCAAAGAGACCACCTGACAGAACAGAACCTATCGTTGCAAATAATGGTGCTCCAAGTGCCACTGACATAGGTACCGCGATAGGCATAAGAATTGCAAAAGTCCCCCATGATGATCCTGTCGCGAAAGATATACCGGCGCCGGTTATAAAGAGCAGTGCCGGAACAGCCCAGCCGGGAACGGTACCCTGAGCGAGCCCAACAATGAAATTCGCTGTGCCTAGAGCTTTGCACACAGAACCCAACGACCATGCCAGGACGAGGATCATAAGTATAAGCACGACTTCCTTGGCTCCGTCCATGTACATCTTAAAACATTCGCTTGGGGTTTTAACTTTGTTTTTGATAGTCAATAGCATGCAGGAGATCGCCGCCGTAAAGTAACTGAAACAAAGTGTCGCTCTGAGTATTCCTCCTGGCAGTCTTTTAAAGGGGAAACCGTGATAAATAAAGAGTCCGAAGATGCAGACAAAAAGAACAATAAGGGGAACGACCATCATGGAAAGAGTGGCACCCTTATGAACTTCATTGATATCAACGGAGAGACGGACCGGCTTTGCATCCGGCCAGAAAGGTTGCCCTGTTTCGATCGTCCTTTTTTCAGCCTTGTACATTGCGCTGAATTCATAACCTGTAAAAGCAATGACAGGGATAAGAAAAAGTGCTCCGATCGCATAGAACTGGAACGGTAGTACATGCATGAAAGCAGTAAGAGTATCCATTGATATACTTGCCGCTTCAAACTCCTTCTGCATCAGACCAAGAATATATACTCCCCACCCGATAAACGGAATAAGGATACATACAGGTGAAGATGTACTGTCCAGCAGCCATGCAAGTTTTTCACGGCTTATCCTCAATTTATCCGTAACAGGCTGGAAGGAAGGACCTAGAATAAGCGGATTGCCCGAATCAGAGAAGAAAATTACAAGTCCTCCAAACCATACAAGTAGCTGGGCCTTGGTTCTTGTGTTGATGTAGGAAGCGATCTTGTTTGCGAATACCGGAGCTCCCCCTGAGTGGGTAAGTACTCCGACAAAACCTCCAATGAATATCATCATTACCAGAAGGTTCGAGTTATATCCGTCAGAAGCCTGAACGAAAATAAAATCTTTGATGTAATTCTGAAGGGCAAAAACAGGGTTCCATCCTGACAGGGCTAGTACGCCGAACAAACCTGCCCAAAACAGGGCAGAAATAACATTCTTTGTCTTGATAGCCAATATTACCGCAATTAGTGGTGGAAGAATAGAAATAAAACCATAACTTTCCATTAACTTATACCTCCCTGAGCTATAGCTCTTGTATTTACGTCCACCGTAATTTAGCTTTGAGTCAAAGATTTCAAGACTAAAATACAGAAAACGCTAACATTGATTAAATAACAATCATAAGATTGTTATGTTATTCACTTAATCGTATCCAATTGTGGATTCTTTTGAAAATCATGATAGTAGGTCATATTACGGATGTCAAGTGTTTAATTTTTTAAACTGCAAAGGACAGCCGCCCAAAACTAAGGTAAGGATTTTTTATATGCGGAGAGATATATCATAATTAAATACGGTTGTTGAAGAAAAGAGAAAAGTAACGATAGAAAATACCATTTTAGCCTCTAAAGGAGGCTCCAGGAACAAGCATTCCAAAATCAAAGCTGTAATAAATTGAAAGGTCGATCAGATCAATTCTGTTACAGGCCCTACTTCGTGAAAGACAGGCAATTTAAGTACACTAAAAATCAAAACATTAGATTACAATCTTTTGTTATAAAAAAGCCTGCACTGTGCCCCCTCGGAACGCGCCCCGACATTCTTGAATAAGTAGTATAAATATGATTACGCATAACATTTTCAGCCAGAGCACCGTCACCAACAGCGATAGCCCTGACAATTTGTTCATGCTCCGTACAGCTTATCGATTTTAACGGATCTCTCGGCAATTCAATCGGCGTTGGAGGTACATAAAAAAGATCAAAATAAAAAATATACAGACCGGATCTCCAGAAAACTTGTTTCACGAACCTTTCAACATAAGCGTTTCGCGATAATTTTGCCAACAGCAAATGGAATTTGTTGTTGACAGCAGCATATTCTTTCCTTTTGTCTTCGCTGTATCTTTCTTTTTCTTCGGCAAGCAGGGATTTTAAAAGTTCTACATCATCTTCCGTTCGGCAATAAGCAGCTTCCATTGCAGCTCGCCCTTCTAAAAAAGCACGGGTTTTAAAGACTGAGGCCATATCCTCCGGTGACAACTGCGGTATATAGCATCCCTTATTATCACGGGATTCAAGAAGCCCTTCGGCAGCAAGCTGCCTCAACACATTGCGTATAGGAGTACGACTAAGCCCAAGGGATTCCGCAAGTTCTGTTTCAACCAACCTGTCTCCGGGAGCATAAGTTCGAGATAAAATCATTTCGATAATTGTTTCGTAAGCAATTGCCTCAGCATTTTTCACAATGATCACGCCTTTTCACGATCTTGTATCCAACATAAAAAACAATCCTACCTAATCATGAATTTTATTATACTGCGAAGATCAAGAAAGGGGAATCGAATTGAGGATCATAAAATACAGAAACGCGGCAAATATTTTGTGCTTTCGGGCGTGAAGATGCAGCCTCACGGGGATTACTAACGGGTTTGGCATTGCACCAGGTGTGTCCCCTCCTCTGTGCAATTGAGGCATATGGCGGCGCTGACTTAGCATTAACAATGGTGAAACTGCAGGCCTTTGTCCTGCGGGAAGCAATTGGGAAGCGGTTGGGAAGCAATTGTTAAAAAAAAGCCTATGGACACCGGATCTCGAAACGCGCTCGAAATGGTTCGAGCACTAAGGATAATTTTAAATGTTCTCCTTACGGAAAACGGTGCTCTCCCGATCGACTTCATAACGGGATAACGATGGGAGGGCGCGTCGTCATCATCTGCCCTATGCCTCAATTGCTATATAAATATATAACATTGTGGTGATCATTAATTCCATAAAACCCAGGTTGCCGTTATTATTCCCAAGGGACAATTTTCCCTGGATTAAGTATGTTGTTGGGATCAAAAGCAAGTTTTACTCTGCGAATGAGGTCAATCTGGGCTTCATCAAGGAATGATGGGACGTATTTCAGCCTCTTGAGACCGACACCGTGTTCTCCGGTAAGAGTTCCTTCAAGTTTTTTTACAACCTCATAAACTTCAAGTCGGGCGCCTTCAATAATTGAATGCCAATCAGTGGTATCTTTTTCG
>JALOBM010000090.1 GCA_023228285.1 Candidatus Cloacimonadota bacterium | reverse complement strand
TTACCCTTGGGTTAACCGGATCTCGCTCGTAATATCCCATAATATAAGCAGATCGATCATTGAATGTAAACGGACAATCAAACCATTGAACACTAAGTGGTTTCGTGTATTTAACATCAAACGTTTCCGCATCTTGACTATCCGTACTGTAAAGATATATGCGTAACTCCTGTGCCTGATCAAGCTGAATGCCTATTTTAGTGACGGATACACGAACACTATTGGATTCATAAGGATTTATCACCCATCCGATAAACCTTGCATTCTTTGTGGAAAGATTTGTGTAATCAGCTACACCATTAACCACGTTGAAGTTTGATAGCAGTTGTGTAGATCCCAGCTTTTGTTTAGCGTTAGATAGAAAGCTATGAACAATCCCGGCAATTTCAGCTTCATGGACATTTTTTAGGTAGTCTTCAAGATCCGTTTCCTGAATAATATCAGTACTGACTCCGGGTAAATCGTTAGCAAACAATCCAGATCTCGGATACTTAAGGGATTCACTCCCGCGCCATCCGACTAAGTCCCATCCAGACTGAATAATAGCATCTATATCGAACATTACAATTGTTTTTACGAAGTTAACAATAAATTATATAGCTCTATCCTCTTTTCGTTAACCCGGTTGATATCAAAATAATCATGTAAGTCCTCGTATAGCTGATTTCCTAAGTCATCAGCCATTGTTGGATTCTTAATTAACTTCATCATTTTCTTATACCAATCCGTCTTATTAGTTGTCGTTAGGCAGTTCTTACCATCCCTTAGATAGGGCCTGTACGGATATACATCACTAACAATTGCGGCCTTCTTAAAACAAGCAGCTTCAACTAATTTTAACTCGCTTTTCATTGAATTAAACTTATCATCCCGAAGTGGTATTAGTGCTACATCAAAATAGTTGTAAAAATCCGTGTATTGATCAAAAGGTCTTTGTTTCACAATGCCGAAATTCTTCACCTTATTATGACCACTCATGATATAAGCAAAGCGATCATATATTGAGTTCCTTTGCAGATCATGACCAAAAAGAAGTATGAAGAACTCCCCACTTAAACGGGCCGGTGTTCCATCTAATAACAAAATATCGGGCAAGTGACAATGACCACCAACCCACCCAAACCTAATCTTATCTGACTGTAATTTATTGATCTGAAACTGAGGTCTCGAATAATCTATTGCATTCTCTAATACCGTTACATTTTTATTTATCGGTCGAATAGCATCAGCCAGTAGATCAGTCGTGCAAGTTACATGATCAGCAATTCGCAATCCATCCCGTAGAATTCCAGTAATATTATTATCCTTATAGTGTTGGTAAAGTAAATGATTTGGTGGAAGTATCCAATAATCATCAAAATCCAGCACAAAAATAGTCCCACGAGCTTTAATGTCAGGGACTATTGGTAAGACATCCAATAAATTTGCCTTTGATGCCACCAAGATATCAGCGTCAACTGCCGGATCGGTTGAAAATTCAACCTCAAACGGTAGATTTCTGTGGGGCATATCTAACCGATACAACCCAGTACCACCGTACTTATCCGGCAGCCAAACCCTGATTTTCATGGTTAGCTTGCGAGCAACCCAAACTTAAAGATAGGCGTTTCCGTAGCAACCGATAGTGGAGCTTTCGCAAATGAAATGTCCACAGAAATCTCATATACGGTCTTAAGATCCTGCGTGTGTCCGCCATAGTCAGTCGTATCCGTACAGGCTTCTTTCTTAAATACAGCCCAAGTAATCGGGAATCCAAAAATATCACCCATAGTAGTCCACTCTTCTTGCCCGGAAACAATACCCTTACGATTGATTGAAGGAATCCAATCAATCATCGTAACGGCATAAGGATCAAATGCATAAGCAGTAATGAGATCAGATCCGGTCGTAATCGTGTGACTTTCCAAGAGCTTCATGCGGCCAAACTGATAAGCCAGGTTGCTGTCATTAGCAGGTCCCTGTGCCGTTTGCTCTTTCCATAAGGCAGTAGCAGCAACGTTGTTAATATGCCGAATATCGCCATAATACTTATTCTCGCGCATAACCGTATCAACATAATTGAGATATCGGTCTTTATTTGCATTAGCGATGTTGAACTTATCAGCGGTAGTGTTAAACGTACCAAGCGAAGAAGATCCGGCATTTACGCCAGTTCTATTTGTCTCAAGATAAGCAATCGCATCGGTTTCAATAGCATCATGCAGCGCAAGGAAAGCACCATAGAGATCATTTGCGAAGCCTTGAGCCTCGGAGTAGTAGTTATTGTCGAAAATCTTATAAGAATGCCCCACAGTCGTAGAATAAGTCTTCCACGATAAGTTAATCGATCCACTTTCACCAAAAGCTGCCGAAGGAGTACAGCTCCGTGCATTTGCAACTGAAGGTGATGTTTTTGTAAGATATTTTACCGTGGTAGTCCTGTTTTCAGACTTCCGAATGTCTGCCATGTCTGGAATCGAATAGTCACGAAATTCCAAGAAAGCCTCGTGAGCACCATAGATCGGTTTTCTCAGCTCGTGAGCATTAAACCGATCATTCATGATTCCAACGGCAGCTAAAAGTACACTATTAGAATAATTTGCCATTTTTTATACAAGTTTAAATCCCCGTGAGGTAAGCTCCTTTTGTGCTGTTGCAGCAGCTAATGAATTTCGCTCAATATTATTTTTAATGCAATAATCATCAAAAGAAATCTCACCTTTTGGGTTGGTAGATCCATCACCCCGTCCACCGTCAGGACTTTTTAACTTCACATATTTTGGGGCAAACTCATTAAATATCTCAGACAAAGGCCGGGGATCAAGTTTGCTGTCCGTGATCGGTTTCCCGTCATGGTCCATCACAACAATCTTCTCTCCATCCACGTTGATCTTATGGCGCATCTTGAACATCGTGAGTAATACTTCCTTCTGATTCTCAAGTGCTTCACCATCTGCATCAATCGGTATGTCTGAAATAAGTTTACCAAGTTCAGCCCCGATAAATCGTTTGTTACCGTTTTCAATAGCTTCAGAGACAGCTTTCTCCTTTTCAGTCTCGATCTCAACAATTTTAGACTTCAGCCGCTTGATCTCATCTTCATCGGGTCTATTTTTGGATTGTTCAACAATCTTATCCATCAAGTCATTAAAGCCTTTATAATCGCTAACACCGAACGTCTTGGCCAAATCTCTCTCTTTTTTCTCCAAGACACTTCCCTTCACATATTCATAAATAGCTTGCGGAAGGTCATGTTTATTACTAACCAAGTCATTGATAACCACCTGGCGATAATTCTCCTGGTATTTATCGAAATCCTCCTGGGTCATAATTTTTCTTGAAGCCGTAAAATCGGCAACTAACTTTGAAACACCGCCGTTGGTTATAGCGGTACTAATTTCTTCCTTTGGTTTCCCAAACAACTGCGCAATGGCAGCTACATCATTTTCGTTCATGCTTTTTTCTTATTTTTATTTCCTCCCACCGGAGCTTTTTTCCGAATGTTCGTTTTAGCCTTTCCCACTGTTGTGGGCTGAACTCTCTCTCGACTGGGGCTATCGTCCCGTCCTTTAAAATCGGTCTTGCTTTCATCTTGGATATTCCTCACTTCCTTGATTAATTCCTCTTCGGGATCTGTTATTACTGCCAGTTCCCATCTTACATCAGGTTCCAGGTTCCCCTGCACCACCCTCTCCCAAAGATAGTCGTCTATCCACATCTCCCTGCGGATCTCCTGATTGTTGTGCTTGTAAATTTTTAATACTCTCGGCATTGTACCTATCTATTATTTGTTTGATAGACTTAATCCGATCTGCCCATTTCTGACCAGATCCAAATAACGAAATCGGTGAATACTCTCGCTCAAACCGATCCACATAATCGTCAAAGTTATATTTATATATCTTAATATCATTAGATATATATGGACTCTCCATAACTTCTTTAATACTTAATACGCTACATGGTTCCACGTCAAGAAGGATCAGCGCACGATCTAAATCCTGCTTGCTGTTCCTGTTTCTTGTAATAATCAATTCCTGAACTAAAAGCCTGATTTGACTCAAAGGCATACCACTTCGCTTAGAAGCCTCAATTTCATTCAATATTAGGTTCTCATCTCGGATGTTTAGTTTCCTGCCATAATATATTTGACAACCTCTATATTTCTTGCTATATAACTTGCCAATACAATCAGTCATAAATTCTTCAACCCTCTCGATATTATCCAGCAATGCACTGATCTTATCTTCCAGAGGTTTAAGGTTTAACACGATCTCGGTAGCCGTTTGGAACTCGGTTTTCACTAATGTCTTAATCCCAGTTCCAGAATAAATTATCGTCCGCTCTAATTCTTCTAACTCCTCTGCCTGATATTTTAATACCTCGACAGGAGGAGTTATGTATTGTCCTATGTTGCTCATGGAGAACGAATTGCCCTGCGCATCAAGCTCCGGTAGGATAATTACCTCGCTTGAGTTTTTAGGCACAACAGCACCAACTCCACCGCAATTCGGGCATACCGTTTCGTCACCATTCTCATCAAATATCTTTCCATTAGAACAAGCATGTCCGTTTTTAGAATAAGTACACTTTTGTCCTATTAGTGCTAATATCGGATGAGCGTGCAATATCTTACTAATGGTATGCTCGGCATGAGAAGTCAGATAATCCTGTAAAAGCGGAATCGTCTGGTGAATAGGTGATGTCTTAATGTGATCATTCAATGGACTTGCAAGGATGCTACTTATCTGAATAGCAGCGACATATCCTAATTCGTTCTTTATAATAGGGTAGTCGTCAGACAAAAATACCTTCCCATCTTTTAACTTATAGATATAATCACCAGAATCATCCAGCACACGAAATAGCCCAGCAGCAAATTTCAAGATAAGATACTCCGTTCGCTTGCCGTTAACCATAAAGTCATGAACATCCTCAAGTCCTTTGAATATAATATATGGAACACCTATTGGAGTTTGCCGAATCCCATCTCTTATCTCAAATGATCCGTCCTTAACTGGTCTCTCGACAATAGCAAAACCGTTAAAATCAGTATAAAGAGCATCGTTAATAAAGTCGGCAAAGTCATCAATTGTCCCATTTTTCCATACCGTATTTAGGACATCTCTAAAATTATGTACAAGTTCTTGACTCTCGCCAAAATCATACGTTTTACGCGTTCCCTGGGTGTTTTTCCACCGGGAAAGCTCATCGCGTATTTTTCTTGTAAGGAACATTGTTACGGGCTTGGACAATTCTCTCTCACCCCCAAATTGCATAGCCCTGGTCTCTCCAATCACTTTTTTCAAAGTGTCAACATAGCCCTCGCCCGTAACATGAACCTTATGGTCGCTCTGCAACTTTAGCCCATTGCGAATCTCTTCACTCCGGGCAGGAGAAAGGATATAGTCCTTAATCTGTTGCTCTGTTAATATCATGAATTTACTAATTCAAGATAACCATAGTCTTGATCTGCACCCGTGGTTTCTGGTTTGCGAACCCAGGTACACGAAATTGGAATCATACTTTTATTAGGACCGTATCCGGCATGTTCCCAATCCCTTGAATACCAAGGAATAGTATAGCCTTTCCGTCCTCCAAAGCACCATCCTTTATTAGTCACGTACCACATCTGAAGCCTGGAATGACAGTTAAGCTTTTCCAGCGCATTAAGAATCTCAAGATTGATATTTTTCAGATTTCCGGTAATGCCTTCTCTTGCATTAACATATTCTGGAAGATTATCAGCCGTATCAGCCGGGCCAATCTCTTCTACCTCCTCTGGAATCTTCACTCCATTTGCCAAATCATTGATAATGATACAGTCGCTCCCAATTGCTTCCTGAAAGTCTGCCACACTTGGAACCAGATAATCTGATCCCGTGCAAGTAACCGAATCTTTCAAAGCCAGTATAATGAGTTTCGGGAATCCGAAGTCAACACGTCCGCAAGAATCTGGAAATGCCGGCATTTCTAATCCACCCGTACACTCTGTTGCACAAATAATGTCTGCCATGTAATTATAGTTTTATCCAAAATAGACCCCTTGCAAAATTACAAAAAATTATTATACAAATTATAAAGTAAAATGATGCCCTTCTAGTGTGAAATTAATAAATGGGTTTATACTCATGACTGGAACACCCCTGCCACGAACCCATGAGGAAATCTGCTCTAATTGTTTTTGCACGTTTTTCATGTGATCACTATTTGTTGGGGAGCTATATCCCGTCACATTTGTTTTCCCATCAATGAATCCACCATCAACACCACAAAGGATGATGTTTTTCGCACCAAGAAAGTAGGCAAAATGAATGGCTTCTGTAACAATTGTTCCCCCTGCCGTTAGCCAACCATCCTTATCGACAATTTTTATTGACTCATATCCTTGATTTGAGTGCTTATAGTAATAATATGTCCCTTTTAGCGGCAAATAAGGCACGTTTTCGTAGGTTCCATCATGTTTGTAAGGACCTTTAAACCCCCTTATGCAACTATTTAGCACACATGACTCATATTCGCTTGTAACTACAATTGTCTCCCCGGAATCTATAATGGGCTGAAGCACGCAATAATGATGGCAGATGGTATATTTACAAGGGACATGATTGTAGGCAGTATTAACCCCAATCGTTACTTTGTCCTGGAAAAAACTTTTAGGAATATAGTCTAAACTACTTCCAGAACCAATAATATAAATATCACTATTTTCGGTTCCCTTTAGTCCTGTAATATCCATTCTTCGCCCTCCCACTTAAATAAGTCACGGTTATAAAATTTATCTACAATTCTCCAAAATTCCCATTCTTTATATCCCAAAAATTCACAAAACTCTCTTACCACGACAGGATCTAATTCTTTTTCTCTTTTAATCTTCTCTAATGCTTCTTCCCTGGTCATCATCCCGTACCTGATCATTCTGGAACAATAGTCTGTTGCAAAGGTATGTCCGAATTTAGGGTATTTCATCCATGGGTGAATCCAGTATATACGGCTATCGACCTGATCATGGTTATCTACGTTCATCGTGCGATCCCACTCATGGGTTAGATCATGAAATCCGTTATTTTTAGCATATAGGTAATTTTGATAAGAGTTCCACTTTATAAAATAGGATAGGTAGATAGGTTCAACTCCATCTAAATCTGGGGCATCAAAATAAATCAGCTGGTTTTTATCAATCCCGGCATAGTGGATAAGTTCATCTTTAGTTATTCCACTGGCGACCCCGTTACTTATCTGATTTTTAGCCGATGGAGACTCCTCTTCGGAGGAGTATTCATTACCAACATTCTCGCCATAAACCAAAAGTGGGATATTAAAGTTTTTAGCCATCCAAAGTGGGTAGGAATATATATAACGATCTATCAGATAGGTTGGCTTACCATAACGCTCGAAACAATAGCGCATTGACTTTTTAATCGCCTCAATAGATGGTTTTAAGCTAATAATGTCACACCCGAACCGCTCTGAGATATTTCTAATGTTATGCTTACCGGCCTCTGTCATCGGGAACATATCCTCAACTGTTACAAGCAATGGGTTCATTCCCATCTCTTCTTTCATAACAT
>JALOBM010000089.1 GCA_023228285.1 Candidatus Cloacimonadota bacterium | reverse complement strand
CATGCCATACTAGTACCACTTAACATAGCTATATTATTTGGTGGCCAACACGAGACTATTTGGTCACCTGGTGCCACAATATCAACGCGATCTCCTCGTGATGAATAATTGGTAATGTGCTTATTACGGTCTATCGCACCAACACCAATTACTTCAACATACTTAGCTGGATAATTTACAGAATCTAATGCAGGGCCACGATTACCAGCAGCACATATTATTACTGATTTTTGTGCTGCTGCGATAATAGCGTCATGTAATATACTTGTAGAGATTGGAGAACCTATGCTCATAGATATGATGTCTGCTCCTTGCCATATCGCCCATTTGAGTCCGTTTATGACAGCTTGATCATAACATGAATTATTATCAGCAACTACTTTGCAAGCTAACAACTTACATTCAGGTGCAATTCCAACAACACCGAAATTATTAGATCTAGCACCTATTATTCCGGCACAATGTGAACCGTGGCCTATAATATCTTCGGCACCATGACTGCTTCCTGTAAAATCAGTACTTAAGAATATAGCGTCAGACAAATCTTGATGTCTCTGGGCTATTCCGGTGTCAAGTATCGCAACCTTAACATTTTGACCTTTGGTTGTTTTCCATAGATCTGGAATACCTTCACATATCAGCCCCCAATTCATAGAATCTGAGGTCGCTCTATTTACAGAAAATGGAGGTAGTTTGAGATTTTGCATGATGACACCCAAATTATCTTTGGTGCTGTCATTTAATAAGCGTATATTTCTTATTCGCTGTTGGCGGTAGATTTTTAGTTTCGATGGGTAAAGCGCCGAGCTGCTCAGCGAATCTAATTATTTCACCGGATATACTAGCATCTATGGACATCTCAGAAAACCCAGACATGGGCGATAGTATTGATGGATCTAATTTAATTTTGTCATTATCTGGAATGCCAAGTTCAGTTTGCATTGACTCTTGAAACGGAATTAATCCACCAACTATTTGCGTAGCAGCGTCATTGATCCCGATACACGCCAAGCCAAGACTAATAACTAAGTCGTCGTGATTGCCAGGACCATCTTCAGCTTCTGTTTTATCTGTATCTCGACCGGCGCGATCCTTTTTTCTTACATAGATGTTTAGTTGTTTTAATAATCTGTGGCTATAAATCTTATATCCACCATCCGGTTGCAAATAGTCAACCAAGGCTTTGTTTAACGTTGGTTTCGATGCTTGGCCAGTATAAAAACCATAATCTGCTAATTGGATGCTGTTCTTTCTAGCACTACTAGTTGGTTTATCGTTTATGTCTTTTTTACGCCACAAATTTGGATACATAAGATCGTATCTCATATCATCGATAAAAGCATCACCGCCATTATTTCGTTCAATGACCATCATAGCATTGTTATACCAGCGACCTATATAATCAGCTAAAAGTTTGAAATATTTTGGCAGAGTTCGTATCATAAACTCTGCCGCTTGTTCTTGTGCATCTATATCAAGTACTTGAAGCCCAAAATAGTCGCGACCCTTACCTGTGGCAATATCAACTCCAATCGAGTATCGATGTGGCTGTTCTCCTGGATTTATTAACCGCTTCCCCTGATATATTGGTGGCTTACCGTGATTTGGTTTTCTCCATATCCACAAACCTTCATCCTTATCAAGATCTCGTCTATCTCCTCCATTAAAATTGATAGACATATGCTCATTTTTAACGGGGTGCAGATAAGTTTGCATCCCTTTGACACGTTTATAATCGTCGCTTAGAAGAGTTTGCAGGTATGCTAAAACTTTAGGATCGACGATTGTACTACCAGATCCAACAAATTCAGCTAATATTTCTTGTTTAAACTTCCAAGTTTCTCCACGCTCCTGAAGACCACGATATTGTTCTTCAAGCCACGGCGACCACTTAGGACCATATTTTTCAATCTCTTCTGCAGTTACGCAATCACGTATACCTGCTGTTGGCGCGATAACTTTAATCTCACCTGTCATGTCATCGCGATATCTGATTTCCCAGTCCATATCCCACCAATTAATATTAATTGGATGGAAATCATTGAGACCGGCGACAGCATCAGTCCATGTACTCCAATACCAACCACCAACGCCAGCGGTCGTCGAAACAACAATAACGCTACCGCCGTGAATCAATGTTGGCTGACCGGCTGCCCACATCACACCCATATCCCTAATAAACGCTGCTTCATCGATAATATTTAATGATGATGCATTAGAACGCAGCACATCAGGGTGTGATGTTAATGATCTGATGCGTGATCCATTAGGAAAACGCACTTCGTGTTCATTTTCTTTCGTTGGCTTCCAAGCATCTTGCATCCATTGTGGAAGATAACGAAATAAGAAAATGATGTTTTCACGCAAAAAGTTTATAGCATCTTCGTCAGTACGCGAAACTATCAATACTGTCTTATTGGAGAAAAACATCGCAAACCACAATGCAAAAGCACCGGCAATCTTGCTAGCACCAGTTTGTCGCGATTTCTTAAATATATTGAATCGGTATTTTCTAAAAGCGTTTAACGCTCTGATCTGATAACTGAATGGATTTAATGGTAAGATACCAGCTGTCGGGTGTTTAGTCTTTCCAAAATTCTTAAGAAAGAATAAAGTAGACTTCTGACACCTACGTATAACTTCAGCTTGTGTTGTCGTCAATGCCATTACTCATCTCCGGCTGACGGCTGGCCCAATATTGCCTGTAACTCAGCATCATTGCCGGTCACAGTTACATTGTTTTGTATGGCATTGACTGCACTTTTTGTAGCAGACAATAATTTAGATCTTGAATCAAGAAGTTTAACATAATGTCCATTTGTATCGGCCAAGACACCTAGGGCTTTGACCAATGACATAGTATCTGTCTCAGCGTCGGCATTGGCTCTAACACGCACCAATAGTATATCTATAACCTCATCTATCCTACCACGATCTCTCTTCAGATTAAGCTGAACTTCGTTGTAATCGTGATCAAACTTCTCAGCTACATTATTAAGATCTGTTATGTTAGATGGTGTTGGTGTTCCTAATGGTAGATCTGGTAAGCCCGTCTGCTCTACATCGACAACAGGTTCACTTAGTTCTGGATCTGGGACAGTGATGGTAGTAATAGGCTCTGGTATAACATTAGCCGCTTGAGGTGCACTATCTTCAGCTTTATCAATTTCCAAGTCATTTAACAATGACTGCAGCTCATTATCAATTTCTTGTAGTGGTTCTTCTGACTTAGGCATTAGCACTCTCTTTTTCTATTAGACTACCAAGTCCGACTAGCCATTCACGATCAAATTGGCTTGGCCGCTGCGATAATTTTTTCACAACCGCATGCAATGAGGCTCGATCAACCACAGCACATAATTTAGACTTACATTCTGATAGTGCTAGTCCTTTGTTTTCTTGTAGAAATTCGATCGCCTCACTAAACTGTTCTGGGTGTTTTTTGTTGTGCTTAATTTGTTTTCGCAACGCACTCTTACCACGGCCAGTTGATGTCGGATCGTTGTGATCTGCTGGTTCGTGATCTGTTTTATCGTCAATCTTTCGCCCTGGGTTAGTAATTGTCGGGCTGGCCTTATGAGGGCTCATTTGTCGTTGAACTCTTTTATTGATGCTTGTTGGACTTGTCTCTGCTATAAACCTATTAAAGTCATCAGCAGTTACAGTCTTTTCATCAATCAGACGAAATAATGCTGTAGTTGACTCGTTCATGTTAGGATCATATATTATCGTATTGCCATCAATTGTCATACTAGACCAGCGATGACCATTCTCGCATTGCATGCCGTGGCCTTTCTTCAGATCATCAATAGTATGCTTAACCTTGCTTGCACATTTGCATCTTAGTGTAGAACTCATATTACATATTGGGCAATTTTCCATTATTCTTCATCCTGGCAAAGGAATTGTTTCTTCATCTGTTTTTCGTGATCGGCGTCATGCCCTAGTGGCGAGTCGGTAAATTCGTGGCTGCGAAGTCTAAGTAATCTAATAAAACCATTGACCTGAATGCGAGACAGTCCAGATTTTTCAACAAGTTTCCCTATAAGACCGTCATATGGCTTGTCGTCGGTTTTGATTATATAACAAAGTGCATCTATGCACCTCATATGATCTATATTATATTTGCAAATTTGTGATGCCTCTGAGAAGAATCTCTTCAGACGATCTTCGTCCACTCTGCTGGTATTGCATAGATGATCTTTATATGCTGTAGAATTCTTTCGGTCGCGTCCTTCTTTTTTAACAAAAGCCAGAATGCATGTTCTGCTGACTTGGCTCCACATATTAAACACTTTAGAGTTTCCTCTAAACAAAATCGTTCTCGATCCGCCAAAAGTACCCTGCTTGGGCTCGACGTCTGGATTATCGCTCAAAACTGTTTTGCAGTACGGGCATACTGGATGATGTTTTATATAGATTACTAATTTTTTACTTCCTGGCTGTGTGTATTTCGGATCAAATAGTTGTTCAAATGTTATGATGCCATATTCTGATTCTGCTGGTATATAAAGCGCTGAGCTAATTGGTCTATCAGGATTATAACATGCCCTGCAATGTGGTTTGGCCCTAAATTTATATAATGTTCGTTCAACTTGCACCCATGCTGTCTGCACCAAGTCACCAAAGGCAGATTCCTCTTGCCCAGGATAAATCATATGCAGATTCTGCTTACGGATTATTTGTTTTATCAACTCTGGCGCGTGTATCATTATAGAATCACGAATTGCTACATTCGTGCAATTCGTCCATATATAACGACGCAACTTGTCTTCAACTATTTCGTTGATAAAGTAATGCTTTTTTAATAATAATTCTGGATCATCCGGCAACACTTCCTCTATGTCGTCTATAGGATGTTCGGATAATTCCTCTAACTCGGATTCGTCAAGATCTTCTTCAATCAACATAAAGACACCCTCCGAGATTATTTACTCATAGAATAATGGGTATTTTAAAATTTAACCAAAGGTTAATATGATTGCGACAATAATAACAAATAAGACAATACAATTATCTAATATAACCGCCTGGGAAGAAGAAATATTAGATAAGAGGTTTAGCGCAGAGCGACCCAGCTCAAGATTTATTGATGTGTCTGGCGGATCGAGCTGGGATGGCGTTTATCGCAAATACAGTAGAGGTAATAAAACACTTGCTAGACCTTTTCTTGGAGAGCTGCGAGCATTATGTAAGGCGAAAGATCTACAATTGGCGGTCGTCGATAAAAGACCAAAATCGAAATATAAACCAATAGATATATCATTAATAGATGAAGATTTTCTACCTGGCATTAAGCTAAAACCTTTTCAAATAGATGCTATTAAAACTGTCTATAGGACAGAAGTAGGAGTTATAAATGTTACGATGGGCGGTGGAAAAGGAGAGCTAATAGCAGGCATTTGCAAGGCAGTACCATGCCCCACAGCAATCATTGCTGAACAGATCCAGGTGATAGAACAACTAAAACAAAGACTGAAGCTACGCGACGTCTGCCAAGAACCTGGATTATTCTATGCTGGCAAAATGCCAGAGGGACAATTAATTATTATTGGCTCTATACAATCACTAGTAAAGCCGAAACAGAAACCAGAAAAACCATTACTGGAGAATTTTAAAGATAGCAAATCTGGAACTGCTGAAAAGAAACACGCAAAAGCACTCGCTAATTATGAAATAAAAATCAAAGCGTTCAGGAGTAGGATGAAGAAGGCAGAGGCTTTACATAAGCTAATTGGATCGTGTGAGATGCTTCTTATCGACGAATGCGATCTTGCAACCAGTAATACTTACAAGCAACTGTTTAGATTCTGGTTCAAAGGGCGTAGAAGATACGGGATGACAGGCACTCCATATGATGCAGACAAACCAGTTGAAAATCTTGTACTACAGGAGCATCTTGGATCGGTCATCTATTCACAAGATAGAGAAAGCGTAGAAAAAACCGGTCTGATTGTTCCGATTTCATATTATGCGCTTGCTTATGGTGAAGATGGAAATAAAAATGATGCTTCTGCTTTCGATATAGCGGTTGATGAAATGATGGTGCATAGCGAAAAATTCCATCTATTTATTGCAGCATTATGTAAACGATTTACTGATGAAGGAACATTAATATTAGTCGAGCGCGACGATCTTGGATATGCACTTCAAAAATTGATCCCTGATTCAGAATTTATCCACGGTAAAACGTCAAGAAAGAGAAGACCAGAAATATTGCAAGATTTTGAATCACGCAAATTGAAAGTATTGATCGGCGGAAAGAATGTAAGACGCGGATTAGATTTGAAAGGTGGATGTGAAAATCTGATACTAGCCACTGGTGGTAAGATGGCATCAGAATTCAAACAACGAGTTGCAAGAGCCGCTAGAGTTAATAAAAAAGGTAGTGCTAGAATTTTTGATATTTTCTTCTTATGTAATAAATATCTATATGCACATTCTAGGAAAAGATTTAAAGCAGCTGTTGATGCTGGCTATGTGTCTAAAGTGATCTTTAGAACTGGTAGTGTTGAAGGCGAAAAGTTCGTAAAATCTAGATTCCACAGACCAAAAGCCAAATTGGTCAAGGACTTACCAGGACAAAAGAAGCTATTCTGATATTACTTATCTAAATATAGTTCCAAATCTTTGATTTTAATACCACATTCACACATCAAATTTTTAACTTTCTTGATAATATTTTCGGTTGATGTGTGGCTATTTGGTTTTCTGCTATCGATATGATATGATTCCTTAATGGCATCACAAAACATACAATTGAATTGATACCAAGTCTTCGGGTTAACTGTATAAACCTTGTCGCATAGCGTGAATTTATGTATTGTTTTACGCTTAAATATCGACGCATTTTCACTTACATAGTGTACTACCAAATCTTTATTGGCATTTGGTAGGTTTGGACTTTGCTCGGGCCTACTATTAAGTAGCTGATCGATGTGCGATCGAACATTTTCCCATTCGTGTCTATTATTTACATTTATCTGTATAGTGATATTATACACAATAAGCCTCCATCAAATGTGAATATGTGACCAAATAATTTTCAATACATCGATCAATTATTTTTAACTATCGGTAGATGCACTTCACATCTGTCACCATCGCAGAACTTAGAACCAACAGCATCTTCAGTATTCTTCTTATCTTCTAAGAAATATTTCTCAAAATCAATCGGCTTCAGTTTAGCATTGTAAGCTTCAACTTCTTCTTTTGTAGCCGATTGATATGGTGCTTGTGGATATCCGTGATCTAAATAAGGCAGGAAACTAACACCCTTCAATTCGTCATCAAACGATTCGAGGACATATGGTATGTCTTTGGCTTCTTCTGGTTTGAATTGGATTGTGCACGACACTTGATTGTCTGCCCAATATCGTTGATAGTCAACGGCATTCTTTGTTTGTTGCCAAATTGAGATTTCTGATACTGTCGGGATATCTGGCTCAGATACACCAAAGCAAACGACGCTAGTTTTATCGTCAGTGGTGGCCTTCTCAACTTTGTAGCCAGCCTCAATTAATGCTTTGACTAAGATACTATCACTAGAGATACGAACATTTCTCCAATATGATCGCGTTGGTGCGATTGTGAAATGTACACCTGCTGTCGCACCAGCAAGCAATGAAACAGAACCACTTGGCTTCACACTGGTGCGTTTTATTGATTTACTGACGCACAGCCATTCAGAATAAATGTCATCCCAATGGCGTACAACATCATACCCCTTATTACAAAACTCTGATAATACTTGGCGTCGACCAAATTTGGCAAAAGCCTGAATAATGCCGCTCTG
>JALOBM010000088.1 GCA_023228285.1 Candidatus Cloacimonadota bacterium | reverse complement strand
CCCCACAGCTCACTAAACTTCCTACCTCCGGCAAAATACAGAGAAAACTATGAAAACAATGTCGATAAGAAACGTGTCACTTTACAAGTGGTGTAAAAAATGGGACAGGGTCACGCCCTTCAAGTCGGGTAATTAGCAATCTAACATATCGACTGCTAAAATTCCTCTTGACAGAATCGCATCTATAGCTATTTTATCTCCAGATAGATATAATTTTAAGGAGTTAATGAGCATGGCTACAAAGAAACGTGAAACCGGATCCCTAAGTATCCACACTGAAAACATCTTCCCCATTATAAAGAAATGGCTCTATTCGCAGCACGATATTTTCCTCAGAGAATTGGTCTCGAATGCCGTAGACGCCATTTCCAAGAGGAAATATGCCGACCCTAATTTCAAAGCTGAAGACATGCAAATTGAGGTCAAACTGGATAAATCCAAGAAAACCCTGCAAGTGATAGACACTGGAATAGGCATGACTGCAGACGAGATTCGCAAATACATCAATCAGATCGCTTTCTCCGGAGCCGAGGAATTCGTGAATAAATTCAAGGATGTACAGGCAAATATCATTGGACACTTTGGTCTGGGCTTCTATTCCGCCTTCATGGTTGCGGAGAAGGTGACCATCGATTCATTATCGGTAAGCGAAGGAAGTAAAGCAGCTTACTGGGAATGTGACGGTTCTACAGAATACACCATGACCGAGGGCAAGCGCAAGGAAGTGGGAACCACCATCACTTTACACTTCAACGAAGATTCCAAGGACTATGCAGAAGATAGCAAGATCAAGGATATTCTGGAACGTTATTGCAACTTTATGCCGATCAAGATCATGTTTGACGGTAAACAGGTCAATCAGACCGAAGCCTTATGGAATCGGAAGCCCAAGGATGTAACGCGTGAAGAGTACATCAAGTTTTATCAGGAAGTATTCCATGATTACAAGGATCCTGTGTTCTGGATTCATCTGAATGTGGATTTCCCCTTCAACCTGAAAGGCATCCTTTATTTCCCTAAATTACGTAATGAACCGGAGTTCTTTAAGGGCGAGGTTAAACTCTTTTGCAACAATGTTTTTGTTGCAGACAATCTGGAAGACCTTATTCCGGAATTCCTGCTTTTGCTGAAAGGCGGCATCGATATCCCGGATATTCCTTTGAACGTATCGCGCAGCTTCTTACAAAACGACACTGAGGTGCAAAAGATATCCAAATACATCATCAAGAAAGTGGCAGATCACTTCCAGGCGACTTTCAAGGAAGACCGCAAGAAATATGAGGAATACTGGGAAGACATCAATGCCTTCATCAAGTTTGGCATGCTGAAAGAAGACGAATTCTTCGATGCCATGAAGGACATCGCCATCTTCAAATCCGCAGGTGGAGACTATTTGACCGTGGAAGAATACAAACAACGCAACGCAGCAGTGAGCGAAGGAAATACCAGAATATGGTACGCTGCCAGCGAAGACACGCAAGTGAGTTATCTGAACCTGATGAAAGAGCAGGGCATTGAAGTAGTATTCCAGAATTCCCCGCTGGATATTCACCTGTTCCAAAAGCTGGAAAGCAAGCTGGAAAAGGTAGAATTCATCCGTGTGGACAGTGAAGTTAACGACCTCCTGGTGAACAAGGAAGGCAGCAGCCTGTCCGATGAAGACAAAGACCGCTTGCAGCAGATATTCTACAAAGCCTTGGATCAAAAGCTGGAAGCATCATTCAGCAAAGAAAGCCTGAAGGATTTCTTCAAAAAGTATCCTGAGGCGGCGAAATCACTAACTCCTTATCAAATTCAGAAAGATGAACAGACCATCATAGACCTCTTGGAACTACCTACAGAACTAAAGAAAGAGCTGGGCAAAGAGGCTATGGAAGAGCTTCACAATCATGCCTATACAGAGCTGAAAGTAGAAGTGAAGAATCTGAAAAGCAAGGACATCCCTGGAATGATTGTCTTCAGTGAATTCATGCGCCGCTGGCACGATATGGACATGATTTCACGTATGGGCGGGGGAGGCGATATGCTGAAGCATCACAGTCTGGTAGTAAACACGGAAAGCCCTGTTATCCAGAAGCTTGTAAGTTTGGACAAAGAGGGTAAAGAGGATGAGATCAAGACGCTCTGCGGGTACATCCACGATCTTTCACTTCTGGAACAGAAAGCCTTTAGCGGAGACGAACTCAAGGCCTTCATAGGCAAGGCAAACAAGGTTCTATCCTATCTGTAAGAAATAACCAAATAAAACTGAAAAGCCCCAGTACATAAACCGGGGCTTTTTCAGTAAATACAACGCGTTATAGAAGCTCAATTACGAGGAATTTTTGCTTGCGGAAATTCTCCTTGTCAGTAATGGTGAGCACATATTCTCCTTCTACTTTCTCCACACTGTAGGTGGTAGCGATATGATTGGAGAGAATACTGTAGCCCTTTTTGGTGGCTTTGAAGCTGATCTGATCATCATCACTGAGATTGATCATAGAGAACTTCTCCGTGTCGATCTCGTCGGCAACGGTAGTAACTCTGCCTATGCCCAAAATGCCACCTTTGCGGTCGATAACTCCCATTTCCAGAAGCTTGCTGCGAGTGCCCACCACGTAGTAGATGGTATTGGCTTCGCGCTCGGCATCGATAAGTTCCTGCTCGCGTTCGGCAATAGTTAGTTCACGCTCAGCAACGATAATTTGGCTTTGGCGGCGTTCTTCTTCGATGGTTTCATTGAGGATACCCATGCGTTCCTGCAGTTCAGCCATGATGGTTTCTTTCTCTTCCAGAGATGCTTTCAAGCGATCCACCATCTGTTGAACTGAGCGTAATTGGGTCTTGGAACCAGCCAGTTGCGCTTCCAATTGGGCGATTTTCTTCTTGTCAGTTTCGATCTGGTCTCTCATATTTGCAATGGAGCTGATGATTTGTTCTCGTCTGTCCGCCGGGGTGCTTCCGGGGATTTCGCCCTGGGTAAAGAGCTGTCCGGAAAGATCTTGGTCCATAGCTTGCAGGCTTTCTTGTATCTCACCGATGGTAGTGGTGGAAGATTCGTACAGAGCCTGAAGATCTTCATTGCTCTTTTGCAGGACCTTGTTTTCTTTGGCAGCATTCATCCATATGATGCCAAAGATGATGGCCAAAATAGCCAAGGCACCTATGATTATAATTTGGGCAGTTTTCATACTTGACTCCTATCGCGTTTTATTATCTGTGTCATTTCATGATACATTGGATTTTGTGTCAAGTCAAATAGAATATTGGATGCATAATGAAATATGGCTACTTAGCGGCTTGGGTACGGGAATTTGAGGAGCTTAAGGCAAGTGTGGACAGGATTACGCTACATCAAAATACCCTGTATCTCCGCTTGATCAAAGCGGGCGTGTTGGTGATCGTACTTAGCCCCCAGGATAGCTTTATTTACCATCGTGAATCCGTAGACCTACTTAAAAAGACAAGTGAGATATGGCCTCAACTGAAGGGGACTCTTATTAGCCAGATTGCGATTAAAGATAATGACCGTATTATCTCGATATTCTGCGAGCAAAAGGACATTTATGGCGAGAATCGTACATTTGAGATAGTGTGCGAGCTGATGCCGCCAAAACCCAATGTGATATTGATTAACCGTGAGAAGAACGTGGTAGTGGATGCCTTGGTAAGATACTCTTTGGCAGACAATCCCATGCGCATGGTACTGGCAAACCAACCCTACTATCCGCCTCAAACGAGTTTCGAACCGGATAAAAAAGAGATAATCCAGATTCCGGCTAATTCCGGAGCCAGCTCCATCAATGATTATTTTGCGCAAAGGCATCAGAAAGTGTTGCTTCCTGCAGATAGCAAATCTACTCTTGACAGCAAGATACGCCTGTTGAATAAAGAGTTGAAACGCTTGAATAAGAAATTGGATTTACAGCTCCAAGACCTGAAAAACGCATTGAAGATGGACTACTATTTTGCCTGTGCCGAAGCTATTAAGCCTAATATGAAGCTGATCATTCCTGGGCAGGAGGAGCTGATTGTAACGAACTATCATGATCCACTATTGGCCGAGATTCACGTACCGCTGTTCCCCGAAAAGAGTCCGCAACAAAACCTGCATTATTATCTGAAGAAGTATCAGAAAGCCAAAAGCGGGAAAGCTATCATCGAGATCAATCTTGAGCGCACCCGGGGAGAGATCGAAGCTGTGCAAGCTCTCATCTCCAGAATGGAAAGTGGAGAGGACTTGGATGTGGATACACATGACAAGAGCAGCAGCATTGTTCAAAAGATCAATCAACTGGACCGTATCCTGCAACTTAGAATCGATGAAAACTGGCAAGTGTACATCGGTAGAAAAGCAAAGGAAAACGACTTTATAAGCACAAAACTGGGTAAAGCTCAGGATTGGTGGTTTCACAGCCGTATCTATCGGGGAGCACATGTGCTATTAAAGAACTATCGTAAGCAGGAAGTTCCTGCAGAATTGATCCGGGCATGCTGTGCACTGGCAGCGTGGTATTCGCAGGCAAAGTTTTCCGTGAATGTGCCGGTGGACTATACCCAGGTGCGCTACTTGAGAAAACCCAAAGGTAGCGCAGCCGGATTTATCACTTACACAAATTACAAGACCTTCTTTGCCAATCCCAAAGACATCCGTGCCATCAAAGAGGAACTGGGATTGTGATCAAGACCAATGGCATCATCCTGGGGCTGATACCCTTTAGTGAAAGCAGTCAAATCTTAAGAATATTCAGCGCTGAAAGGGCACAGATTTCCATAATTGCCAAAGGATGGCTCAAGAAACAGGAACCTCTTTTGCGTTTCGCGGAATATGAATTCAACTTGTATGAACCCAAGGAAGAAGGACTCTACATCTTAAAAGAAGCCGTATTGCTACAGGATTATTCACAGTATCCGTCCACATCGACCTGGGCAGCAGCAGAGGCTGGAGCAGAGCTGATATCCAAGATACTGATCAGTGGAGCAGAAGCAGGGGATTACTACACGTTGCTAAAAGACTATCTGGGCTATCTGCAAAAGCTGGACAGTAACGCTATTTTGATCTTCTGGCGACTGCTTCTAAAGATATTCAAGCTATTGGGCATAAACATCGAATTAAACAGATGCTGCGTGTGCAATACTGTTTCAGGCCCTGCTGGATTTAGCGGTGCTTCTGAGATAATCTGTGAAACCTGCATCCAGCAAATCTCCAATAGAGACTATTACACCGTACTATCTCCCGCTGAACGCCGCATCCTGAGCCTGCTGCCAGAAATCGGCAAGCATCTGGATACTATTAAACCCGATGCAGAGACTGTGAACAAACTAAACGGTTTCTTTTTGGCTTATTATACAGCGCAGCAAAAACAAACGCTCACGCTGAAAAGTCTGAGCGTCCTTAGTCAATTCTATCAATAGAGATTGCTTTTCTTAGAAAGGTTCAAACCTGTTTAGCTCCCAATAGTAGCGTTCCGCGTCTTTTTGGATGGCAACCAGCTCTTCATAATGTTTCATTTCCCACTTTGACATCATAGTAAAGAAGGATTTCAGAGCCTCGATGACTGTCTCTTCCGCACATTTGTGATAATGGTCGATAGCATCTTTCTCCAACAATAATGCTGTGGAGATAGCTGAAAACAGCGCCTGATCCTCCCCAATCCTACGAATGAAGGAATCCGAAAAGATGCTGGGACCGCCTAAGTTCACCTTTGCCAGAATGTTTGAGACATCACTGGCCAGTATATTGCTGGATAGCTGCTGGTAATAATCCAGCAAGTAGTTGAAGTGCCAGCGTTCTTCTTCTCTGCGGCTGAGGAAAAATTCCTTCACTTCCTGTTCCCGGCTCTTTTCAGCAGCGTTTTGATACAGGTTTATGCTATCCATTTCACCTTGCATTGCTTTCTTTATCGAATCAATAAGATGCGCAGTGTCTTTCATATATTCCTCACAATATTCTGTTATACATAGCTTAATCCTTTTGTTTGCCTCATACAAGTACTTTGTTGCTCTAGTGACTCGTCAAGGTATGAATGTCGTTTTGATATTGTGCTGCCAAACTCCAATCTCCCAGATACTTCTGCCGATGATTCAGAAGTGTCTTAAAAAGTGTCTTAAAAAGTTGTGTCTTAACAAGATAGCGGTACTTATAGACAAGACTTTGGATACTATGTAAATGCCTTATGGAGAAATAAATGAAAGAACTACTAGCTGCTTGCTGTCTGGACTGTGCATCCTGCGAAACTTATATAGCACATCAGGCGAATGATCTGGAAAAGAAACAGGACGTTGCGGAGCGTTGGAGCAAGCATTATGATGGCGAACTTACCACATTTGATATTGTCTGCGATGGCTGCATGAGCTATGGAAACCGCTTTGTTTCATATATAGACTGATTCCAGACTGGTTTCGGAACTGTCTGAATCTCAATGAAATAGGCCAGTTTGGAAGACTCGCAGAATAAGTGGGACGGTTCTGCTGGGAGTTATGTCTGCCTCTGAAACTGGTCTAATTGAACTACTGGAAAGTCTAACCCAAGCTTGATCAAAGCAATCACTATTCAGGTATATATATGATGAAAAAATGATTACTGCATAAATCGATCAATAAGATTTCATATATGAGTAAACATCAAAGACTACTTCCCTATCGTCACGACGGAAGCAAACGATGAACATTTCAGTCAAGCTCTTAAATCTCCAACAAATAGAGACAGTTACCAGATGTCTGCCCATTTGGCGATTGTATTGTTGATCTCGACGCAGTCTTTATCCGTCATATCGTTAAATGGGGCGAAGTCGCGAAATTCCTGTAAATTATCTTGATCAATAAAATCCGGGATCGGGGTCAGGGCTTTGAACTCGGAAAATTTGCAGGTATAGATCATGCCATCGGCGATGTCCTTAAGGCGGAAATCCTCATAACCCAGGGAGTAAATGCTGTTATCGGGCAGTTCACCTACTGGGCTTCCTTGCAGGTCAAAAGCCAGTTCGGAAAAGTGCGGACTGATTATTGTCTCGATGATGCCTCCACCAGGGGCCTGTTGAGGAGCATCGGCTTTTATGCTATCCCAAGGATCGTAAAAGCAAATATTGCATACTCTGTCTCCATATTCATCATAGAGATGGTTACCAAAGCGGATAGTATTGAAACCTTTGAAGACTTTACTATCAGTCTCCACCTCGAAACTCGGCTCGCGATAACTGGTAAAAGAGTGGTGCGCACCCATGATGCCCAATACCTTGGTGACTCCGGGAATGTGATACGCCTTCAGCGCTGTCAGCCAGTTCTTTTCGTCGCAATTCTTCCAAATCAGCTTGATCTCCTCTGGATTGGGTTTACGGTTTTGTTCGCGGCATATCTGATTGTATAGCTTCCAATTATAAGGGTCGTTCAAACCAACACAGCGGATTTGTTTTTCGGGCGGGTTTACGCGGTTTTGCTGCCAGATCAACCTGTATATCTCTTGATACTCAAGGTATCCCCAAAAGGCTTCTTGCCGGAGGGCGATCAACTTTGCCAGAGGGACGTCGAACCACTCTTTGGACAGCAGTTCGTCGATCAACGCCTGATCCGCCCGGCGGCCAAATTCCGTGGCAACTATCGTGATGCCATGATCCGGCAGCAAAGGTATCACGCGATGATACAGCTCCACTTGCTGGCGAATATAGTGCATTTCCCCTAAAAGCACGATGTCGTGATCCTCAAACTTTCCCAGAATATAATCTACTGGTGACTTTCCCTCATTCAGAAGATAATTGCTAAGAACACTATGCATATTTATACCTCGCAATATTATTAACAGTGAATCACCACATCCTCAGCT
>JALOBM010000087.1 GCA_023228285.1 Candidatus Cloacimonadota bacterium | reverse complement strand
GAATGTCCGAAGATATCTATGACGAGATGGAGAAACTCTGCCTGTTTCCATATGAGTTTTGCTCTTCCCAACAAGTGGTTCAAAGAGATGAAGTTATTTGATTTAACAAGTATCAAGATCGGTGTTTTATTTAACTACGTTGAGTAATTACAAGGATTATCAGGAGCCGTGTACGAGACCCGTACGCACGGTTCTGTGAGAGGGATGATGCTGGACTTGATCATCCAGCATCACCCTACTCGATTACCTTATACAAACCACAATAATGTACGGAGTTCCTATGCTTTCTATCTCTGTAAAAAGTTAAGGTGTGGCTTGGACTTCGGGCAATACATAGAATCCACACCCGATATTGAAGTCTATTTTGATCATATAGTAAACAAATATGCAATAAGATTCATCTGGTCATATGTACCCCAATCGCATTATTCGAGATAAATGCTTCACATATTTATGGGGACACGGAAGCTACCTTATGAAAACGCTTATATTATCCTACTGACTCGTCAAGGTACGAATGTCGTTTGTCTACTGGACCGTTAAACTCGAACTTGGCAGATAATCTACCAAACGGTTCAAAAGCTTTATTCCTCCTCTGGTTTATCGATACTTGAACCTGATATCATCGGGTTATCATCGAGTGAACATAGGATGATAACGGCTTGATATCAGCTTCAACACTGCATAGAACAAAGGGAAAGAGTATGATTCAAAAGCTCCCTTCGGTCGCTGTTGCATTACTGAGCCAAGCTTGACATGACACTAGCTATGAAATATGTGGATATTTATGGACATCCCCATATCGCTGATCCAATCGGCCATCCCCCTTATTCCCATCCCAAAATCGCTGAATAACGCAGAAAAAAATTGAACATACCTTTTTTCTGCTTGACATCTGTCCTGCAGTATCCAATGTTTGAATTGTCGATGCTTCAGCTGAGGAACTCTTGCTGTATGATGCTTTTTTATCATACACTTAAGTTTTTATCATGATCTCGTAAGAAAGAATTGCCGCCGGAAAATGGGTATTTACTTGAACCACCGGCAAGGTCAACAAAGAAGGTTTTTGTATGAAACTTGTAGCCAATGGTAATCTTTGGAGCTTACACAGCTCGCCCGCAGGGCATTTTTACCGCTGCCCCGCAGAATACCCTTGCGTCTACATTCACCAAATAATGATCAAAACAATCACTCACATCCGAAACCAAATCCTCCACACTGTTTCTGTGCTTAGTAGAATAATCTTTGCACATTATCGCTTACCTCGCACAAACAGCCTAGTAGCATGCGGTTTCCCCAAACTTACAACCATCAAAAACAATCGAGCTCATCCATTATAATGGATAGCTCTTTCTTCAACAAATGAATCTCATTCAGGAGAAAAAGATATGAAGAAATTAACTATATTGGTGCTGCTGTTGATGCTTATCGGTATAGCAACAGCAGACGTTTACACGATAGGAACTGGTACCTTATCTCAAGACTATATCCCGTTTTACGGACTGTATGATTATAGCTGGAGTAAGGTTATCTATACCGCTGCGGAACTAAGCACAGCCGGATTAACCGCCGGACAAATCAATGGCATCGGATTTGATGTTGGCTATACACCATCAAACTATGTTTCTGTAGATCAGCGTGTGTTTATGCGGCATACAACTGCTACTGCTGAGGATAACACATATCCCGATAACACAGCGTTCCAAAGCGTCTATAATAATGACTACACTTGGAATGGTAGTGGTTGGCACTACATTATGTTCAGCACTCCATTCACTTGGAATGGAACAGACAACATCGAAATACTTTGGGAAAACTGGGATGGAGATTATGCTTCTGGCCCCACGTTTAAATATACTTCCACCAGCCCGAATTATCTAGCAGCATATAAGTATGCAGATAGTACCTTCCCGGCTGTTTCTGGAACAACTACATATTCGCGCCCCAATATTCAGATTCTTACACCGGATGTGATTCCACCTTCACCTGCAACATTAATCGCACCCGCCGACGGCAGTACCCTCACTACGTGGAACGTAAATCTGTCTTGGAGTCCCAGTGATGGAGCCATACCCACTGGTTATACGTTATTTTATGGTACCACAAATCCTCCCACCATCGAGGAAGATCTGGGACTGGTAACATCATTCCAGATTAATAATCCTCCCTTTTCTACCGAGTATTTCTGGCAGGTCGTCCCTTATAATGCCAACGGTAGCGCTACAGATTGTCCGATCTGGAGTTTCACAACGATGCCAGATCCTACGATAGGGACCTTTCCCTGGGTAGTGGATTTTGGCACATCCTCTTCCGATACCTTCCCACCCATGGATTGGACCAGGTTATCCGGTCTTTACCCAGTAGATACACCTATAAGCACTACTTCTGGTTGGATCCGTGACGAATGGCTAAACGGCCCTACCGGCAACAATGCAGCAAGAGTTAATATCTATGGCACTGGAGCAAAATACTGGCTGGCAACTCCACCAATCGCCATTCCAGCCTCGGGATATGAATTGAAGTTTGACATAGCACTTACATACTATGCTTCAACCGTGCCCCCTACAGCCGGAGAGCAAGCTGATGACAAGTTCATCGTTTTGGTTGATGATAATCCCGGTATGACATCTCCCACAATACTGAGAGAATGGAACAACAGCGGTTCCGAATATACCTTTGATGGTATTTCTAATACTGGTGAAAACCACACTATTGATCTTGATGATTATACCGGTACAGTATATTTTGCCTTCTACGGGGAATCAACCGTTAGCGGTGGCGACAACGACTTCTTCGTGGATAATGTTACTGTCCGCGAAACACCCGCCGGGCCAATCTTCGCTTACAGCCCAGATGCCATTAACTTCGGTACGGTGATGAACGGCCCTCAGACTGGTCCTCAAAACGTGACCATCACTAACAATGGCGGTGGAACCCTGAACATTAGTGCAACTGACATCAGCATCAGCGGAACCAATGCTGCACAATTCAGCTTTGATGCTGTAAACCTTCCGGCTGCACTTGGCACTGGTGAATCGGTAGTAATCCCTGTGTATGTAACCGGCGTAACCGAGGGGCCCATCTCTGCCACTCTCACCATCAATTATGGCGGAACAGCTTATGATGTAGCCCTTAGCGCAGATGTGCTAGCTGCTGGTACGGTGATAATCGGAGATGGAACTGCACACAACTCTCTGCCTATAAACCCATACTTTGGTTATACTTATAGCCAGAGCATCTTCATGCAATCTGAGATTAACACTCCCGATCAGCGCATCGAAAAGATTAGCTACTATTGGAATGGCGCTGATGCTACTGTGAACAGCAACGACTGGACGGTTTACATGGGGCATACTTCAGCTACGGAGTTTACTTCCACCACAGATTGGATTCCGCTCGCAAACCTGTCCCAGGTCTTTAGCGGTACTGTGGCTGCACCTGCAGAAGCCGGTTGGGTCGAGATCGTTCTCGATAGCCCCTTCGTATATAACAATACGGATAACCTGGTAATCGCAGTGGACGAAAATATGCCTAGCTGCGATAGTAGTGGTATGTACTATTATACTACCACAGCTAGCACAAACCGCAGTCTGCGTTACTATAGCGATGGTACCGATCCGGATCCCACATCACCTCCCACTGGAACACAGGTAATGGCATATCCGAATGTGATGCTACAATTTGGAGACCTACCTACAACCCCAGTCTTCTCGCTTGATCCCAACGTAACCGAATGGAACTTCGGAGAATTACAGATTGGAGTAACTGCTTCCAAAGAATTCACCATCACCAATACTGGAGCAGGAACTCTGGGAATTACCAATCTGGTAGTAAGCGGAGATTATTTCTCCCTGGCAACGCCCTGGGGCAGAGCGGTTAATCTAACTACCGGTCAGAGCTATTCCTTCACAGTAACTTACTCACCTACAGTCTTAGGCGACCATACAGGTTTGATAACCATCACGGATAACCTTAGCCGTAATGTAACTACAGTCAACCTGTCCGGTACCTGTATGGATCCAACCATTAGTACATTCCCCTACTTGCAGGATTTCGAAGCCTATGGGGATAACACCCTTCCAGGAGGCTGGACTCGCTCATCTCTGGCTACAGGGTGGGAGATTGGATCTGATCTAGGTAGTACATACTGGTCCATTCCTACACATACCATCTATGCTGCAGCGAATGATGACACTGCCGGATCTAGTGGAGACGGCAGCATGGATATCCTGAATATGCCTGTGATTGACCTCTCCGGGACTACACCCGGTGCACCCATCTTGGGTTTCGATTCATACTATACAGGTGGATACGGTCAATTAGCATACATCGAAGCAAGCACCGATAACACCACTTGGGTGAATCTCTACAATGTTGAAGCAAATGACAATTGGATTACTCAAAGTGTATCCCTGGATGCCTATATGGGTACATCCACAGTCTATCTGCGTTTTCATGCCGATGATGCTGGTAATTGGGCTTCTGGATGGGCCATTGATAATGTGTCCATCAACTACATTACGGAAGATATCTTCCCGCCCACCATCTCCCATTATCCGGAGATTGGACGCCTTTTTGCCAATACTCCTATCGAGATTACAGCAGAAATTGCCGATAGCCCTGTGTTGACTTCCGGTATAGCTTCAGCTATTGTGCACTATTCCACAGACGCAGTTAACTTCAGTGAGATTGCTATGACCAATACTGAAGGAGCTATGTATTCTGCCTCAATCCCTGGCCAGGCTTTGGGCACAACCATCACCTACTATATAGAAGCTATAGATGCCGCCACAACGCCAAATACTACTACAACTGCCACATGGGATTTTGAAGTAAATGATCCATTGACTCTTCAATACGATTCAGGTACAGCTACCACTGGTTTGGGATCAGGTTCAACTACTTTCGGGGTAATGACCGGATTCGCGAATCCCTTGGGAGCTGGACAGTATCTCCAGATTAATACTGTAAGCGTTGGCATGAACAACGATGGTACGGCTAATGTCCATGTATTCACTTTTGACAGTGATGCTGGTGTATTAGTTGATGTAATCACGCCCTTCAGCCAGAGCTTTACTGCTGGAGTATATTTGGAGATTCCTCTAACTGATTGCTATACAAATGCTGGCTATTTCTACGTCGCATTTACTGATGTAGTTGCGCCAAATTACTTCAGTTTCGATCAAACCCAAGTATACTATCCTGGTACTCACTACTTTATCTCTGGAGAAGGTTCAGACGTTGCCAATTTAAGTACGGTCGAGGGTGTTGGATTCCCAGGTTCCTGGTTGATTCGTGCAAATGTGGAACCTGCAGCACTCAGCCTGGCAACGCCTACTCTTACTCTGGCACAAGGTACTGGTGGTGTTGATCTGAGCTGGACTGCTATCGATGGCTCGACCAGATACAAGGTATATGGCTCAATCGATCCATATGCAATCGATCCATGGGAATTGGTAGCCACCGTAACCAGCAACGCTTACACCTATACCGGAACTGATTCTTACAAGTTCTTCAAAGTAGTTGCTGAAAATGGGCTGATTCCGTCCAGATCCACTCACTCCAGGCTTGATATTGTAAACAATACAAACCGTGTCAGTATCAATCAGGATATGAGTTTCAAAGGAAAACGCAAGTAATTCAGGTAACTGATTAATCTTGTATATGATGTAAAGTACAGCCCCGGCGATTGTCGGGGCTTTTCTTTTTTACCCCAACCTTGGCTACGTGCAGCTATGGGGACCCCGATATGCCCCACAAAAATGATGCGGATTTGGATCTCGTGCCTCTGGCGAGTCTTTATCAGTAGTATGTTTCGCTTCCCCTGTTTAACAGCGCTTCGCACCTGTAGAATGCTCAGGCTTCGCCTTCGCTGTTGACCCCTCCCCACAAAAGAATTTGCGTAAATCTTCGTGATCTTCGTGATCTTCGTGATCTTCGTGATAACCGAAAGCAGATCCTTGTTTATTTTTTTCAACAGCATAGACAGCTTCTCGAATAAAACTTTCTTTTTGTGCTTGACAGCATTTACAGCCCATCTACATTAGCCATTGTGATAATAGAAAGTCATTATTAAAAGTGTAATGTGCGATGAATCAAAGACTTGGACTTTCGTATTGAAACCCGGTTGTAGTATTTGTAGTAACCGGATAACAATGAATATGTTTTTTAACAAGCCTTCGGGCGAAGAAAAAACTATTTTCTGTGATTTCAAAACTTCCTTATAGGAGGAACGTTATGAAGAAATTTATATTACCGCTTTTGGTCCTGCTCCTCGTGGGATCTCTATTTGCGGTGGAATCTGCCCCCTCCGAAGTGGTTGGGTATGTGAAATATGAGTGTGTTACCGGGCTCAATCTGGTAGCGCTCCCAATGGTACAGGGATATACCTATGCCAGTGATATAGCTACCGCCTACCCGGGAATGTTTGACGCTATCAGTTATTGGGACGCTGACAACCAGGTATGGGCTGCTGCTGTTGATCTTGGTGGTTTCTGGGATCCTGATTTTGAAGTTATACCAGGCAACGGTTTATGGATCAATGCTCTTACTCCTTTCTCGTTCTACAGCATAGGTGATATGCCTGCAGTGAATGCTTCCTACAACCTGGTTAATGGTCTTAACATGATTATGATTCCCCTCAATAGGGGCGATCTTGCTTTGGCAGGTGACCTTGGGATGGAAATGGGCAATATTGATGCTATCAGTTACTGGGATAATGCTAGTCAAGTTTGGGCTGCTGCAGTCGATCTTGGTGGTTTCTGGGATCCTGATTTTGCGACTTCAATCGGTATGCCCCTCTGGGTTAATGCATTTACACCTGGAACATGGCCATCACGTAATGCTCCTAACGTCTTAAAAAAAGCTAACAAATAGGAGGATCAATGAAGAAGATTGCTCTATTATCCGTATTATTCGCACTTGTAGTGATAGTGTCCCTTAGTGCGGGCACATCAAGAACATACGTACAGAGAGTTGTTTGGGAAAATGGCGAGATATTAGATCTAGTCACAAATACTGGCTCTACCCATAATGAGAACTTTATAGTTACCGCAGATATAGAAGAAACAGTCGGCGAAGTACTTGGAACTAACCTCGCTACTCCAATCAGTAGCATTCGCCTGTGCAAGACTGGTAACGGTACTATCGTACCTTACTATGCTGCAGTATTCTTACAGCTGGGTACTTTTACCACTCAATGGGTGGCAGGCCAAACTATAAACATGAGTGTGACATATGTTCCTACAGGAGCTGTGGCTAATTGGTCCATAGTCATTCCTGCAGGTACAACCTCAATTCTTATGACAGGCGAGGGCCAAGAGCAGATTGTTCCCGGTCCCCCCTCCACTCACACCATCACAGGTACCTTTACGTCCACCAATTGGAACACTGAAGAAGTAACGATCAACACAACCACTCCTGAGGATGTAGAGATTCAGGTTTCAGGTTCCACCTACACCGTGACCGTTCCTGATGGTTGGACTGGAACCATCACTCCCAGCAAAGATGGATATGTCTTTGATCCTGTTTCTCGCGACTACACAAACGTGACTGCGGATATTGCCGATCAGGATTATGTGGTCAAAGCGTATGTAAATCCGAACGCTCCCACCATCACTGCTCCTGAAGCTGCTCAGGTATTCACATTTGAAGCTGCAACTCCAGTAACAATCACCTGGACAAATCCCGCTGGTTTCATGCCGGAGTACTACGAAACAAAATGGATGGAAGGCGAATGGACAAATGCTGGTTTGGTAAACGAATGGACAACCGCTGCGCTTGAAACAGGCGACTACACCTTTGCAGTAAGAGGCGTAATCGACACTCCTCAAGCCAAAGTATATTCCAGAGTGGATATCAACGGCCGTAGCCTGAGCCATGCCAATGCCGCATCTCCCAAGGGTGCCGGCACTGAAGCCTCAGTTAGCTTCAGCGTAATAATATATGACATCGTACCCGGTAATCCTTTCGCTATTGATACAAATACCAACATTACCGGTTCTGGTACAGGATTTGTGGGCGCAACAGTCGAAGCCGGAGACTTACCTCCAGTTCCGAACGCGGGTAACT
>JALOBM010000086.1:7189-8123 GCA_023228285.1 Candidatus Cloacimonadota bacterium | reverse complement strand
GCGAAGATGTAAAAAAACTCCTACGTTCCAAATTTATGCCACACATCTGGTGCCCCGGATGCGGACATGGAATAATCATGCACGCAATACTCCGCGCCCTTGCAGACCTTAAGATCCCCCAGGATCAGATATGCATTTCTTCAGGTATCGGATGCTCCAGCCGTATGCCAGGATACATCGACGCATGCACGCTACACACGGCGCACGGACGTTCACTTGCCTTTGCGACGGGAGTTAAGATGGCAAATCCTAATCTTACCATAGTCAACGTAATGGGAGACGGTGACGGAACTGCTATCGGCGGAAACCATTTCATCCATGCATGCCGCCGCAACATAGGCATCACTGCTGTAGTAATGAACAACAACATCTACGGCATGACCGGCGGACAGGCTTCGCCGACAACGCCGGAAGGCGCATTTGCATCAACAGCTCCTTACGGAGCGATCGACCCGACATTCGACATCTGCAAACTCGCAGAGGGCGCAGGCGCCACATACGTTGCACGTGCAACAGTTGCTCAGCCGGCAATGTGCGAGCAGATACTCAAAAAAGCCATTCTGCACCAGAAAAAGGGCTTTGCTGTAGTCGAACTTATCTCCTTCTGCCACACGCAGTTTGGACGTAAGAACAAGCGCAGCCGTCCGATGGACAACATCAACTATCTTAAGGACAACTCAGTCATGAAGGCCAAGGCCGACACAATGACTGCTGAAGAACTCAAGGGCAAGATAATCATTGGCGAATTCGTCAATGTCGAAGATGCCCGCGAATACACTGAGCGCTATGATGAGATCATCGCACGCGCTCAGAAGGCATAGGGGGTAACGGATCATGAGCGAACGTTTTGAAATTCGCGTTGCTGGATCCGGCGGACAGGGAGTCATCCTCGCCGCAGTGATCCTGGGTGAGGCTGCCGCACTTAAGACAGAGG
>JALOBM010000086.1:0-7179 GCA_023228285.1 Candidatus Cloacimonadota bacterium | reverse complement strand
GGCATACGGTCCCGAAGCCCGCGGCGGGGCTTCCAAATCAGAAGTCGTATATGACCGCGCTGAGATAGACTACCCGAAGGCAGCACATCCCAATCTTCAGGTCATCCTTACTCAGAAGGCATGTGACCAGTACAGCCACGACACAGCAAAGGGCGCAACCGTCATCCTTGACGATTTCTTTGTAACAGAGCCCCCGAAACTTGATGCCGATGTATACCTTCTCCCAATAGTAAGAACAGCAAGAGAGAAGCTCGGCCGTGAGCTCGTAGTCAACATGGTGGCACTTGGCACAGCTGCAAAGGTCCTTGAAGTAAAGAACCTTACAAAGCCCGAAGCGATCAAAAAGGCTATTCTTGCAAGAGTACCCAAGGGCACGGAAGAACTTAACGAAAAGGCCTTTGAATACGGATACCAGATGATGGACGAGGCAATGGCCGCAAGGAAGTAGAAGCACATCTGATATAATCTATCAGAGGGGGCAGGGAGATTTCCCTGCCCCTTTTTCTATACGGCCTTTTTGGAGGGAGAACATGCTTCAGGGAGAAATAAAGAAGTTTAAAATTACAGAGATAAACAACGAAGGGGAGGGCATAGTAAGGCTCGGGGATGAACGCTTCGTTGTCTTTGTTCCCGATGCGCTTCCTCAAGAAGAGGTCACGTGCCGCATAGTCCATGCAAAGAAGAATTACGCGACAGCAAAAGTCATCGTTAGGCATAATGACTCATCCATAAGAATAAAGCCCCTTTGCCCCGTTTACGGGAAGTGCGGAGGATGTCAGCTCCAGCACATAGATTACGCGTCACAGCTCAAGCTTAAGACAAAAACTGTCTGCGACGCTGTCAAAAGGATAGGGGGAGTACCGGATCCCTCAGTTAATAATTGCATTCCCTCACCATCCGAGTGGGGCTACAGAAACAAGGCCGCCCTTCCTGTACAGACTGATCGCAGGGAAAAATTTCTTGCCGGATTCTATAAAAACCGAAGCCACGATATTGTTCCGTTTACAGGCTGTCCTGTACTGCTTCCAAAGCTGGAATCAAACGTGATCTCAATTATCAACGACTTGAAAGAGGCGGGTCTTGAGGGATGGAGTGACAAGAGTAACCATCTTATGGGTTTTATAAGACACTTAGTGTTTCGGACAGCAAAATTTACAGATCACAGCTTATGCGGAGTTGTTGCGGGCAGATCTGCTGACAGCGATGAGGCGAGGAAGCTTAAAAATATATCTGAGGGACATTCAGATTATCTTACTGGCATGGTCTTCAACAAAAACTTTTCAAAAGGCAACTTCATCTGGGGAGATGATTTCTCTTCAATATATGGCGAGACAGTTATGCAGGAAGTGCTTGGAAAGTACAGATTCAACTTTGAGATATCCTCCTTCTTCCAGATCAATTCTGAGCAGGCTCATGCGCTTTACAAATACGCTTCAACGATGGCGGCAGGGGGATCTCCCAAAAATATACTTGAACTGTATTCCGGAGCCGGAACTCTGACTGCATTCCTCTCTGATAAAGCAAAACACGTAACAGCAGTGGAGGAGTGGCCCCAGGCTTCGAAATACCTCAAGATCAACGCGGAACTCAACGGACTTGACAACATCACGGGACATTCCGGGTCAGCCGAAGATATTTCAGAGGCTCTTTCAGACGAAAAATTCGATACCGTGGTGCTTGATCCTCCAAGGACAGGATGCGATCCCAGAGTAATTGCCTCAATAATAAAGATATCACCGCAAAAAATAGTCTACGTTTCCTGCGGTCCCGCAACACTTGCGCGAGACATAAAGAGCCTGACCTCATGCGGTTACGCAATAAAAAACATACAGCCCTTTGACATGTTCCCCCAGACGGGGCACGTTGAGACAGTCGTCTTGATGTCACGCAAAGATAATTAAATAGGCTGTAAATAGCTTGAAATCAAAGGTTTCCAGACTTTCGGTAACAATCACCGATTGATGGAAACCTTATTTTTTTATCATTCAAAAGTAGCTCCGGTTTAAGACTATTGTTGGGTTGAGGCTATAGAACTGCTTTTTATCACGTGAGACAAGGGAACTACTGTTTTGGCATAGGGTTGAAACTAGAGAACTGTTGTTTAATGAACATAGTTATAAGGAACGTTGGCAAAAACCCAAAGGGCTTGTATGTCACATGGGTAACAAATTGGCTGATAAAACCATTTACAATGTATGCTTTGGGAGCGTTTTTCATGTATGTGGTCTTTAAAAATATTATTGCTCCGGATCTTGCAAAACTATATCTCGCGGGAATGATTTTGCTCGGTGCAGCTCCGTGCACGGCTATGGTGTTTGTCTGGAGCCACTTAACAAAAGGTAATCCTGCTTATACTGTAGTTCAAGTTGCAACCAACGATATTATCATACTCATTGCTTTTGTACCTATAGTGAAGTTTTTGTTAGGAGTAAGCAATGTTAGTGTTCCATGGGATACTTTGATTCTTTCAGTTGTACTTTTTGTTGTGATTCCACTTGCCGGTGGAATCCTTACTAGAATGTCAATCACAAAAAGTAAAGGCGTAGAATATTTTGAGAAGCAGTTCCTTCCGAAATTTGACAATGCAACTACTATTGGATTGCTGCTAACCTTGGTTCTTCTGTTCGCTTTCCAGGGCGAGGTGTTTGTAAATAATCCGCTGCACATCGTACTGATCGCTATACCGCTGATTATTCAAACTTTCCTGATTTTCTTCATTGCATATTTTACAAGCAAGGCATTGAAACTTACCCATGATGTTGCTGCACCCGCCGGTATGATTGGCGCTTCAAATTTCTTTGAACTTTCCGTTGCAGTTGCGATAGCATTGTTCGGCACAACTTCACCTGCAGCTATTGCCACAGTAGTGGGTGTTTTAGTAGAAGTACCGGTGATGCTGATTCTAGTAAAAATATCAAATAATACAAAACATTGGTTTCCACAGCCATCGGCTGAAACAATAAAAAATAAAGTAATAACAGAAGGAGATGTTTAATATGAAAAAAATAACAATTTATGAGCCGGCAATGTGTTGCCCCACTGGTCTATGCGGAGTTAGTGTTGACCCAGAACTATTAAGAATTTCGACTGTATCGAACAACTTAAAGAAGAAAGGCATAGAGATTGAACGATATAATCTGACAAACTCCCCAATGAAGTTTATGACAAACAAAACAGTAAACAAAATGATTAATGAAAACGGTGTTGATGATTTGCCGTTCACTCTTGTAGATGAAGAAGTTGTAATCACAGGTCGATATCCGACAAATGAACAACTTGCAGGTTTTCTTGATATTCCTGTAAATTTCTTTGATGAAGAGCTAAAGACAGATAAGTAGATAAGTAGAAATCTGCAATACAAACAATAGGAGGCAGTACTCAATGAGTAAAGACTTTAATCCACAAAAGGTTAAATTGACTAAATATATGTTTTATACAGGTAAAGGTGGAGTTGGAAAAACTTCAACTGCCTGCGCTACAGCTGTTACGCTTGCTGATAGGGGTAAGAATGTTCTTCTAATCAGTACTGATCCAGCATCCAATTTACAGGATGTTTTTAATACTGAACTTAATAATAAAGGTGTTTCAATTAAAGAGGTGCCAAACCTTGTTGTTGCAAATCTTGATCCGGTTCAGGCAGCGGCAGAATACAGAGAGACTGTAATAGGGCCATATAGAGGCAAGCTTCCAGACGCTGTACTAAATAACATGGAGGAACAACTTTCAGGCTCCTGCACTGTTGAAATTGCAGCGTTTAATGAGTTTTCCAAATTCATCACTGACGAGGAGATTCAAACAAAATATGATAACATCATTTTTGATACGGCACCTACGGGACATACGCTTAGGATGTTACAATTACCTTCTGCATGGGACAATTTTATTAGTGAGAATACACATGGAGCCTCCTGTTTAGGCCAGCTTTCAGGGCTTGAAAGTCAGAAAGAGGTTTATAAAAAGGCTGTTGCAACCTTGGCTGACGGAGCACTAACAACTCTCGTGTTGGTTTCACGTCCAGAAACAGCACCATTAACAGAAGCCGAAAGAGCATCAATTGAGCTTGCAGATATTGGTGTAAAAAACCAAATGTTGATTATAAATGGTGTTATGACATCTCATGATGACAAAATATCAGAAAGTCTATATCAGAAACAGCAAAAGTCCCTTTCAGACATGCCAGAAAAGTTAAAATCAATCGAAACCTATTTGGTGCCGTTAAGAGGATATAATGTTACAGGAGTTGAGAATATAAGGTCATTGTTAGTTAAAGATAACTTAACAGTAAGTGACGAAATAATCAAGGCACATACAATTCCTGGACTTAAGGATGTTATTGAGGATCTTCACAACAGTAATAAGAAAGTTATTTTTGCGATGGGTAAAGGCGGTGTGGGAAAAACAACAATCGCTGCTGCCATTGCTTTAGGACTATCTGATAAGGGTAAAAAAGTCCATTTGACTACAACTGACCCTGCTGCCCATCTAAAATATGTCATAGCTGAAACTGAGGGTATTAGCATGAGCCATATTGATGAGCAAGCTGAGCTTAAAAAGTATCAAGAAGAAGTACTTTCCAAGGCTAGAGAAACCATGTCTGATGATGATTTAGCTTATGTTGAAGAGGATTTAAGATCACCTTGTACACAGGAAATTGCGGTATTTAGAGCGTTTGCTGAAATAGTAGAAAAAGCTGAAAACGAGGTGGTAGTCATTGATACAGCTCCTACAGGACATACACTTCTGTTGCTGGAATCCACCCAAAGCTACAATCAGGAAATCGAACGTTCAAAGGGGGACATCCCGGAGTCCGCAAAAAAACTGTTGCCTAGACTTCATAATGCTGATGAGACAGAAGTTATTATTGTAACTTTGCCAGAAGCTACACCCGTCTACGAAGCAATGCGATTAGAGGAAGATTTGAGACGAGCAGGAATAAACAACAAATGGTGGGTCATAAACTCCTCCCTATACCAGACAGGGACAACAAATCAGATGCTTTCAGCAAAGGCAAGCAATGAGATTGAATGGATGAACAAGGTCGACACGCATGCAAATGGTAATTTTGCCGTAATCCCTTGGAACCCAGATGAAATAAAAGGTGAAAGCTTAAAAGGTTTGTTAGCCTAAGAATAAGGGTTTTAAGTGTTTAAAAAATGAATAAAAAATATTGGAGGCAATGACTATGAAAATTACAAACGAAGCTAAAACAATGCTTGAAGGAGCGTTCGCTTCAAATGACTGTGACTGTTTAAAAGCTGTGTTGCAAAAATCATGCTGTGGAACTTCTCTTGTGTTCAACTTGGCAAAACTAGAAGAGGGCGATGAGCCTACTACTATCAATGGAATTTCAATGTTAATGGAAGACGACACAATGGAACGTGCCGAAACTGTAACAATAACAGTGGAGAATGGAGAATTAGCGATTCAAGATGAGGCATCATCAGGTTGTTGCTAACGTCTTATCTTAAGTAGTATAAACAATTTTAGACCAAAAAATGAGGAGAGGTGAAAAGTGATTATGAATAATAGACCAAAGGTTGCTTACATTTGTGTTCACAACTCATGTCGCAGCCAAATTGCCCCACACCCCATTTGATGGACTGAATGTTTTCGCATACTATTAAACAAGACGGAGTTTAAGGAGTATACGAAATGAGTACCAAGAGATATTCAAATGAATTCAAAACCGAAGCAATCAAAATGGTCTTGGATGGGAAAATGAGTCAAAATCAAGTAGCGGAGGAACTGGGAATTTCCGGAACCACCCTGTCTGGCTGGGTTCGTAAATACAAGGCGGATCCTTCCCGTGGCATCAAGAATGCGCTTCATCCAACGGACGCGGAACGAGAGCTGAGGCTGTTAAAAAAGCAGAACCGCGAACTTGAAGAAGAGAATGCAATATTAAAAAAAGCGGCGGCCTACTTCGCGAAGAATCAAAAATAGGAAGATTCGAATTTATCCGGGCCCATAAAGCTGAATTTTCAATAGCGAGGATGTGTAAAGTACTCGAGGTCTCCAAGAGTGGCTATCACGCATGGATCAAGAAACTAGATACCCCTAGAACTGCGGAGAACAAGGCATTAGAGAAAGATATCAAGGCAATCTACGACGCGTCAAACGGCGTGTACGGCGGGAAAAAAATCAAGAAAGCTATTTTGAAGAAACCCCTGAAGGAGCGTAACTTCAAAGGGAGCCAGATCAATCATAAGCGCATCGAGCGCCTCATGAGAAAGCTTGAAATCCGAAGCAAAGTCTGCAAGAAGTACAAAGCAACGACCAACTCAAACCACAAGCTGCCGGTTGCAGAAAACCTGTTGGATCGCGAGTTTGAGGCGGACAGGCCCAATCAGAAGCTTGTCTCAGACATCACCTATATCGCAACTGATGAAGGCTGGCTTTATGTTGCTGCCATCCATGATCTTTTTGGTGGACGTAATATTGGTCTATCCATGTCGATAAGGATGACCAAACAGCTTGTAATCGATACCTTGGAGGATGCCCGCAGGCGTGGAGGGAAGCCAAAAGACACGATCCTTCACAGTGATCAAGGGAGCCAGTACTGCTCTCATGACTACCAGAAGAAGCTAAAAGAATATGGCTACACCTGCAGTATGTCTCGAAAAGGCAATTGCTGGGATAATGCCCCCATGGAATCCTTCTGGGGCAAAATGAAGATGGAATGGCTGAATGAATACAGGTTCAAGACAATCGAAGAGGCCAAGAGCAAGGTGTTTGAATATGTGTTTGTATTTTACAATCGAAAGCGTCTGCATGAAGCTTTTGACTATATGACCCCGGAGGAGTATTACAAAGCTTGGATGGACGGCCAAAAGGCAGGCTAAGGGCTTTGGGCTACCCATTAGCTCCATCAGCCAAACCGATGCTCTCAAGGCTGCGAAGCACCGCGCAGCGGTTGCCTTGATGGCGAGGTAGGATGATGGAGCTTAGGTGGGTCCAAAGCCCTGAAGAATATGCCATGTGACTACAAAGCAATTCTACGAGAATCGACGCATGTGCGAGATAATTGAGTCCAGTTTATAGGGGAAGGGTCAGATAAACTGACTATTGAGTTCAGGCTCAGTGCTGAAATTGATGTAGAAATATAATGCATATAACTAACCGCCAGTCGAGGAGAATTATCCTTTATCTGGCGGTGTTTTAATCGTTAAAACCCTCATC
>JALOBM010000085.1 GCA_023228285.1 Candidatus Cloacimonadota bacterium | reverse complement strand
TTACCCTCTGGGTTTTTCATCATCGACTTGTAGAAAAACCAGGCAAATACCAGTGCGATTACAGCTGAAAGTGGTATTAAGAAGAAGTAATCCATATGTTTAGTTTTTATCTAGTTAATTTCATTAAGCAACAAAAATAAGGGCTGAAATTACAATTTTATCACAGAAATCCATGTCCCAAGTTTTTATGTTTTTGTGTATTCGTTTTCAGTGCTCTGTTCGAAAATTTGACTAGTTCAGCCTTTTTCCTTTATCAAAAGAGTGCCGTAAATCCTCCTTTAATCTCTTCAACTTTTGAATACCCAAGGTCTCTGACAAAATTTAGGCACGAATCATGAATTGTTTGGCTATGAGTCGAAATAACTAAGATTGGCTTATAAGTTTTTAGTAATTCCCTTGAACCACACAAGGCTTTAAACTCTTCTCCTTCAATATCCATCTTGATTAAGTCTGGAGGGGCAATTGCTTTATCTTCATGTAGCTTATCTAGAGAATTTACTCTAATTGTAAGAGATCCTTTATCGGAAATCTTGCCAGTACCGGTTCCTCCTTTGTCATAAAAGGTTGATTCCCCAGTAAAATCACTAATGCCAATCCCAAGCAGTTTTATATTAAGGATTTTATTAAGCTTAATATGGCGATTAATATAGTTGATATTGATAGGTCTAGGCTCGAAAACGTAAACGGTACCATCTTTTCCAACCAGTTTTGATAATACTAGACTCAGATAACCAACATGGCCTCCAATATCATAGCAGCAAGAAGAGTTCTTAACATGTTGTTCAAGGAATGCCACAGTGGGTTGTTCATAAGTCCCCCGTATAAACGATAAACCACTAGCTGCGATAAAGCGATACTTTTCCAGAGGACCTTGTTTAATACGCAGATGAACTACTGATGATATGGATTTTATTACTTTTTTCACCTTAAAAAAATTTCTGAATCAAAGATAGCGTTTAACCAATGTTCCCAGAGCTGGATTTTAGTATTTATGCAGAATTGGATAAGTTTGACCTGAGATTATCTCAATAACTCAGTTCTTAACCTGTAACCAAAGAAATGTCAAGATGAAAAAAGTGTTATTGTTTTTTGTTCTGTTGCCGGCTTTAGTACTTAGCAGCTGTGATCCTGAACTGCCTGACGAGGAGTCATTCAAGGATGAGCGTGATGGGAATATTTACCAGACAGTCAAGTTTGGTTCGCAGCTCTGGATGGCGGAGAACTTGGCTTACCTCCCGGCAGTCAGTCCGGCTGATGTTGGTGCAGACTCGGAGAAGCACTATTATGTCTATGATTATGAGGGTACTAGTGTAGATGATGCTAAGGCGTTGCCAAATTATGCCACCTACGGTGTACTTTATAACCGGGAGGCTGCTTTATCGGCTTGCCCGGCGGGCTGGCATTTGCCGAGTGATCTGGAATGGTCAGTTTTAACCGATTATCTTGAGGAAAATGGATATGGATTTGAGGGAGACGGATCCGATATTGCCAAGTCGATGGCTTCAACCTCCGAATGGACCAGCTCCGATTTTGAGGGTGCTCCAGGGAATGCACGGACCACAAATAACAGTAGTGGTTTCAGTGCCCTGCCTGGTGGTTACCGGAGTCAATATAATGAGTTTGCTGGTTTGACTGATTATGCCTACTTCTGGTCGTCAACCGAGGCTAATGGCTCCTACGGCTTGCTGCGTAGCATCTTTTGCGGTGGATCAATGGTGGATCGGATGAACGGTGCATTCAAGGGAGGCTTCTCCGTTCGCTGCCTCAGAGATGAGTAAAGTAGGCTGATTTTCACCGTGGAGACGAACGGAATCGAACCGTCGACCTCTGTAAGCATTCGGTGAACCCCGTATTTCAAAATACCATTCGCTCCATAGCTTTGTCTGGCAATTAAAAGCCACAAAAGACACAGCACTATGATCACTGAGCAAGCATTCATGACGATCTACAAAGATTTTCTGGAGTCTGGATTATCGATTCGTTCTTATTGTTCCATTGCTTTTTGAAGGGAGTCGATTTAATCCGCATACTACCTGTACGCTTATCCCACGGACATGCGTAAGAGCTTTTCTGCCCTGAGTGGTATGGTTACCAACGTGATGCTGGGCACATTGCAGAAGAAAATTTACCGAGGCCCAGGCGGAAGACAAGGCCAGGGCGGAGTATGCGCTGGAGCAGATTGGTTTGCTGTATGCCGTGGAAAGACGTGCCGATGAGGAAACCCTCTCCTTTGAAGAGCGATCGGAGCTCCGTTCCCGTCTTTCCTATCCCATCATGGTTGCCTTCGAGAAATGGATGGTCAGCGAATACCCGAAAGTCTTGCCCAAGGGACGCATAGGTAAGGCGATCTATTACACCTATAAGATGTACCACAAATTGACCCGCTACCACCTGGACGGCAGGCTTAAAATGGACAACAACCTCGGGGAGAACGCTATCCGCCCGGTGGCGATGGGAAGGAAGTGCTGGCTGGTTCACTTCCTGAAACATGTCCACGACTACGATACCGATTATTCCAAAAACCTGGATGATCTCCTGCCTCACTGTTTTCATGCAAAAAACTCTGAAAATCTTGCAATCCTTTCATAGTCTATCAGAGTCTGTCAAAGTCTATCATAGTTCTCTGAACAAGGTCAGAGACTCTCCGAAAGTCGGGGAGTTTTTTTATGCATGCAATACGGGGTTCACCGAATGCTTACTGAAAGGTAGTTACATCCTGGGCAGGTAATCGGCCGGCAACAATCGTTTGATCTGAACCGCATGATCCAGATTAACCCACTGTACTGTTCCATTTGGGGCCCAGAAGTTGCCCTCCTGATCGAAAACCACCTGATTTCCTGATATCTGGAAGGTGGTAATAAAATCATCCCGCAGGTCCCTGGTTCTTTTGTGGTCATAAAAAACCAGCAAAAAAGAATCGCAGGTCAGGGTTTTTTTATTACCCACCGAATCCTCAGCTATCTGATCCTCGAAAAATCGGAACTCTTCGTCAGGATTATAATACAGATTATTCGCCTCACCGGTAAGTGGATCCCAGCTCAAAAGGCTGTCCATGACCGCAAATCTGATTTTAGCCATGGCATCACTGACTCTCTCAGTGAGTTGCAGATCATCTTTGCTTTTATAGGCTTTTCTGAGATGATACCGATTATCCTGTAATTCATTGTGATAGAGACAGGCAAAAAAATACCTCAGGCTCCCCTTGAATTCCTGGTTTCTCTTGAGCTTCCAGCCGATTGCACGTAAAGGCATTTCTGAAGATAAATCCTCAAACACAGCCTGACCGGCATAACCAAAAAAGGCGCCACCCCCGGCGTCGGATTCCGAATCCCCTACTTCTAGATATTTGAAATAGTCAAGAAAATAGGTGATCCGATACCCGAGGTTTTGGTTGGTGATGATCAACGGCTGGTCGGCGGTAGCTTTTATGCCATCCCCTTCATAATAGAATGATAAAGCCTTCTGATTAGTAAACCTACACACCTTGCCACTATGATCGCCAAGAAAGAATTCATTGATCAGAAAGAGGCCGTGGGATTGCTCCGGTAGTTTTCCAACAATCGCCACCTCCTCCAATGCCCTCGATTGCTCAGCCATCTGCATATTCAGAACCAGCTGGTCTCCCGGGTTCACTGCTATTGTTCTCGATGAAGGGTGATAAGATAAATGCCTGAATATCAAAATATAATCACCTGGATTCAATCCATTCAGGCGGTATTCTCCTGACTGATTGGTTGTTGTGCCATAGGTTGTGGAGGGGATGAAGACGGTGAGGTTGGCAACAGGCTCTCCGGTGAGTGAATCGGTTACCACACCGTTGATAGAACCAGTTTGCGCAAAGGATATGGCTGTGGAGACTATTAAGATTACAACTGTTAAAAATTGAAATTTCCTCATAATAGCAGCCTTTCTTTACTTCTATATTGCCATCCTGTAGAGCAAGCGGTAAAAAGGATAGACCTTGGTATCGTAGAGAAAGTAAACGACATTATCCTCTATCCGGATATTGGAAACAATTGAAAAACCGGAGATCTCGATAATGCGGTCAATTTGTCCGGTTTCCAAGTTGATCTCTTTTAATAATTGACGGTTGTCGGCACCTATGCGAAAGAAGGCATAAGCCTTTCCCGCCTTACTATCGTACAGTATCGACGGGAACTTGTTGAGATCACCTCCTTCTTGATCTGCAAGCAGCTCTTCGGATGCTTTCGCGAGATGAAAACTGGTCGAGATCAATCGATTACTCTTTAGTTTTGAATCAAATACCTCAAAATGATTTGAGTAAAAATCGAATACAAACAATTCATTCCCTTTCCGGAACAGTGGGGCCTGCAGGTTCTTGCTGTACTCGGCCTCTCCTGGTGCTGAAGCCAGCAATTCATTCGTAACAGACTCATTATCTGATTTATTACGGATCACCCTTTTGATCATTTTCCCATTCCGGGTGCCGGGCCCGAAGTACCAGGTATAATTATCTGATTGATTGGCTATTTGAAAAACCAGGTTTCCCCTCATTTCAGCCTTAACCGGTATCACCCGCTCCAAAAAATCCGGATAAGGAGTATCAAACCCGAATTCCAGCTTACGATTTCTGCACATGATCTCGTGAGCAGCGCGATCATCAAGAAACTGCACCTGTCCGGTGAAGTCTTTCATCAGGTATTCCATTCTCGGCACCTGATCTTCAGGAAACTTAATCTTCTCCCCTGCCCGCTTAACAGGTATCTGGTTGATAAAATCCCCGTTCAGGTTGGTCAGTACAATCCGGAGGTCTCGACTATTCCGGTAGAGGCTTGCACACAGGAATATTTTGTCATTACTGATTTCGTAATCGATAATATTCAGGGTATCTCCCCGGATAACTTTAATCGCACTTTCGTTTCTGTTTGCGTCTTCCTCTACCATCTCTATTTCAGGCTCCAGCCTAATCCTACTATCATCTTTCTCTCCTTTTCTTTCAATCTCGTAACTACCAATTCTATTCCCAATATGGCTAAAGTAAAGGACAGCCGGAATGCGCGTCACGATTAGAGAAAATTCACCGTTTTGATGAGTTATTGCACCAAAAGAAGAGCCCACAATGGACATACTAACATTCGGTATACACAGTCCCGTTGATGAGTCTATGACGTGACTGTGAATCTGATACTTTAAAGATTGGGCCAAAAGTGTTGAATTATCAACAAACAAAATCAGAACAAATATTGTAGTAAAAATGAATCTCATGTGTTTCATTTACAAAATTGGTCGAGGAAAACAATTTTAGTTCCACGCATTTTCAAAACGATCTTCCGCAATCCCCAAAAAACTCATCAGAACTTCTTTAAAATAGATTTTCGTAATCTCTGTAAAACCTTCATGAGGTACAAAAATATACCGCGCAATATTATCCCTATCTAATACAAACAAAAATGGATCATCAATTTGAACATTTAGTAAGTTTTGAAAGTTTATCAGATAAAATGGTATAGCAATATTATGGTTTGACAAAAACAGCGCTGCTTCTCTCTTCTTTTCATATGATGCCAAAATGGCTATTCGGTTTTTCCCGATAACATGTTCAACTTTTTTCAGGGACTCAATGATTGCATCGATGCCTACATCACATTGTAAGATCGTATAAGAAAAAATAATAATAGGTCTTTCTATGTTCAGCTGTGTTAATGACAGCTCAGTCCCCGAGAGATTGTATAGAGTAACATTCTTGTCAATTATCGCCTCATTTACCCTCAAACTGCTTGGTATTAAATTGTTCACAAATTCAATTAGCCTTGCATTTTCTGATACTTTTTGTGCAGCAAACAATTGAGATTCAGCTAAACGCTTATTACACGTAAAAAGCAAGGAGCAGATAAGCAATAGAAGAATAGAGAAACCAATTATTGCGATGTAGGTCACTTTCGAATTTTTCATGATTTCAGTTTTTCAATTCTAAAATTACTATGATAGGGTTATCAATTTCTTGAAGACTATTAGCCATTTTGAGAATTACTTCGCTATTAGTAATCTGCATTTCTTTATTATTACTTACGATATCTTTCAAATCAATTGGATCGATTGCGGAATAAATTGAATGATCATTAATCTTTCCGATTGGCCAAAATCCAGGCCCATTATCCAGATCATTAATTAAAAACCCTCTGCTATTGGAGGCATTATAACACTCCTTTGAGTCTTTAAAATACAGAAGTGCAGCAGGCTGGAAATTAGTAATCCCACGGGCAAAAAAGAATTTTTCTGTTTCAAATATGGTAAGAATTGTAGAGTGCTCACTAAATTTTTCCATTACATACCTTGCTTCGTACATCTTGCTCTTTGGTAAAGACATTGGTCCTTGGTTGACATACCTACTTGGAAAAAACTCAAGGGTTTCGGTAACTTGAAAAATAGTATCACTTGTAACTTCCCAATAAAACGAAGAATTGTTGTAACTATAAGCGTAGGACTGCATCGAGCAGGGAGATTTAAATTTTTCCTCCTTTGATTGGCTTTGACGCAAAAACTTTTTTACAATTTTCCCATTCAGATCGGTGATAATTGCTTTATAGAACCCGCCAGCATATCGGTATGATCTGGCAGGATCAAAATACACAAAGTACTTATCATCCAATAAAGTCACCCAATAACCGAGTAAAGGATGTCTTAAATTACCCATAAATTCCCCTTCGAAATTGTACGTTAAGATTTTCGCGCTTGCTACATCAAAAATGTAAATCAGGTTCCTACTTGGGCTTACTTCGATGTTAGTAATTCTAACATATTCACCAGGGCCTTTCCCTTCTCTGCCGATTGAACACTGATAATGACCATCTAGGTTAAACAACAGTAGTTTATTGGCCTTTTCGTCTAAAACTAAAATGCAATTCTTTTCAATGACTATTTTTTTGATTTGCGAAATATAGTTATCATTAGTTGTTTCAAGGGGAATATATTTAATAGAATTCGCTATTTTTGACAATGGGATCTTTTGATTATTGTTAAACCCTTCAGCTAAATTAACAATAGAAATTTGGCTCTCAGCTTTATTCAATTGGGAGAAGGATTGAATGCTGCAATGAGCCAATAATATAAAAAAAATCAATCGTAGCATAGTGGAGAAATTTAGGGCAACTGCTTCGTAATAACAGTTGCCCAATTGTTATTACAAATTAGAAAACTGTTTCATAAAGTATATAGCATGGTGGTCTGCAATCAATATATGCGCACCAACCTTCCATTAGTTCACATCGGATTGCTAAATATTCACCCCTAAAAGGAACATGACAAATAGCTGATGGTCCTTGAGCCAAGCTTCTGTAACCCATAGGCATACAAGCCGGGTATTCTTCTTCAGCGGACAGAGTATACGGCGTTTTACTTTGGAGAGCGATGCTTTGAAGACTAATTGAGCCGACTATACATAATGAAGAGATACTCAAAATCACAGCTAACAACTTTAGATTTTTCATATTGTTAAATTTAGTTGATCTCTCATTTATAGAAGAATGAAGAATTATTTGAGAAATTGATGCCAAGTATCACAATATCTATGCAATACTTGGCATCGTAAGAGTAACTTCCGTTGGTTTTGAAATTTCCTCTTTTCACCCCTATAACCACTAGAAATGCGCAACGAAGGCAATAAATTCGATACTTTCCCAAATAACCCCAGCAAAAAAGAGTCGCCGTTTTGTTTGGCGGAGAGCATCAAGGTCGTTTTGCGACCTGTTTTGACCAGGTAAGAACCCATTGCAATGCATTGGAATCTCATCGTAGAAAGACCTTTTTTTTAGTTACATCGTATGGTAATCGTTTCATCTTCTGGGTGAAATAACTTCTTTTCTCTGATATAAAGTTAGACTCTAGATCTATTACCACCAAGGAAAATGTTGAGAAAGTTGACCAAATTGAGATAATGGATAAGCGAGCCAAAGTAACTGAATATCTACGCATTACACCCCCTTCCCCTGTAAGCGCATTGAGAAAGTAGACCAAACTGGGTTCAGGAGGATTTCAAGATCAGTGTTCGGAAGACATCCGCCACATCCTCTACCCGGTCAGTCGCCATCTCCATCGTTTCGACAATCCAGACTCCAGAAAGTCTTCGTAGATCGTCATGAATGCTTGCTCAGTGATCATAGTGCTGTGCCTTTTGTGACTTTTAATTGCCAGACAAAGCTATGGAG
>JALOBM010000084.1 GCA_023228285.1 Candidatus Cloacimonadota bacterium | reverse complement strand
TGATAAATTCAAGTTCATCACCCTTTTTGGCATTGGTTTCACTATGCATATAAGTGTTATTGGGCGATAATTCTTTATATGACTCGATAACGTCCAATTTCCAATCAGCAGATTCTGATATTAATGACAATCGCATGCACTATTTTTGCACATCCATCATAACCAATTTCAGACGTTCTTCTATATCATAGATACGTGTAAATGTTGATTCTGACCAATTAGCACCACGGGTGCATTTCCGTCTAGCCGATATAGTTGGCTTATCACTATCGCGATCATTCTTCAGCCAATAAAGACCAGGCATACCAATGATGGTGTAAATGTTGCGACCAACAAAAGTCATTGATGTGTTTTCGGCAATCGGTAAGTTAGATATATCAGCTTTGTCTTTTGTCTTTACCATGCTTCTCAGATTTGTTATTTCATCAGATGCACCGATCATCAGATTATAGACCAAACACATCTCGCATATATGACCAACCGAAATATCACATTTGCATCCATATCTATTTGAAAAGAGCTTCGCCATCTCTTTTAAATCTTCTGGAAGCTGTTCTTTATTGTCACCAAGCATAATCACGATCCTATAGATTTAAATTTAGTAGCCCAATACCAACAAGTAGGTGCATTAATTGATCTATTGCGATGCGATTCCAAAACTGCTTCTCATCATATGGATTTTCAGTTTTCGGTTTAAATGTACTCCATACAATATGATCTTGAGCACCATGTAATATGCCATATATGGCGGCGACTATGACCGCTTGGTTTATACTATAAACACATGCACTAGCGGTTATAAATCCGAATGTTATTATAAAAGCGTGAAAAAGCAATGCCAATAAATTGTGAGATTTATTGATAGCTACCCATCTAGGTTGCAAAATCCAATCGAATATAAAATGCTGCGTAATTAAAACTACGATACTAACTGTTGTCATTTTGTATCGCCTAGTATTTCATCCCGCACCCAACGTGCAGCCCAATTTGTGTTTTCTTGTATCTCAGGCTCTACTTCTTTGTCGTCTTGTTTATAACAGCCAGCACATATGATATTGGCTGGCTTACCATGTAATCCATCAGAAAGAACAATGCCACCACTAAGCAATAGTTCTCCACATCTGTCGCACTTAGGGCACGTCTTTTCTGCAAAGTCAAATAGCATTTGCATTACTGTCACAGCTTCGTCGATGAATTTCGATTCACCGGTTGGTTCCCAGTTCATGCCGTGGCCTTCGCCATCATCGCCGTGGCAATTGCACTGGCAGCAAGGCTCCAAACTACCACATTCTGTGCAAGTATGTTTAGCGTCAGACCAAGATTTTAAGCGTTCGATTAGTTCTGGTATATTCATTACAGTCTTATCCTTATTAGTTCGTTTAGACATATAGGTTTATCTGAATTGCGTGGTAAAACAACCCACTCATCATGTGAACTTTTTGATAGCAGATAAGATCGATATAAATGTAAAGCTTTTTTAATTATAACATCTTCATTTAGCCCTGTCAACCCACAAAGTCGCTTGATTTCTTCATCGATATCGTGATTGGTTGTCATTGGGCCAAATCTTTCTTGAGTTGATAAATAAACGCAACGAAATCATTTTCAGATCCTGGATATAGCAATGACGACAATTTTTTAGCTTTTTTCATATCTATTTCATTTGCAACCAAGATTGAGGCTATATCTCCTCTATCAATAATTTTACGGTGAATTGGACGATGTTCACCAACTATAGCTGCAAATTTCATAACTATCAATGATTCAGCTGACGCAACCTCACAACCACTGACGGCCTTTGTGTCAATCAATACAGTTTGCAACAGCTCATCATATGGTATCATAATATCAAGAACAGTGTCTTGATCTAGTTTAAATTGAATGACTGCTTCACTGCGTCTACTTGTAAGTGCTGGCCATTGTGCACTAACATAATCAGCAAGTTCTTTATAGTGATTAGTTAGTACATCTATGTCTAACGTATTGCGTGGTCTATCGCTATAGACATTTACGGCCCTGGCACCAACGACTACGAAAGGTATATTGCTTTGTAATAGACTAGCTAATGTGGGAATATTATGCACATTATTTTCAAATAATGTCAAGTTAAGTTTTTGTGCAAAATCCATAGTTATTGCCACATCTCAGGATAGAAGTACCTTTTGCAAACACCTACGTACGCACTTTGATCTGCGCCATCGTGAAATTGTCCGTTGCCAAGCTTTGACGCTGAAGCGTAATGGCTATCCTTCATTGATTTCGGTACTTCTACGCGGACGCCGTGTCTTACATCTTCAACAGCGGCACGAATGGCATCGTGTGATGTCTTATCGCGTTTACTAGTAGCAATAAGACATGTTGCTTGTGCCATCACCAAATCACATTCTGGGCGTCCGATTTCACATGCGGCTACATATGCTGCGTGTGCTACGGCAGTACAAATCGGATTTGAATAAGCATCCTCGGCCGCGCTAACAAGCAACCGGCGTGCAATATATCGAGGGTCTTCGCCAGATTCTAACCAAGCAGCTAAAGCATAGATTGCTCCATCTGGATCGGATGCTTGAATCGAGCCCTGGAACCAGCTAGCATAATCATATTTGTCGTCTTCAGAGCGTCTGTAATATTTAGATGGAGCGATTTTCTTGGCGTTTTTTAAGTTTATATTGCAATCATAATTATAAATGGCTTCGAGAATTGAAACTGCTTTTCTGGCATCGCCACAAACAATTCTCGAAATATACAACGCTGCATCCTTGCTTATGTTAATAAGATCATCTGATTGTTTTAGACTCTTCACGCATCTGATGATAAGTTTAGTTATGTCTATTTCTTTTAACGGCTCAAGTGTGAATATTTGACAACGAGACAACAATGACGCCCGCAACGTCAAGAATGGGTTGTCAGCTGAAGCACCAATAAAACGCACTTTACTAGTTTCAAGATATGGCAATAACACATCACTTTGTGTGGCCGTCAAGCGATAGCAATCGTCTATAAAGACAATAGTATCTTCTTCTGAGTCCAAGGTTTTTCGCAATTCTTTGACAGTAAATGTTGTAGCATTGAATTTATGGACTTTATAAGATTGTTCGATGACATTTACTATACTAGTCTTGCCACATCCAGGTGGACCATATAATACAAAACTGCCAAACTTATTGTCATCTATTATTCTTCTAAAAGCGGCATCTTTGTCAGTTAGATGCTCTTGGCCTATGATGTCGTCAAAAGTCTTTGGACGCATTCTTATTGCTAGTGGTTCCATATTGGTTAAATACTATTCAAACATATTTATGCGTACATTTAATTGTTTATCTAAGAGGCATGAGATTTCTAATCTGAGTTGATTTATGGAATATCGAAAACTAACCTGGTATAAATATATGATGATGTCCGATTACACAGTTAAAGTGGATATATGTCCACAGAATGATTTAAAATATGAGTTTATGGAGTTATTATCAACGGGTCAACTTACAACAAGACAAGGATATGCATGGGATGGTGCCACTGGTTTTCCAATGACACCAAAAATGCTATTGAGAGCATCGCTAGTACATGATACACTATATCAATTGATGCGACTCGGTGTTCTGGATCCATCAACAAATCGCATTCTTGTTGATCGCACATTCAAAAAGATATGTTTAGAAGATGGTGTTCCGAGAATAATAGCATTACCATTATATCTTGCTACACGACTATTTGGCTGGATTCTTCTATATAGAGAAAATAAAGAAGTCGCTACTTACGAAGCACCATAGTCACAGTACCTATTTGTCTAATAATAAATAAGCACCATTATAGCAAAAACGTAATCGTGGCCCTGGTGGTATTAGTTGTGGATATCCATCCCAATCGTGTACGACAGACCATTTGTTGATAATTTCACCATTAAAATTGATCGTACGCTTTTTGACGTTTCCGAATTTGATGGCGAATTCTGGATCATCAGAAACCCACCCACTTACTTTTCGATCTTCATCACTTTCACTTCTAAAACCTTTATATAATATATATCTGCCATGCTTACATGATTCACCATCATAAACTGGCTGATTCATAGAGATATCAGCTGCATCAAGCCCAACTTGTTCTAATATCTCTATAACTTGTTTTTGCGTTAAAGAGATACCTATATCTTCAGCACCATCTATAATGCAATTAATCGAGTTTTCTTCATCATCACCATATTCGTCAAAATCGTCAATACTATCAGCAATATTATCTATATCAGACATAATTATTCAGCATCTCGATATCTGAATTGTTTCTTGATATGTTTCGCTCCGAATATATCTTTAATCATATCGACTACATCTTGGTCGAAGTCTTTGCAAGAAATATTCCTAATACTGCTTGCAATCTCATAAAATTATATTTGTTTAATATCAAAGATACGTTAAACACACTTATTGAAGGTGCACCATGCTAAACAGAAAATTTGGTAAAAAACCGCCGCGTCGTGATAGAAGAACACTTAAACTTGAAAATTACATCGAGCCAAATATAGCTCCCCCAGCAAGTGCTGATTGGTTATCTGGCGTTAATACGTGGCCAATGATGGGAAATGATGTGGTTGGCGATTGCACCTATGCTGGTGCTGGCCATTTAATTGAGAGCTGGTCTGCTTATGAGAGTGGCAAAACCATAATCGTCAGCGACGAAGAAATATTAAAAGCATATAAAGCAACTAGTGGTTGGAATGGTATCCTAAATGATAGAACCGATACTGGTTGTAATCTATTGGATGTACTGAATTACTGGCACAATGTTGGTGTTGGTGATCACAAAATCACAGCATACACAAGGGTCAAACCAAGAAATGTAAAGTGCGTTAAGCTTGGAATATGGATGTTTGGTGGCTTATACACCGGTGTTGCTCTACCAGATGTCGTGAATGGTGTGAATATAACTGAAGCTTCGTCGTGGATTGGATCACCAACACAAGATCCGAAAACACTACCGAATCCCGATAATGGCCATTGTGTTCCAATCGTTTATTACGACGACAAAGTTTTAAAGGTCATTAGTTGGGGAATGGTTATGGAAATGTCTTGGCCGTTCTTTATGGCATATTGCGATGAAGCATATGCCATATTGGCACCTGATTGGACTATTACTGATGGTAAAAGCCCGAGTGGTTTCTTAAGCGAAGCACTTATGGCTGATTTGAAGATTGTAACCGGATAATTATTCCATCCAGTTTAAACAATCGGCGGTTTCGCAGCTACCACTAACGTGTCCATTGTATGCTGCGTGTGTTAAATGTAATTTACCGCCACAAATTGGGCAAACCTCAATGCCAGCCCAATCTTTCTTTTTATGTTCGGCCTTTATACGATTTACTAATGGATCGGTTTTGTCCATTCGTTCGATCATTTTATCTATTTCAGATTGAATATCGTCTTCTTGGTCCATTTCAGCTCCTTGTTCTCTCAAAAAATAAAATACAGAAAGTATTGCGTAAAATGCCAGTGTCCATAGATGAAATTGTGTGTATTTCAAACAGATTAACACAAATGGAATCGATATGCTATTAAATAAGCTATCCATTAATGAGTCCGCTAGTCTTGAAGTATTCCACGGCGGATCTGCGAAAAAGGGGAAATTAGTAACCTATTATACTACGTCTAAAGAAATGGCACAGAGCTATGCAGAGATGTATAATGACCGTTTTGGGCATGGCGGCGAAGTCCATAGGTCAATAATAACCATTAGAAACCCAGCCCCCGAAAAGGTTATATACCATACGGCCAAACAGGTGGGAATTGACAACGATTATTATACACCTGCGAGCGTCTTTGATACTAACCTTCACGACAACTGGCAAGTCAGTAAACTAGTTAAATCGTTAAAACGTTCGGGCTATGATGGGGCAGTTTTAAATGATATTGGATATGGCACACAAATTCACGAGCAAGTCTATATTATCTTCACATGACCACAAAAATACATCCCTGCAAGATATCGAATTTACTCGCAACAGACATCAGAATATTCGTAGAGCTTAAGAACATCTACGACAAATGCGATCCAGAGATTAAGAAAGTCGTTGACGACATGTGTGCTGTTTACAGCAGCGGTAGTAAAGACGAAAAAGAAATGGCACTACGCACTGTCTTAGAAGCGTTATTCAATATCTAGCAGTATTTCACAATGATAACCAAAAGAGGTGAATCATTATGGATACTACAAAATCAATAGAAGAACAGAGTTGGGATGCTTGTTTAGTTGGTGATTATGTCACCGTCCAGGATCAGATCTATGCCTTGCGTGCTAAGATGATACGCGACTACGCCGCTGCACACAAGCCAGAAAAGACAGACGAAAATCAAAACCCAGAGACGAAAAAATCAATCAGTGATGAGTCAATGGTTAACCTTGATGGGTTAGTATTGCAAGAAGCCATCCAAGGTGTTCTAATAGAACCATTACAAAACAAAATAAAGAAGCTACAACAAGAATTAGATGTAGCTAATAGATACAAACAAGCCGTAGAGTTAATAGAAAAAGGCCCAATATCGTCGGTTTCCGCGCTTGAATTTGGTGGATATAGCATTACGGTAAGATTAAATAATATGTTCATGTCAATGGAATACAACGGTATTCCATTGGTTGATTCAATGATATCGGCATCAAAATCGAATATGAGATAACATGCCCGGTCCAATTAGTAGTTCTTATGATCCTGTTTGGGGAACTGCAGAGAATGCCGATATGGTGCGTGATGGCATTCGAGACGCAGAAGCAGTCATATCGAGAAAGCTTGGTCAGGAATTGCGTTTTATATTAGATGTTGCTAGAGAGCAAGATGGTCCAAACATCGAAATAAAAATTTCAGAACGCAAACTACGATTATTACGGTTTGCTTGCCGAGTAGCACTAGAAGAAGACGAAATATAATGTATGATTGTAGTGAGTTTGGTTTATACGCAGGCCAGCCAATTAATAAAAAGCTTCTCGTTTTAGGCAAATCGGCTGCGAGTGAGTTCACCTATAGCAAACCGTGGGCTTGTATATCGATTGGTACAGAAGTTGGCGACTGGCCAAAAATCAACAAATGTCAGCTTGTTGATCTTCTGCAAGTCGCTTTCTATGATCTCGACAAAATGCCATCAGAGCAGTTTCTTGATTCTCACGACAAAATAGTCTTATTTAATGAGAATCACGCTCAACAAATATGGAAGTTTGTCGAGTCTGTATGGGATAAAGTCGATTTGTTAATGGTGCACTGCCTAGCTGGTGCATGTAGATCTCCTGCCGTCGCTGCTGCCATCGCCAAGATTAAATATGGCGATGATCAGTTCTATTTTGACAATTACACACCCAATATGCTCGTGTTCAGAACTATGTTAGCGTGTGCTACGAAAGGTGAATAATGGATGATATTGATGATGTTGGTGAAGACTGGCGCAATGAGCAGATAACAGAAGAAGATCTTGTCCCAGGCACTCTAAAGCATCCCAAAAAATTTGGTATCTGGGATATCGAGAATCAGACTTGGATGGGGAGCGTTGACTGTCCACTCACATTCGGTAAACGGATTCCAGCACAATTGATGGCACAAATATTGGCCGAAAGGCTTGAAGTACCAGCAACACAAATGAACGTTAGGCCGTTCACAGGTGCGAATATTAAAGTTGAGGACATTAATCCGACTGTATCTTTTGATCAAGCGTGGGGGAAGGTTGTTGGTGAAGAATAATGCTTGATAATATCATACCATATAAAAAAGCAAATGTTGCAGCCGATCAACCATGGCTTATCGAAGCTGATTCTGAACTGATCGACAAGTTTGACGATTTCATTATAACACCAGACACTGATCCGTGCATTGTATCAGATCTGAAAATCAGGGCGGATGAGGGCGATCAATATGCTTTCCAGCAGATTTATCCTTTCCCACATTTTATATTGACCGAAGATTATAGAATCGTTCAAGAGCCTAATTTTTATCGATGGGGTATCTTTTTGGAAAGATGTAAGCATCGTATGATCGATAGGACGATCATATGCGCTGGTGCTCCGCAAGAAACATTCGAAACGCTTCATAACAAGCACTATCCAATGACTGGGAGAGATCGAGACATACCGCTATGTAAAATCCAAGAAACACATGTTTCGACGGTATTTATTGGCGCTATGGAGAATGAACTGTTTGAGACAATGATTTTCGGCGGACCATTACACCAAAATTTTTGGCGTCATAGCACCATATTAGATGCCAAAACTCGACATTGGAAGGCGGTCGGTTTAGCACACGAAGCCAAGCGATATATAAAGAAACACGGAA
>JALOBM010000083.1 GCA_023228285.1 Candidatus Cloacimonadota bacterium | reverse complement strand
CTGGATTATGTTTGCTTTATCTCTCACGGCAGTTCTTTTTCCCGCTCGTCACGTGTATGTCTCTGCGTTCAAATCCCTGAAGGGGCGCGCTGCAAACATGGACGTGCTCATCGCTTTGGGTACTCTCTCATCTCTAATGGTAAGTCCGTTGTCACTGGTGATCACGAACATCTCTGCACACGATTTTGCAGGTATTGCCGCCATGATCATCTCCTTCCACCTCACGGGACGATATCTGGAAAGCAGAGCCAGGGGTAAAGCCTCCGAAGCCATACGCAAACTGATCTCACTTGGTGCCAAGACGGCCATTCTGATGATTGATGATTGCGAGCAGGAAGTTCCCGTACACCGTATCAAAACCGGAGATATCTTTGTGGTGAAACCTGGAGCCAAGGTTCCTACAGACGGCATTATCACCAGCGGTACCAGTTCTTTGGATATTTCTATTGCCACCGGTGAGTCCATGCCGGTTACATGCACTGTAGGCGATGCCGTTTTGGGTGCTACGATCAATTTAGATGGATACTTCCTTGCCAGGGCTACCAAAGTAGGCAAGGAGACTTTTCTGGCTCAGGTGATTAAGATGGTGAGCGATGCTCAACACTCCAAAGTGCCTATCCAGCTTTTGGCAGACCGCATCACGGCGATCTTTGTGCCTGTGATCCTGGCGCTGTCACTGCTTGTTTTTGTTGCTTGGATCATTTTTCCTGGCTTCATGGGAAGTGTGGCAGCCATTCTGCACACAGTATTACCCCTTTCACTTCCTGCAGATGGAATTGCGGCAGCTTTGATGGCCACGATTGCTACTCTGGTGATTGCCTGTCCTTGCGCCCTGGGTCTGGCCACGCCTACCGCCTTGATGGTGGGCTCCGGCATTGGGGCAAATAACGGCATCCTGATTCGCAGCGGTGAGGCTTTGCAGCGTATGAAGGATGTGGATACGGTGCTTCTGGACAAAACTGGCACCCTCACTCACGGTAAACCCGAACTGATCAAAACAGACGTATTCGAAAGTGATGAAGAACAAGTTCTTGGCCTGGCTTATGCTCTGGAAAACTCCAGCGAACATCCTCTGGCGCTTGCCATCAAGAATGCAGCACAAGCACAAAACTTGAGTCTGAAGCCCATTCAGAATTTTAACGCCAGTCCCGGTCGTGGAGTATCTGCAGATATAGGAGGCATAAATTACTATCTGGGCAGTCTCAATTGGATGCGGGAAATCGGTATCGAGAGTGAACCGGAGCCGGATGCTGATCTCGCTTATGCCGGCAACATCTATCTGGCAACCGATGCCAAGCTATTGGCTCGCTTTTATGTGGCAGACACCATTCGGGAGGAAGCACGCAGTGTGGTACAAAGCCTTTTGCAGAAAGGGATAAAGCCGATTATGATGAGCGGCGACAACCTGGATACAGCCCGGGCGATAGCGCATAAATGCGGCATTACAGATGTGCTGGCCAATGTTTTGCCTGCTGATAAAGCAGGGAAGGTGAAAGAACTGCAGGCCGGTGGCAGCGTAGTGGCAATGGTAGGAGACGGTATCAACGACGCTCCGGCTCTGAAGCAAGCAGACATCGGGATCGCCATGGGCATGGGTACCGATATTGCCATCGAAGCGGCGGATATCACGATCTTACGAGGAGATCTAAACCTCATACCTTTGGCGCACAAGCTTTCAGTGCAGACCTTTGCCAAGATCCGTCAAAACCTGTTTTGGGCGTTTTTCTACAATCTGATAGCCATTCCATTGGCGGCTTTCGGGGTATTGCATCCAGTAATCGCGGAGATTGCAATGGCGCTCAGCTCGGTAACGGTGGTATCCAATGCCAACCTTTTGCGGAGAAAGTTCTAACAACTCGTTAAGGCACGAATGTCGTTTTGCTACTGGACTGCCGAACTTCGAAAAGATAGATACTTCTGCCGATGATTCAGAAGCTTCATTCCTCCTGGGATTATCTATACTTGAACCTGATATCATCGGGTTATCATCGGGTGAGTACAGGATAATAACACCTTGATATCAGCTTCAACACTGGATAGAACAAAGGGAAAGAGGAGTATCATTTCTCTTCTTTGTTTTATCCTTCGCAACACATAAGCTTGGGACTACTCATGATGAAGCGGCATATAGAAATGAATACAATGCAATAGTGGCTTGAGACATCACATAGAGCCCCAATATGCGTGGATTGATTATTGCCCTGTTCCGGCTTTGGCTTATCTTGTATTCTAAGAAGAATCTACAGAGGAACACAATGAAACGAAATATAATCCTGCTATGCATGATGCTTTTGTCCCTTGCGTTATGGGCTCAGGGCAGCTTTCGTATTGAAACCGAATTGAGTGCGGCAATTTCCGGATACAATGATGTACGCAGCCCAAACAAAGACAACAATAGTCCCTTGCTGTCTTTCACGGACGAACTAAGCACCGATCCTGGCTTTAGCAGCAGATTGCTCTTGCACTACATGCCTCACCCCCGGCATCAGATTACACTTATGGCAGCACCTCTGACCTTGAAGCCAAAGGGAAGCCTGGAAAACACAATTGATTACGAAGGAGTCACCTTCAATGCCGGTGAAGAGATTGATGCGGAATATCGTTTCAATTCCTATCGTCTGGGCTACAGATACTTCTTTCCCAAACGTCTCTTTGTGTTGAAATCTGTGGGAGCGGCAGCCAAGATACGAGACGCAGAGATCCTTCTGAAGAATGGCAGTAAGAAATCCTCCAAAACCAACATCGGCTTTGTTCCGCTTCTCAATTTCGACCTGGGATATCCCATCATGGAGGAATTGGAGTTGGTATTGGAAGCAGAGGGCTTGGCATCACCATACGGCAGAGCGGAAGATGTGTATTTGGGCTTGGATTTCAGAATCAATCACAAACTAAACATGCGCGCCGGTTATCGCCTCTTGGAAGGCGGTAGTGACAACGATGAGGTCTATACCTTTGCCGCAATTCACTATGGCACTATAGGCTTCAGTGTCAGATTATAAAGATGGAGGAGATATAGATGGAGGCTTTCAGTTTTCACAATCCCACTCAGATTCTTTTTGGGCAGTCATCGATAGAAGAACTGGGCGAGATACTAAAGAAAGATGGCATCACCAAGTGTCATCTGATTGCCGGAGGCGGATCTTTGAAAATGAATGGTGCGTACAAGCGCATTCTGGAAAGCATGAAGGCAGCTGGTATAGAAATGACAGAATCTTGGGGAGTGCAGGCCAATCCAACCTTGAATAAAGTAAATGAGATCGTGCTGCAGCTGCGCCAAAACGCCTCTGAGGCTATTATCGCAGCCGGTGGAGGCTCCGTGATCGACACTGCCAAAGCTGCAGCAGCGGGAGTATATCTCAAAGAAACATGGAATGCCTTTACGGAAAAGGAAAAGATCGTACAAGCTTTGCCCATATACACGGTACTGACGCTATCGGCAACGGGTAGTGAGATGAACGGTAATGCTGTAATTACAAACATGCAGACACGGCAGAAATGGGGAGTGTCTTCGCCTTTCCTGTATCCCCGGGTGAGCATCATAGATCCCTCTCTGCAAAGCACTTTGCCTTTCAAACAAACGGCAAACGGTGCCATGGATGCCATCGCTCATATTCTGGAATTCTACTTCGCAGACGATAGAGCTCTCAGTACGTTGGCCATCAATGATGCCTTGTTGCGCACCATTGTGGATATGACAGACCGTCTCAAACAAAATGCTGCAGATATTGTGGCACGGGGAAACCTGGCCTGGAGTGCGACCCTGGCGCTGAACGGCATCAGCGGAGTGGGTTTGCATGAAGGAGACTGGGGCTGCCACAGTATCGAACATGCTTTTAGTGCGCTGCATCCGGAGATAGCACATGGTGAGGGTCTGGGAGTAATCTTCCCGGCTTGGATCGAGTATTTGAGCGAGAAGAATCCAGCTTGCTTCCTGAGGTGGGCAAAATGCGTGTGGAACGAAGATACCGTAGCCTTGGCAGTGCGCCGATTTCGCGATAAACTGCAGGATTGGGGTTTGGCAGGTTCCTTGAGAGATTTGGGCATCAAACAGAACGAATTGAGCACCCTCCTGGACATGATAATGGTGCAGCCTGCCATCGGAGAAGTGTTTAAGCTAAAGAAAGATGAAATCCGCTCTCTATTGATGCTGGCTTTTTAAAAGCTATTAGGGTTGAACTGCCACCTTAATAATCGTAGTAGGTATCAAGGACTTATTACCCGTGTATAGTGTAGAGTCTTAACTGTCTGAAAGCAAGATCGGATATAAAGACAAGAATATTAGCTAAAAGATATTGACTGCTTTTCACATCTGGAATTATGAGTTTATCAATGAGGAATTGATCGTGAAAGATGTCATAGCAATTACCACACTAGTAGTTAGCCTGATTCTGTTCGGCTCCTATGTTTATACACTCACAGAACCTGAGTACATTACTCTAAACAGAGCCAAGCCGATCGACGTTCTGATGGATCCTGTACAGAGTGCAGCTCCAGATACAATAATCCCGATTATCCATAGGGGAAAAGAGCGTTACACCATTATCCCTCAGAAACGTTATCAGCTATCGGGAATTGTAGTAAGTTACCGTAGGTACCGCCGAGGTTGGATGCACAATCTTTCTCCCTGGGATTATACAGTGTCGTGGGGTAATACTCAGCAGTATTTGCCCTACGTGAAGTTCGATCAGATAGTGCGCTTTTGCCTGTTTAGCACCAAACATCCGGAAAAAGTGGATATCTCCTATTTGGAAAGCCATATTGCCAATAATCATCTGATCCCGGCTAATAACAATCTCCGCAAGGCAATGGGACGGGTAAAGAAGAAAGATCAGGTTCTGATTGATGGCTTTCTGGTGAATGTAATCAGCACAGACAGAAAGAATAGGATCGGCAACTGGACTTCCAGCCTTACGCGGGAAGATACCGGTAATGGCGCATGCGAGATCATATATGTAACCCGCCTGCGCATCAATAATGATGTCTATGAATAGACCGCTCTGGTGAACGGTTCTGGTCGATGGCAGGATCTGTCTTTGCTGTCTTCAAGAAAAAGCCCGCAGAGAGCGGGCTTATATATCTTAATGAATGGAGGTTTTCTATATCAATCCATCGCGTTTAAGCAGCGCTTCAGGATCCAGAGGTCGTCCTCTGAAAGCCTCAAAGAGCTCTTGGGGATGGAAGGAATTTCCTCTGGACAGGATGTATCTGCGGAAGTTCATAGCGGTCTCATGGTCAAAGATACCTTTTTCCTTGAACAGACTCCAGGCATCAGCTTCCAGCGCTTCTGCCCATTTGTAGGAGTAGTATCCAGCAGCGTAACCGCCTGCAAAGATATGGGAAAAGGAGCAACTAAAGTTGGTTCCTTCCACAGGAGGCAGGAGGGTAAAGCGTTTCGTGGCGTTTCTTTCGAATTTGTCCACGTCATCGATGCTTTCTGGATCTGCCAGGTGCCAATCGAAATCGACATTGGCATAGCGCAATTGAGTAACGTTTCCGGTTCCGGCATTGAAATTCCTGGCAGCGATCACTTTATCCAGCAGTTCCTTGGGGAGGGGCTCGCCGGTCTTATAATGCCGGGCAAACAGGTTCAAGGCCTCTTCTTCCAGAAGCCAGTTTTCCATTATCTGGCTGGGCAATTCCACAAAATCCCAGAGTACGGAAGTGCCTGAGAGTCCGTGGTAATAACCGTCTGCCAGAAGGGAATGCAGGGCATGACCAAATTCGTGGAAGATGGTGCGAGCTTCGTCCAGCCGCAGTAGAGAAGGGCTTTTATCCGTGGATGGAGTGAGGCTGCCCACTATCATTACCTGCGGACGGCGCATTCCGTCGTGATACAGTCCCTGACCTTGCAGGCTGCTTTTCCAGGCTCCACCTTGTTTTGTATCGCGGGGGAAGAGGTCGATGTAGAGCAAACCAAGATAGCTGCCATCTTCATCATAAGCTTCCCAAGTACTTACGTCTTTGTGATATACTGGCACATCGTGGACTTGTTTCATGGTGATGCCGTAAATCTTATTGACCACTGTGAAAAGACCGTCGATCACATTTTCCACTTTGAACCAGGGCCGCAATTCCTCGGGATCGTAGGCATACATTTTTTCTTTGAGTTTATTGCTGTAATATGCCCAATCCCATCCCATCAGAGTGTCTATACCATCCAATTCTTTAGCTAGCTTGGCCACTTCCTCGCGTTCCTTCAGAGCGGCTGGATATGCCACTTCATACACTTTGTCCAAAAACTCTCTGGCCGTATCCACACTGGCTGCCATGCGGTCTTCAAGCACGTATTCAGCGTGATTTTCGTAGCCCAGGAGCTTGGCGCGTTCCTTGCGCAGGACAAGAGTGCGTTTGATGATATCCGAATTGTCATATTGGTCTTTGAAAGCGCGTGAATTGTAGGCAGTGGATATTTTGCGTCGGATTTCACGGTTTTTACAATAGGTGAGCAGCGGTGTTAAGCTGGAAGGTTGAAGGGTGAAGAGCCATCCGCTCTCCTTGCCTTTTTTACGTGCCGTAAATTCTGCGGCATCCAATACTCCTTGAGGTATGCCTTCCAGGTCTTTGGGATCGGTGATGTGCAACTCAAATGCATTGGTTGCGTTTAAAACGTTGTCGCTAAATTTGGGTGAGAGCTGTGAAAGCTCCATAGCGATCTCGGTAAAGCGTTTCTTCTCTGCATCTTTCAACAGTGCACCACCACGGATAAAGCTTTTGTAGCTGCGCTCGATCAGGCGATAGCGTTCTGCTCTACGTAGGGCTTCCTTATCACTGAGATCCTTTGGCAGAGTAGGTTTTGGCTTTCCGGCCACTTCTTCGGTATATACTGTTTTCACACGCTCGAAGATCTTGGGATCGGTAGCGATTGCCGAGCTAAATTCTGCCAGCATGGGAGAGATTTTTTGTGCTAGAGCTTTGAACTCGGCATCCGAATGAGCGCCTAAAAGGTTGAAATAGACCGTAGAGGCATAATCCAGTTCCACAGCTCCATTCTCCATAGCCAGGATCGTGTTTTCAAAAGTGGGGGCTTCTGGATTATTCTTCAAGGCTTCAATCTCTGCTTTGGCGGTTCTTAGTCCTTCTTCAAAGGCAGGCATGAAGTGTTCAAGTTTAATTTCATCAAAAGGGATTGCCTTCAGACGATGAGTGTTCTCTTTGCGTAGTAAGGGATTGTCTTGCATTCTCACTCCAATTTTGTAGAATATTATCTATTAAACACAAGTTATTGGCGGGCACTTAAACGTCAACTCTTTTTCCCGGTTTCTTGTCAGATTTGCTGGTGTCAGATCAAGCTGGGAAATTGCCACAGCTACCGAAGGACTCTTTTGAGTTTTTCTCCTCTTCCCCTTTGTTCGATGCAGTGATGAAGCTGATATCAAGCCGCTATCATCCTGTACTCACTCGATGATTACCCGATAATATCAGGTTCAAGTATAGATAAACCAGAGGAGGAACGAAGGTTTTGAATCATCGGTAGAAGTATCTGCAAAATTAGAGTTTGGCAGACCAGTAACATACGGCATACGTGTCTTGACGAGGCACTGGAGCCTTCTTTCAGCTCAAATTACAATGAGAAAGTAGCATCAGCGATCAGAGTAATCAGCAAACTGCGTAGAGATGCCAGAACACTCAACAAGCCAATGGACATTCAGTGTGTGTGTCAGCGAATCAGTATCCCCTACCCGGAAGATTTAGCTTTACTTATACAGCCCGGTAAAAATGATGTCACTTATGAGAGAATGCTTAACAAAAAAACATAAGGATATAGAAGAAAATGGAGACACTTAAACCCTTGGACAAGTTGAGGGTTCGCAAACAGAAGGCCATGCTCGGCGGCGGTGAAAAGCGTATTGCCGAGCAGCACGAGAAAGGCAAACTTACTGCCCGCGAACGCATTGAAAGTCTGGTAGATCCAGACAGCTTTGAAGAATTTGACCTCTTTGTGAGACATCAGTGCACAAACTTTGGCATGCAAGACACAGTATATGACGGCGATGGTGTGGTTACCGGCAGTGCGACTATCAATGGCCGCGTTGTCTATCTTTTTGCGCAGGATTTCACCGTCTTTGGCGGTTCGCTATCCAAAACTTATGCTGAAAAGATCTGTAAGATCATGGATATGGCGCTCAAAAACGGTTGTCCCTTGATCGGATTGAACGATTCGGGCGGCGCTCGCATCCAGGAAGGAGTTGATGCTCTGGCGGGTTATGCTGAGATCTTTTGGCGTAATGTGATGGCAAGCGGCGTGATTCCGCAGATTTCCGCCATATTGGGTCCCTGTGCTGGTGGCGCTGTTTATTCCCCTGCCATTACGGACTTTGTGGTGATGGAAAAGAACAACAGCT
>JALOBM010000082.1 GCA_023228285.1 Candidatus Cloacimonadota bacterium | reverse complement strand
GCTCACTCTATGTTCTTGCTTTTATTCTTATTCATAACCTTGTTTTTCAGTCCCCGAAATATGTCAATGCTTTTCTTCTGCACACCTGAAAGATATCAGACATTATTACATCAGACTTAAACCCAAGTAATACACAGAGTTCACCCATACTACCTCTGTTTAAATAAGTTAAGTGGTGGCTTGGACTTCGTTGCATAGAATCCACCCCAGATATTGAAGTCCATTTGACCATATCACGTATAGGTAAACAATGAGATACAAAATATATAATGTTACCCTACCTGACGGTGTTAAAGTGAGGGGTTCCGTACTGGAGGATACCTTTCTACAATTTTCGGCGCTGCGGCGATCACCGGTACGAAAGACACCGTTCAGCCTATGTTTTATTCTATTTTCCTCCTCTGGGTTATCTAGAGATGAACCTGATATAGTCGGGTTATCATCGAGTGAGCATAGGATGATAACGCCTTTATATCTACTTCGGCACTGCTTTACATAAAGAGACATCTTGATGCTTTTTTTGTCCACAGATTTACCCAAATTATCGCGAATTGTCAGGCTCAACAGCGGAAGGTTTGAAGAGTATTACCGGGATCCCCACGGAAATGCGCAGTTTTTTTGTGAGGTAACTTCCGGGGTACCCAAAGCTGAGTACAGCGAAGCTTTGGGGCAAACCAAAAAAGCGGGACACCTTGTGGCATCCCGCAGATATGATTTATGTTTGTCAATCAGGGTAAAGCTATTACACGGTAGAATTTCTTTGATGCAGAAGGAGTAATCAGCATCTCAGTGTAACTTGTGGTACCCACCGTGGTGAACGCGGTGGCATAGGGATTATCCGCTGCTTCCACTCTGTAGCTAGTGGCGCCGCTAACCGCAGGCCAACTGAGATGCAGCATGGTATCCATCAAGGCGATATCCACCTCCGGGCTGCTCAGAGGCATTTCGATATCGCTAAGGAAACGGTGTCCGATCTGCATATCATCGCCGTATTGACCCACCAGACAGATAAGATTCAAGGGATCGACTGGGATAGTAGTGCCAGCATAATCCGCACCAGTGAAGGTTCTCAGGACGAGGCTTCCGGAAGCATCCTCCACATTGATATTCTGAGCCGAGGATGAGAAGGTACCCGTCGATAAGAAGCTAATATCCATCACCTTGATCAGTTTGCACTGATCAGCACTGGTAAGGCTCGCCAAGGTTCGCACTTCCGGTTCCACAACGTTATTCGCAGAAGTAGCAGGACCGGGATCGGCAACGGGAATAAACTGCAGAAGTTGGTTATAAAGACTCAGATACCCTGTGATGCCTGTGATGCCATCATAAAGGTTGTAGGTACTCGTGATCACTGCTGAGTAATCGTCAATCAAGATAGCTGCAGTAGCATCTTGAATGTACTTCTGATTGCGGTTGCTCAGTTGGAATGTGAGTACAGCTTCACCGGTGAGAGTATAAACATATGTATTTCCGGTAGGTTGCGTTCTCAGGGCAGCGATATTGCTGATGGGAGTAGGATAAGCGTAGGTAGCTTCCACCACTATGCTGGGATCATATCCATCGGCGTAGGCTATGGCTTTGATAGTAGTGGAGGCAGAGATAGCGATAGGAGTGGAATAAATTGTACCATACGTTGCGGTGGGCTCTGAACCATCTGTGGTATAACGGATTACTGCATCAGGAGTAGAGCTGCTGAGGCTCACGTTGATCGGAACTAAATAAGCACCAGCGGGAGGATCAAATACAGGTGCAGAAGCCATAGGATTGCCCCCGGGATTGTAGGTGTGAAGACCCAGATCAGCAATGTAATCCTGCGCCATCACCATCCATTCACTATCTTCAGCATTGGTACCCTGTTGTGCTGCCCAGTTTGAGTTTCCAGTAGCAACTGTAGGTTTACGGATTAGGGTGTGATTCAGTGTGGCATTGGTAACACCCGCCACATTCCATGCAGTACCTGGATCATTACCGATTTCACCAATAACATCAATGATCGATTCATCCGGAATATATACCAAGGCTACAGCGTCGTCGCCATTAAAATAGGTAACTGTGGCGGTAACATCTGCCACATCCAGGATCGTCGGAATTGAGCTGGCGTTCGCTATAATAAACATACTAGCGTCTGCCAATGTGCCAGACAATGTAAGTGTATTACCCGGAGTGGTAGCTCCATTAGCATAGAGATCAACTCTATAATTGGAAAGAACTACAGGTGCTCCGGAAGCATTGTAGATCTCCAGAGCTTTGTTGTTGCTGCTACCCTCAAGATATTCGCTGAAGAACAGGTTTGCCGCTGGAGGGATTGGCTCAGTAACGGCACCGCTAAGAGTAATGGTTTGCTGATCTACTCCGGTGGAGCTGATGGTAATGGTTCCCGGATAATCCCCAATAGAAAGACCAGAGGTCAATCTTACATAAATTGTTTTTACATCAACGGTACTACTTACAGGAGTAAGGGAAAGACTGGTACTATAAAACGTGCCATTGCTAGAAACCCGATAGTTTGCTGATGCAACAATACTGATCGAGCCGCTCAAGTTTACTCCGCTCACTGTGAAGGTCTGGCTTTCGGATGGACCTTGGTCCACCTCATAATTGAATCCGCTGAGAGAAGAAGTACTTACTGTGACCACCGCTTGACCGGGATCCAGATTGTAGATATTGATGTTATCTACCTTCCAATATGTGTAGTTACCGGCAACAGCATAGTATTTAAAGGCAAAGAATACACTTGTGCCTGAGATGCCGGATAGATCCAATAGTCCGGAATTTGCCCAGACATCAGGTTCCGATGGTGATGTGAAGGAAATCTCTGTCCAAGTAGCGCTGCTGGGATTACCGACTCCAGCATAGTTTGTAGAGTAAAAAAGCTTCAAATAGTTATCAACTCCGGGAGTTCCATACAAACCCCATGTTTCAAAGCTCATCTTTTCGTATGAATTTAGGTTCATGTTCAAACCAGGCAGGATTAGCCAATCCTCTTCGGTATCACCAGAATTGTAACCATTTATTGCTGCTGTGCCATCAGTGTAGTACCAGGTTTTGGTGGGACCAGACACGCTATAGCTGTAGGTATCTCCCATATCCGCATCAAAGGTTTGGGTATATGGAATCGTGGCGTATTGCGGGGTCTCAATCACATAATCAGCCATTGCTATTGAACTGGGCTGATAGCCGCTTGCGTAGGCTATAGCCTTTACGGTCGTGCTTGTAGTAATCTGTATGGCTGATGTGTATTGGGTGCTGGCATCCGTAGGATTATCTCCATTCAATGTATAATAAATGCTCGCACCGGGAGTGGTAGTACTGATAGTAACACTCTGAGTAGTGTAATAAGTACCCGCTTCTGGATTGAAGGTGGGAGTTGCGGCAAAAGGAAGCCCCCCGCCTGTAACTGTGAAAGTATATTCTGGGATAACAATAGCTGTGTCACTGATGAAGTATTTTGTATTATCGGTGAACAGCATGAGTAGCTCACTTTTACTGCCAGTTACCGATATGATATCAATATATATACTACCATTTGCGAACACTGCGTTATCAACATCTGTAGTAGTTAACGTAATTGCTACAGAGTAGTCTGCTAGTACGGTTGGGATATCAGAAGTTGTAGAAGAATCTCCCCAACTGAAAGACTCTGTAGAAAATCCATACAACCAGGTAGAATCATTGTTTGTGGTAGGTGCAGTAGTGCCTTCATAAGCCAATACTTGGTCTCCGCTTGTAGAAAGGGTAAAACCCGAACTGGTTGTAACGGTACCAACATTAGCTGAGAAAGGGCTAACAAGGCCTATATGAACTACAGTTCCTGCATCAGTTTGAGCTTCGTTTGACCATGCAATGGTTCCTTCACCACTCCGCCAAGTCTCTGTCGTAGCATTCCAGGCATTATCGGTGAAGCTGATAACCGTATTTGCAGGGATATCAGTAAGAGTAACAAATGCCATGTATTTGCTTGCATCTGTGTGCACTGCTATGATGGCGATATCACCTGCTGCAAGCGCAAAAAGCCCACTGCCCATCATCAGGCTGAGCATAAACATAAAAAGTAGTTTCTTCATAATTCCTCCCTGAATTATGTTTTATATCACAAAATAAGTCCATGGGAATTGAGTCCCATATCCAAAAAAGTCGTTGTCCATGTGTTTATAGGCTGCCGATATTGGCATTATTGAGATGGCATATGCTCTCTGCGCACACAATCTCAATAGTATCATAAACTGATACCCTTACAATTTCGTCAACCAATTTCTTCTTATGAATTTGCTCATTCAGTACCTTTATCCCATTTACTCATTGCCATGCTTAATGGAATGCTATGGAACTATATCCACAACCACAGAGAATGGAATGTTTCGTTGCTGAGGGACATATGAGTCTAATCTGTCATCTGTTGAGCAGAGAAAAGCCCGGGATTTGAGGTCCCAAGCCATTGGTTATGCACCCTATATATCAATTGGCAATCATAGCGAGCAGGTTTCGCATCAGGAACCGAAGAGTCCCAATAGTACGCCGGCTGCTACAGCGGAGCCAACCACTCCTGCCACGTTTGGTGCCATGGCATGCATCACCAGGTAGTTTGCCCGGTCGTATTTCTGCCCCATCACCTGTGCTACACGGGCAGCGGCTGGAACGGCAGAAACACCGGCAGCTCCGATGAAGGGATTGATTTTGTTTTTGGAAAACAGATTCATGACCTTGGCAAAGATCACTCCGGATGCTGTTGCTACGGAGAAGCTTGCAGCTCCCAGGATAAAAATCTTGATGGTGGAAGGAGTCAGGAACACATCTGCAGTAGTCTTTGCGCCTACCGTGAGCCCGATCAGCACCGTCACCACATCTATCAACACAGATTTAGCGCTATTTGCCAGGCGATCTGTAACACCGCTTTCTTTGAGCAGATTACCCAGAAAGAGCATAGCTAAAAGCACAACTGATCCCGGAGCTATGAAAGTGGTTACGATAAATGCCACAATGGGAAAGAATATCTTTTCTTTCTTAGATACCACTCGCAGAGGTTTCATGCGGATCAGGCGTTCTTTTTTGGTGGTAAGCAGACGCATGATGGGTGGCTGAATAACCGGTACCAGTGCCATATATGAATATGCTGCAAGGGCAATTGAGCCTAATAGATGGGGTGCTAACTTGCTGGCCAAAAAGATCGAGGTTGGGCCGTCCGCTCCACCGATGATGCCGATGGAGGCAGACTCCAGGATAGTAAAGCCTAACAGGATGGATCCAATAAAGGTGGCAAAGATGCCAAACTGCGCTGCAGCACCCAATAGGATCAACTTGGGATTCGCAATCAGTGCGCTAAAATCCGTCATCGCTCCTACACCCAAAAAGATCAGGGATGGATATATTCCTTTGTTTACCCCAAAATACAGATAGGACAGCACAGAGCCTTCGCTCTGTACACCTAATCCTTGTTCCGCTACTCCGGGAATATTTCCCACGACCATACCGAAGCCGATGGGAACCAATAGCAGAGGTTCAAATTCCTTGCTGATACCCAGATACACAAAGAACAGTCCAGCGGCAATCATTATGATATCGCCAATTTCCACATTCAGGAATCCCGTTGTCTGGATAAATTGTAGAAGTTCCTGCATGCCTTAGTCCTCCAGCTCGATCAGGATGTCACCTTCCTGAACACTGTCGCCTTTGCTGATATTTATTTTACTCACTACGCCGTCCCGGAAGAAATGAATATCGGATTCCATCTTCATGGCTTCCAAAACCAATGCTACGTCCCCATTATGAACTCGCTGTCCCACATTTACCTTCACATCGATGATGGTGCCGGGGATGGGAGCTATCAGCTTTTTATCGCCTGCGGGACTTGCCACGGGAGCTGATCCAGATTGTGTTGCAAGGACTGCATCACTGCGGACTTGTCTGCGGGTCACAGTGGGGCTCTGTTTAACCTGGCCACCTTCCAGAATCATGAGGATGTCGCCTTCTTGAACCAAAGCACGTTCTTTGGCTACTATCTTTGCCACTTTGGCATCTACTGGCGAGGCAATCTCGGATTCCATCTTCATAGCCTCTATTATCATTATGGTCTGACCGCTCTTTACTTCATCACCTTCCTTTACCGGAATGGAGACAATCACACCGGGCAGAGGAGCACGCATCTCCCCCGAACCCAAGTCAAAATCGCTGTTAAATGCGGGAGCCATAGGTACGGCCTTTTCCTGACCGCCCAGTTTGGGAACATCACTGCTGTGGTCTTCTTCGATCTGCACCAAGTAGTCATGACCGTTTATATTTATCTTGGCATGAGAACTGCTGTATTCCAACACGCGAGCGTCATAGCGCTCACCGTTAATCAAGAGTTTATAGGTTTTCATTTGGGTCTCCTTACAGAAGTCATTTCGCGGTTTGGCATGCTGAGCACTGCACTTGCTCGCCATTGATTGGTAGGGGTGCGGCGGAAGGTAAGCACCATCTTGCGGCGTTCTTCCAGATCCATTCTATGCATATGCAGTGCCGTGATTGCAGCCACTATCACATTGCTGTTCAGGTCTTTGGGTGCGCTCTTCACTTTACCGGAACTGCTTACGGTGATCTTGCTCTCCTCATCTTTCTTTTTATTCAGATGTACCAATTGGCTGATGATAATACTGGTAATCAATAGCGCACTAAATACAATAAGTATGCCCACCAATGTCACAGATCCGCTATAAGAAAGGATGTGTTCATCAAAGTCTTCCTTCAACCCGCTAATCGTTTCCAGTTCGATATTCAGGGCCTGCAGGGATAAATTGTCCTGACTGGTATCCATGGAATCGTTGTATCCCAGCATCGCTTTCATCTTTTTGATAGGTATATCCAGCTTTGCTGCAACCGTGCCAAGGCTACTAAGCTCATTGAAGCCATAATCCACAGTCTGTTTTGCCAGAAAAGCCTGATATGGGGTGATGCCCAAGCGTCGCAAACTCATATTGTCCAAAGCTTTGTTTTCAGGTTCCAGGTTCAACGCATGCTTCCACCGAGCAATATCTTCGATTTCCAGCTTGACTGCCACATCTTTCAAAGTGTTACTATCCCGAAAGCCGAACTCTGATGCTACTTCCCGCTCGCGTGCCAAGACAAGGGAATCAGCATTGGCTTGCGAGCTATCCTGCATTAGGTCCTGCGCACACAAGAGCCAGGGCACAAGCAGCAGTATAAATAATGATATCTTACGCATCATCACATCCTACAAAGGGATGTTTCCGTGCTTACGCGGTGGGATGCTATCCTTTTTGTTTGCCAGCATTTCCAGGGCGCGGATCAAGCGGAAACGGGTCTGAGCTGGTTCGATGATATCGTCCACATAGCCTCGTTCGGCGGCACGATATGGGTTCGAGAATGCCTCGCGGTATTCTTCTTCGCGATCTTTGAGCACTTGCTTGGGATTATCACTATCCTTTGCTTCTTTGCGGAAGATTACTTCCACTGCACTCGTGGGACCCATCACGGCAATCTCGGCACTGGGCCAGGCATATACCAGGTCGGCACGCATATGGCGGCTGTTCATCACGCAGTATGCGCCACCGTAAGCTTTGCGTAGGATCACGGTAATCTTGGGTACGGTGGCTTCAGCAAAGGCATAAAGCAGTTTAGCACCATTGCGGATGATGCCATTGTGCTCCTGAGAAGTACCCGGAAGGAAGCCGGGGACATCTTCAAACACCACCAATGGGATGTTGAAGGAATCGCAGAAACGCACAAATCTAGCGGCCTTGATGGAAGCGTCGATATCCAATACTCCAGCCAATACCTTGGGTTGATTTGCCACCACTCCCACGCTGTAACCATTAAGACGGCCAAAACCGACAACTATATTTTGGGCAAAATTACCCATTACCTGCAGAAACTCGCCGTCATCCAAGACGGGGTGAATCACGTCCAATATATCATAAGGCTTATTAGTATTGTCCGGGATTACCTCTTCCAACTCCGGACAGGCTCTGGTAAGGGGATCCGGGCTGGGATAGACCGGTGGGTCTTCCATATTGTTTGCCGGCAGATAGGATAGCAATTTCTTGATCAGCATCAGAGTTTCCTCTTCGCTGTTGGTCATAAAATGCGCTACACCGCTTTTACTGGCATGGATTTTGGCTCCGCCCAGATCTTCAATGCTCACGGTTTCGTTGAGTACGGTTTTTACTACTTTAGGACCGGTAACGAACATATAGCTGTTGTTCTTTTCCATCACCACAAAGTCAGTAATGGCAGGGGAATAAACAGCGCCACCAGCACAGGGACCCAATATGGCGGAAATCTGCGGAATCACGCCGCTTGCCATCACATTACGCCAAAAGATCTCAGCATAACCCGCCAGAGCATCAACT
>JALOBM010000081.1 GCA_023228285.1 Candidatus Cloacimonadota bacterium | reverse complement strand
ACCTGTGCCTGCGGCAACATATTTGAAACCGCCAGCACCAAGGGAGACATGCACGTAGATATTTGCAACGTGTGCCACCCTTTCTACACCGGCAAACAAAAGATTATGGATACTGCCGGTCGTGTCGAGAAGTTCAATAAGAAATACAATCTCAGCAGCGATAAGTAGATCTTATAAATTTGTTTACGCCAGTCTTCCGCCTTTGGGGGAGAGTGGCGTTTTTTATATTAATAAGGATTAGCAGATGAAAAAAGAAATTAGTGTAGGCGGACAAGCGGTTATCGAAGGCGTAATGATGCGCGGACCTGACCGTCTGGCAACCGCCATTCGTCGCAGAAACGGAGACATCGAACTAAAGCTTCAGCCATTTGTAAGCGCTACGCAGAAAAACAAGTTCTATGCTTTACCAATCGTCCGCGGATTTGTGTCTCTCATCGAGATGATGAAGATCGGTTTCTCCACCCTCACCTTTTCGGCTGAACGCTTCGAATTGGATCTGAGACAGGAAGCCGAAGAAAAGGGAGAAAAGCTGAAGGAAAAGAGTAAGGCAGCAGAAAAGCGGGAAGAGATATTCAGCTTCATAATTGCCTTTGGACTGGCGTTCTTGCTATTTGGACTGCTGCCATACAAGCTTTCAGATTGGCTAAAGCTTTCCAAGCAGGACTTCTTTTTCAATCTCTTTGCAGGCAGTATCCGCATTGTATTCTTTGTAATCTACATCTGGGCAATATCTCTGATGAAGGATGTAAAACGCCTGTTTTGTTATCATGGAGCAGAGCACAAGAACGTGAATGCTTATGAGCACAATAGTACTCTGCAGATTCCTGATATCCAAAGCTTTACTACCATTCATCCCCGTTGCGGCACCAGCTTCATGTTCTTTGTGCTGCTGGTGGGCATCCTGTTCTTCTCCATCACCGATACCCTGGTATCTCAAGTCATCATAGGTACTACGATTCCGGTGTATCTGCGCCTGACTTATCACCTTATCCTGATCCCGGTGATATCGGGTCTCAGCTATGAAGTGCTGAAGTTTTCCGGCCGAAATCTAAAACATCCCCTTGTGAGATTTATGACCATCCCGGGCATGGCTTTACAGCGCATTACCACACAACCTCCGGATGACAGTATGGTGGAGACTGCGCTGGTAGCCATGAAAGCTGCGCTGGACATGGACTACAGCGATCACCGGGTAGTTCTATTGGAAAAGTGACATGATCCCCATTGACAAACTGGATGCTCTGAAAGAAGAGTTTCTCATACTCCAGGGACGCGTTTCGGATACTGCGTTGATCTCAGATACCCGAAAGTACAGAGATATGATGCGGCGCTACAAGGAGTTGGAGGCCATCACGGATTGTTACGCCGAATACAGTCGTGTACAGCAGGAATTGGTGGCCACCAAAAGCCTTTTGGCAAGCGAAAATGACCCTGAGATGATTGCCATGGCGAAGGAAGAGATTACAGATCTGGATAGAAGCCTTGAGGAGATCGAGCTGCGCCTTCGCGATCTCTTGATTCCCGGGGATCCTAACGACGAAAAGAACGCCATTATCGAGATTCGCGCAGGTACCGGTGGGGAAGAAGCAGCGCTGTTTGTGGCAGATCTCTTTAGAATGTACAATTATTATGCCGATATGAAAGGCTGGAAGATACAGGTGATAGATACCAATGAGACCGGATTGGGCGGTTACAAGGAAGTTGTGATGCAGCTTAGCGGAGAGAATGCCTATGGCCTGATGCGTTTTGAAAGTGGGGTACACCGGGTTCAGCGCGTACCGGTAACCGAGTCTGGAGGCAGAATTCACACCTCAGCAGTTACCGTGGCTGTACTGCCGGAAGCTGATGATATAGATATTGAAGTGAGCGACAACGACTTGCGCATAGATGTATATCGCAGTAGCGGAAATGGTGGACAGAGTGTGAATACCACCGATTCTGCCGTTCGTATCACTCACATACCCACTGGACTGGTGGTCACCTGCCAAGACGAAAAGTCTCAGATCAAGAATAAGGCCAAAGCACTAAAGGTCTTGCGCAGTAAACTTCTGGATCTGGAAATCAGCCGCCAGGAACAAGATATCGCCTCCTCCCGCAAAGCTCAGGTCTCCACAGGGGATCGCTCTGCCAAGATCAGAACCTACAATTTTCCTCAATCCAGAGTAACAGATCATAGAATAAACTTGACAAGTTACAATCTGGACGGTTTTCTGGCAGGAAACATCGATGAATTCATCCAATCACTGCGTGTGGCATGGAGGAATGAGAAGGTAAACGGATAAATGTTCCAGAGCTTGTTGATCTTTGTAGTACTGCTGTTTTTCTTGGTGATGTCATTCTTCTTTTCTGGTTTGGAGTCCGGATTGATCTCCATCGACCAGATTGCTCTGGAGCACAGTTCCCGCCGTAGTCGCCGCGATGCATCTCTATTGCGTTTTATCCGTATGCCGGACAAGTTTTTGGGAACTACTTTAATCAGCAATAACGTGGCCAATGCCATTCTATCTTCACTTTCCACACTATTTGTGGCCCAAATGGAGGGTTCTGCTTTGGATCCGCGCTTCACCTCACTGGTAGTAGGTACCATTGTCCTGATATTTGGTGAGATCGTACCCAAGGCTGTATTTAGAGACCATGCCGATAGGATTGTACCCCGCTTATATCCTCTGCTAATCTTCTTCTACTATATATTCCGTCCTTTTGTGGCGATTGTAAGCTACATCAATCTGGCATTGCGCAAGCTGTTGAAGCTTACTGAGAACAATCAATACGATTATCTTACGAAAGACGACATCAGCTTTCTTTTGGCGGAAAGCAGTGAAGACGGAGCTATGCAGCCCCAATTGGAGATGATCGAGGACGCTCTGGATCTGAAAGAGCTGGACGCACGTAATGTGATGGTTCCGCGCACTGATATAGTTGCCATAGCAGAAAACGCAAGCATCCAGGAAGTGATAGAATTGGCCAGGGACGAAGGCTTTACCCGCTATCCTGTTTATCGCAATAGCATCGACGACATTATCGGAGTATTGATAATCTACGATATTCTCAAAAAAGACATTAAGGATAATGTAACAGCAGGCGAGATTGTTCATGAACCTTACTTTGCCCCTGAAAACATGGACGTGGATGTACTATTGAAAGAGATGCAATCTCAAAGGAAATCCATGGCGATAATCGTGGATTCTTATGGCGGAACTGCAGGTATCGTAACCATTGAAGACATCCTGGAAGAGATCGTAGGCGAGATAGAAGACGAATATGACGACGATGAAATCCCGGATGTGGAACAGATCAGCGCCAACACCTGGATTGCCATGGCAGATGTGGAAATAGACCGCTTGGCGGATGACTACGGCATCGAGCTCCCCGAGGGCGATTATGAGACTATCGCCGGACTCATCCTTGATCATCTGGAAAAGATACCAAATCAAGGGCAGTTTATCACAGTGGAGCCTTATCGAATCCAAGTGTTACAAGCCACAGACAAGAAAATTGTAAAAGTAAAAATACATAAACAAACGAGGTAATCCCATGAAATTGATGGAATGCGTTCCAAATTTTAGTGAAGGCAGAGACCAAAGCGTATTGGATGCCATCGCAGCGGCTATTAAAACCGTGAAGAATGTAGCTCTTTTGGATGTCGATCCCGGAGCCGATACCAACCGTACAGTTTTTACGATGGCGGGGGAACCGGAAGCTGTGGTTGAAGCAGCATTTCAAGCTATCAAAAAAGCAGCTGAATTGATCGATATGAGTAAACACCACGGTGAACATCCCCGCATGGGCGCTACCGATGTGTGCCCATTTATCCCGATCTCGGATATGACGATGGAAGAATGTGTGGAATATGCACGTAAACTGGGAGAAAGAGTGGGAGATGAATTGGGAATTCCTGTATATCTCTATGAAAATGCCGCTTCAAAGCCGGAATGGAAGAACCTGGCCAATGTGCGCTCCGGCGAATATGAAGCGCTGCCTCAAAAGGCCCAGGATCCATCTTGGAAACCTGATTTTGGCCCCCATGTATTCAACGCTAAAAGCGGAGCTACAGCCATTTCCGCCAGGGAGTTCCTGATTGCCTACAATATCAATCTGAATACCAGAGACAAAAAGAAAGCCCACGAAATAGCCCTTACCATCCGCGAAAGCGGCAAAGCAGCACGGAGCAAAGACGGCAAGATGCTGAAAGACGAGAATGGTAACAAAATTATGGAGCCCGGTCTCTTTACGCATTGTAAAGCAGTGGGTTGGTACATCGATGGCTACAATCGCGCTCAGATCAGCATAAACCTTACCAACTACAAGGTTACGCCTCCTCATAAAGTATTGGATAAAGTGCGTGAACTGGCTGGTGAGATGGGAATTCAGGTAACCGGAAGTGAACTGGTGGGCCTTATCCCCAAAGCAGCACTCTTGGAAAGCGGAAAATACTACCTCTCCAAGATGAACGAATCCACCGGAATTCCCGAAAAGATGATCATGGAAACCGCCATCCAATCTATGGGTTTGGCTGAATTAGCGCCATTTGATCTGAATAGAAAAGTGATTGAGTATGCGATTCAGGATAGCAATCGCCTAAGCGCAATGACGGTGGAAGGCTTTTGCGACCTGCTTTCTACAGACGCTCCCGCTCCCGGTGGCGGATCAGTTGCCGCACTATGCGCATCAATGAGCGGTGCACTCTCTGCAATGGTCTCAAACCTCACCATAGATAAAAAGGGTTATGAGAAAGTGCAAAACATGGCCCTGGAATATGCCCCCTTGGGTCAGAGCATCAAAGAACGCGCCATGCACTGTATAGATGTGGATACCAATGCCTTCTATGCCATGATGGATGCTATGCGCCTGCCCAAAAAGACGGATGAAGAGATTGCCTATCGGGATCAACAGATCGAGAAATGCACTCAAGGTGCCATCATCGCTCCCCTGGAAAGTCTGAGGATTTCTCTGGAAGCAATTCAGTTGGCAGATAAAGTATGCCAGATCGGAAACGTGAACGCACTCTCCGATGCTGGCGTAGCAGCTTTAGTTGGTCTTGCTGCAGCCAAAGCCGCATACTTCAATATCCGTATCAATATCTCCGGCATCACGGACGAAAACTTCCGCAAAAGCACTCTTGCAGAAGCGGAAGAACTCCTGGACAAGTGCCGCACATTAAGTGAGAAAGTTGAAAAGGACGTAAGCGCCAGATTGTAGATGCTGTTATACATAATCGGTTTCAGTGGTGCGGGGAAGAGCACTTTGGCACGGAAGCTGTCTGTGTCTTGGAAAATACCTGCCTGGGATACCGATGACCTGTTTTGTGCAAAGCAGGGACAGAGCATTAGCGATTATGTAACAAAAAATGGATGGCTTTCTTTTCGTGAGAAGGAAAGCGAGATATTGAGAGGGACCGGTGAGTATGATGCCGGATCCCTCTCTTCAGTTTATAGCTACAGTGGATTGATAGCTTGCGGGGGAGGAGTTGTGGAAATGACCGAGAATCGAGATTTTCTGAGGTCTAAAAGTGTATTGTGGCTTGCTCCTGCCTGGGATGTCCTTCTACATCGAATCCATCAATCTCCTGCAGACTTTTGTAAAGACAAGAGTGATGCGGAGTTATGGGCATCTTACCGGTACAGGTTGCCCTTATATCGGGATTGCCTTCGCATCAAATTCCCGGACAAATCCACTTGTGGATAAGGCTATCAGGTATATCTACTTACAAAGCTATTGTGCCAATCAGGTTTTGGGCATGTTCCAAAACTTCTTGTGGGCTCATCGACGTGGTATCCAGGTTGTTGGGATACTCTGCAATAGATGTCGCAAGCCGGTCAAGAGCAAGCTCAGTATTTCGTTTTGCAGGTGATGCAGTAATGCGTTTCAGCAGTTCCCTGTCGCTGCAGGTAAGGCATATATTTATCAGGCGATAACAATCTGTATCCAGTGAAGATAGCACCTGCTTCCGAATGCTCTTTTCATGCATCACCCACGAGAAGATCACATACTGAAAATCCTCTCTAAGCAAAGACGACAGTACATAGCTGATGTGCCGTAGTACCATTTTTTTTGTAGCATCATTCACAATGAAGGGATCCATGCGCCAGAGATCGTCTCCATCCAGCCAAACGCTGCTGGGCAGAACCTGGTTCAGTGAAGCCGCCAGGGTGGTTTTTCCCACACCCGGTGCTCCGCCTATCAGGATCAAAACAGGCTTATCAATCAAGGCTGAGTTGTGCATTTGCGGCATGCTGTTGCAAAAGCTCGTACGAATAGCGGTAAGCGATGACAGGGACATCAGTAATGATTACTTTCAATATCTTCCTATCCACCTGCTCACCGCCCATATGAGCGTAAAATCCGCAAGAAATATTCTTTTCGGCCACCCATACCACCATACTGTGATGACCGCGATCCAATACTTCTTTGCAGAAGCCGTCAAATAGCGCCCTTCCGATCCCCAATCCCTGGTGCTTTTTTAATAGATACAAGGCACCCAATTCTGCACTGCAAGTATCCCCAATGCCAGTTTCGCTATCCGGATTACTACGGTTTTCACCCCCTGATGCAAACCCGCACACTGTGCCGGATACTGTAGCTACCAGGAATACCTGTCTCTGATCCAGGGTATATTGCCAATTACGCATGCTTGCAGGGATATTTAGAGCATCGAGCTTTTCTTTGGGCATGATGCCGGGATATGTCTCTCGCCAGCTCTGGATGTGGCATCTGGCGATAGCGGCGAGGTCTTCTTCTTTTACCTTTCTGATGATCATAGATCTTTCAGGGTCCCAATAATTTTTCGAATCCGGCGCCTCTCTTGGTTCTATCATGATCTTTCCTTCATCAATCTGATCCATGTATATCGTTCTTGCCCGCAATAGTGATTGTGGTATCAGAACTAAACACAATCATAGGCAATATCCGGGCAGATTCATCTATCCTTTCTCTGATAATTGATGCGATACCCGCGGCAAAGCATCAGTAAGTCTTTGGCGTCTCTTCGCACTTTGCGATCTCATTATTAGTTTTGATGGCTGCAAACTTCTGGCTGTAATCCGCGATCATCTCCGCTAGAGATCTGTTGATGCGGGGAGACGGGGAATTCAATATGTAGCAGGTGTATTGATAGGTTTTGTGTTTCTTTTGCAGAGTAATCAAGTAGCTTTTGTTTTGCCTGTCTTCTCCATGAATCCGATATATGTATCTATGCTTCTTCAGCGCTTTCAGAAATAGCTCATGGGCGAAATGGCTGGTAAAATACAGGTATCGAATGCTGTGAGATGAAGACTGCAGCTTTGAAAGCAATCCCCGGTTGAAAGTGAATTCCGAGAGATGATCGTCCGATGCTTTACGGTCTTGGCGGACAAAGCTTTGCAGGATATCTCCCACAGCCAGACGCTGCCGCTTCAGGAAGTTCTCGCACTGTAACTGCGTCCTCGGCCAGCGGGGATTGTCCGGTTCGAAGACCGCTTTTATAATGTACCAAAACAGATTGTGGATGGAGCCGTAGAAAAAGGCTATTTCACCCTCTCGCAGGTTCCCTTGATCCTCCACACAAAACTGCCACGGAGGTGCTGTGCCGATTATCAGGGCCAGGGCATCTGTGGGAATATAGGGCTGAAAGGGGTGATTTTGACGTTCCAGCATTTATTTTTATTCCTAATATTACTTTGTAAACATAACTAAAGTATTGCGAAAAAATGTCAATCTGAAATTTCCAATGCCAGACTCAATATATTGGTAAACTGCCCAAATAAAAAGGCCGTCTCAATCGAAACGGCCCATTATACCTTATTTGTTCTTTTTATGACGATTCTTGCGCAAGCGTTTTTTCCGCTTGTGAGTGGCGATTTTATGACGTTTCTTCTTCTTTCCGCAAGGCATATTGCCTCCCTAGTTCTTGATTTTGAGGTCAACTACGCTGTTTTTGAACTCACGCGAAAATTTGAAGGTGGGAACGGTACGTTCCGGTACAGGTACTTTTTCATCGGTCTTGGGATTGCGGCCCACGCGGGGTTTACGGGTTTTGAGACGGAAGGTGCCAAAACCACGAATCTCAATGTGATGACCAGCGGCCAAAAGGTCCTTGATTCCCTGGAATAGGGCATCAACCACCACGGCAACGTCCTTACGGATGATACCGGTATTTTCCGATATTTCCTTTACAAGATCAGCTTTTGTCATGTTTGTACTCCTTGAAGTTCTTCCTATGTCCTATCGTATTGATATCGCATAAATGTAATAATGCACTCAAATTCATGACCTTAGGTTTTATGTCAAGAGAAAAAACCAAGTTTTCTGGCATTCCCCCATGAGACTGTTCAATACCTCCCACTTCATTATGCTACTTTCCTTGTGTTCTTAGAGAAAAGCAGGTCGAGATGGTTCCAAGCG
>JALOBM010000080.1 GCA_023228285.1 Candidatus Cloacimonadota bacterium | reverse complement strand
CTCCCAAATTTGTCAAGAAAAGCTCGCTTGGAACCATCTCGACCTGCTTTTCTCTAAGAACACAAGGAAAGTAGCATAATGAAGTGGGAGGTATTGAACAGTCTCATTTGGGGTGAGGCCCTGTGGCATAGTTTTTTTTGTTGACTATTATATGTACTTGCCTAAAATGCCACAATAAAGATTATATGGAAAGCGAGGTGGCCAATATGGAATCTAGAATTCTGCTCGTTGATGACGACCGTTTGCTAAGAGAAGTTATTGGAGAGTGTCTTAAACACCATCAATACTCTGCTGATATGGCCGAAGACGCCGCCGCCGCTTTAAAGCTGTTCAAACCTGGACGTTACAAACTTGCCATCATAGATTTGGTAATGCCTGGAATGAGTGGATTGGAACTAATGGAGAGATTATTGGCTGAGGATTCGGAGTTATTTTGCCTGATCATGACCGGATATCCTACAATCGACAGCGCCTACAAAGCGATGGTGGAGGGTGCTTCAGATTACATAATAAAGCCATTCAATCTCAGTGAACTGATCACCGCCATCAAGCAGCGTCTTGGATCATGAGCTATGTCCTGAAAATCGTGGACATGCAAAGCGGAGAAGCCAGGCAAATCGCTGGAGGATACAGCTATTGGCACAATCCCAGGTTTATGGAGGCGATAGCCCGGTTGCACAATGTTACAGCACTTCAGTTGCAGGTATTCAAAGGCGAACAGCTTTTTGCCATTTTGCCTTTGTATGAACGAAGAAAGATGGGAATGAAGGCTCTTGTTACTCCTATTGGTGCTTATTATCAGGGTATATCTTTCGCTCATGAAAGCAGCGCAGGAAAGGCGAGAGTGCTTCTTGATTCCAGTACGGTTTGCTTTGATATCGCACGTTTCCTGGCAGAACGTTATAAACGCATCAACTTCAAGCTAAGTCCGGAAAACGATGATGTAAGAGGTTTTACCTGGAATGGTTTCAAAGCAACACCCTTATATACTTTTCGGTGTCAGAAGGGTGAAATCCTGAATGCTCTTCCTGATGAGCGCAGGAATTTCCGTATTGCCAAAAACCTCGGTATGGAATTGGTTGAGGCCTTTGATCCGGATGTCTTCCTGGCCCTTCATAAGAAGCTGGAGATCAAGAAAAACCACAGTTTTGGGTTAAGTTACAAGGCTATGAGGGTTTTTCTAATCCAACTATATGATGCAGGATTGTTGAAACAATTCAACGTTCTCTGGGAGAAAAAGCCGGTAAGTGCAAATATATTGCTCTACGATGGTGCAGATGTGGTATATACTTTGTTTAAGGCTACCTCGGAAGAAGCTTTACGCAAGGGAACCGCTGCTTTTGACAGCCTAAGCATTATTCAAAACCTGCCCGAGGGCAGCCGATTCTTTGATTATTGTGGTGCAAACCTGCATGATGTAGCCAGGTTCAAGGCTGCACTGGGTCTGCATTTGTGTGTTTTTTACCAGATAAAAATGTAAGAGAGGTTCATGAAAAAGATTCTTGTACTCAAGGGAGGCAATTCTCCCGAACGGGAAATATCCCTGATTAGCGGATCAGAGGTTGCCAAAGCTTTGCTCCTTTTGAATTATAACGTAAGTGAGATTGATCCTGCGGATTATCCCCGCTTTTCGGACTTGCTGATGGCCATCGAAGCTGAAAATCCCTATATGGTATTCAATGGTCTACATGGGGGTTGCGGCGAAAACGGAGATTTGCAGGCTGCCTTACAACTGGCTGGGATACCTTTCACAGGGTCACTTTCCAAGGGCTCCACTCTTGCTATGGATAAATACATCGCAAAGCTGATCGTGAGTCAGGAGGGAGTACCGGTTCCCAAACACATTTTGATGCGGGGCAATCTTTTGGAGGACTACAATGATCCGGAAGACTACAAAGCGTTTACCGAGACTTTGGGTTTACCCATCATAGTAAAGCCCAACGATGCCGGGAGCAGCGTGGGGATTAGCATGGTGGAAGATCTGTCCGCCTTGAAAACTGCGGTGGATAAAGCCTTCAAATACTGCTCTTCTGTACTTTTGGAGGAGTACATTCCCGGGCGCGAGCTTACGGTTAGCATTCTGAACGGTAAAGCCTTGCCGGTTGTGGAAATCAAACCACGAGCCGGCTGGTATGATTACACAAACAAATATACCAAAGGTAAAACGGAGTATCTGGCTCCTGCACCCATCGACGAAGCCATAGCGCATTTGGCTCAGCTATATGCTGTACGTGCCTTTAATGCTCTGTCCTGCTCAGTATATGGCAGAGTGGATTTTAGGCTGGACAACGATAAACTGTACTTTCTGGAAGTAAATACCCTGCCGGGGATGACGGCTCTCAGCCTTACTCCGATGGCAGCAAAGGCAGCAGGTATAGCTTTTAGCGACCTGCTGGTAACAATAATAGAAAACTCCGTGGCAAGACACGTGGAGGTATCATGAAACGCATACTTTATATTTTCGCTCTGTTGTTTGTGGCTTTGAATCTATGGTCGGTGGAACTTGCATTCAATCCTTCGAGCATTCAAGTAAATGAGCTGAGAACTTTTAGTTTCGATCCCGTGAATCCCGGTTCACAGCCAGTTCTCACGACGCTTACTATTACCAACGATCAACAAGACCAGTATGTGAAGCTTCGGATCGAGATTAGCTGGAACAACAATGAGATTATCAGCGGTGATGATGCTGTGTTTATCAGCGAAGAAAAAATTGCTCCCGGGCAGGTTATCCAGATGACAAACCGCGAATTGATCACAAATACCAGCAACCAGTACTTTAGACCGGATGGCTCCATCAATATCAATATCATAGATGAGATCGAGGACTTATCCATCTTGGAAGAAGCAGTACTATCCGGCTATTTCCCCGATGGTGAGATACAATTGAGAATCTCTGCATGGCCGGAAGACGCTCCTGCTAATGTGACGTCCAGAACATTTACCATCACCATCCGTAATGCAGGATCGATTAATCTGATCAGCCCCGGAGCACTCATTGGCCTGAAGGTTCCTGATCTCAGTGATCTGCCGGTAAACTTTATCTGGAACGCTGTGACTACAAGCTTCAATAAACAAACATTGGTCGTGAGGCAATATCCTCCCAATGGGCAACCAAAGCTTTCAACCATATCCAGTACAGGCACAGAGATCTTGCGTGTGGATGATGTGAACAGCGGATTTTCCGAGTATCTGCCTCTAAAGACTGATTATTACTATGCTTGGCAAGTATTTACTGACCGTTATGACGAACACAACCCCAAGCTGGGCAGGTCTGGCTCGCAAAGCAATCCTTATGCCAGTAGCTGGTATGTATTCCGCTATGTGGAAGACAAAGGTGGAGACGCGACTCCTGAAGAAGTACAAACAATCCTGGATATGCTCCAGAATCCTGCTTTGCTAAACATTCTGAATCTGGGCTATACTCCTACCGGAGAAGTTATCTATGAAGGCAGGACATACCGGGGCCAAGATGCTGTTGACATCTTAAGCAGCCTCTTGGGAAAAGACATTAAAGTAAAAATAAAGGATTGAGGAGGAAACCATGAAAAGAATCCTGTTGATATCTGTTATTTTGCTGCTTGCTTCGGCGTTATTGGCAGATAGCGTGGCCATTCTTTCCGCCAGCAAGGGCAAAGTAAGCTTGGAACGCGCTTTGAAAAACCTCAAATTCGCCAATGGGGAATTGCTGCAAAACAAGGATGTACTGCGAACCGGAGCAGAGAGCTTCGCGGCATACAAATACATTGATGCTTCCTCTACAATCAAACTCTTCTCAAACTCTGTGGTTACCGTAACTGCCAGTAAAGATGGAAGTAAACTAAACAAGAAAGTGAATGTGAGCAAGGGCAGCATCCTTACTCAAGTAAAAAAGGGTAGCGGTGCATTCGTCGTGCAAACTCCCACCACTGTGGCCTCGGTGAAAGGAACAGAATTCCTGACCAAGGTGGATGACGATGGCTTCAGCACCTTTACCGTTACAGATGGCGAAGTTGAATTACGCGTGTTATCTACCGATGAAGTTAAGACGGTATCCAAAGGCAAGACTGGAGTCGTGAATCCGGAGGGTGGAGTGCAGCTGAGAGACAGTAGCACCGACGACCTTAATGAGATCGAAAAAGCAGAATTGGAGTCTTCTCGTAACGAGAAACGTGAACCCATCATTGTTCCAGTATTGGACGAAGCAGGTAATCGCAAACTGATCGAAATTGAGTACTAAGATAGGAGATCAATATGAAAAGATATCTACTCGCATTAGCATTAGTAATACCTTGCTTCGCATTATTGGCATTGACTGCATTGCATGTAAGCCCGGAATCATTTGTCCCGGATAGAGATGTCGAACTCCTTTTGGAGATTACCCAGGGAAGAGAAGAAATATCCGGCATAGATGTACAATATCGGCTTGTTGGCAGTACAGTCTGGCAGGCAGAACCCATGAGACAGGACGATCCTGCTTCCACATACTGGCGCGGATTTATCCCCAAAACAGCAGTGTCTACAAACGATGTGGAGTATCGCTTTGAAATCAAACTGCTCAGCGGTGCTTCGGAATATCTCCCTGCAGATGATGGCATTACTCCGCTTTATACTCTGAAGCTAAATGCTCCCCAAGGTTCGCTAACGGATGGATTTGTACTGATATCTGACGATAGTTCGGTATCTGCCGACGATGGTTATGTACTAGCAGTAAGCTATCTGGCTTTGGCAGAGGATGTGGATACCCAAAGCATCCGCGTGTTCGTTGGCGACAGAGATGTAACCTCTCAAACTCAATTCAGTGAATCTATATTGGTGTATAGGGAAGACCGGCCTCAGCATGGCATCAAAAAAGCATTGATTACTGCTAAAGTGAAGGGTGCGGATGTGTATTCCGACACCTGGATAACTCAGGTTTTGCCCGGCAGTAAAAAGCCTGCCCTACCGTTCACATACAGGGGTTCTGTAAATTTCGCCGCAAACGCTTACGGAGTATCGGATAATGGCAAAGTGTTTGGGAATCCCGCAGACGATTACAGCACATGGGCCGATCTGTATGGAAACTATGGAATTGTGGATATGCAGGCCAATCTGCTGGTATCCAGCCTGGAAGAAAAAAACGCCCAGCCGGTGAACCGCTATACCTTTGGTGTCCAGATTCCTATGTTGGATGTGTTCTTCGGAGATTATTCTCCTTCTCTGTCCCAATTTACTCTGTCCGGGAAGAACATCCGAGGTCTCTATGGCAAGTTCTATACCCGCAATCTGGAGCTTGTTTGGGCTCATGGAGAATCCGTGAGAAAGACAGAATTCGATGCTAGCGAAACCGCTACTCAGAATAGCACTTTCAAGCAAGAGGCAATCGGTGCCAGATTGCAATTTGGCAGCAATCAGAACTTCCGTATGGGCTTCACAGGAGCTCGTCACCGTGACATAATAAGCTCTTTGGACGAAATCCACTACAGCTACATAAACGCTGAAAACGATACTGTTTACACGGTAAGACCCCAAGATAACGCCGTAGTCAGCTTCGATATGCAATTGAACGTGCCGGATCAGCATTTTGTGGCTGGTTTTGAGGTTGCCGGAAGCCTGCTGAACACCAATACCCTTCCCGGGGCTATTACAGTGGCTGAAATGGAAGATTACGGTTTGGAAAACGAGATTGGCGGTATAGAATTGGATCCTGAGGATTTTGCTGATACCTTCATCATCAATACCAATATGGAGCCCTTCATGCCCAGCATGGCTAATATGGCTTGGAACGCTTACGTGCGGATGTACTTCTGGAACAACTTCCTGAATCTTCAATACAACGAAACCGGCAGTGCTTTCAATTCGATTGGCACCTTCGGTCATCAAAGAGATACTCGTATACTATCCATCACAGATCAGTTCTCTTTTGGTCGCCTGATTACGATTTCAGGCGGCTTTAGTACCACCGAGGATAACTTGATGGAACACAAGAGCGAGACCAATACCTATCAAAACATCTTTGCTTCAGCCATTATTCGTATTCCGAATATGCCCTATCTGAAGGCTTCATTCAACGATAACAGTGGTGAGAACGAACAGAATTCCGACATTGTGGACAGCAGCTTTGACCCCATCACCAGTAATGCCAGAAATATGAGCTTTGGGATCGGTTACAACATCGTCCAGATCCCTTACGTTCCCACTCAGCTGGATATCAGTTACCGCATGGGTTCAAACAACATAAAACGTACTATAAACGATACCTACACGTCGGACAACGCCAATACCGGTATTGGCTTCACTATGAGCAACCGTTTCTCCATGGTTCCGCTAAGAACCCAGATATCGTATTCTACGTCCACAAACAAAGATGACTTATTCTCTCAAAAGTACAAGAACAACAGCATCTTTTTGAAAGCTGATTATTCCTTATGGCAGGATCGCATCAGACCCTATGTGTCATTCCGTAATACCGGTCTTTCTGGCGATTACGATGATCAGACATACAACTACATCAATTTCGGGGTGGAAAGCTATCCTCTCCGCAATATGACTGTAACTGCAGATCTTGGGATGATGAACTACAAAAACGATGATGTAAGCAATCAGGATTACGATACTACAACCTTCAGACTGTGCCTGAATCAGAGATTCTAGTACACATATAATCAATACATCGGAGCGTGGCCTCAAAACCACGCTTCGAGCTTTTATAAAAGGAGCTTGTCATGTCACGATACCGCTCGGTTCTATTTCCCATTCTCATCTTGATTATCCTCAAGGCTATCTTTTTGATTCCTGTGTTTGATTCCCTAGAATACAAAGCTCAGGACAGCCTCTTTCGATTTCGGGGACCGCGTGATCCCAGCGGAGACATCGTAATAGTGGCAATCGACGATGAAAGCTTCAGCGCTCTGAACACCACATGGCCTTTTCCCAGAGAGTATCACGCCAAGCTCATAGAGAATCTGAACCAAGCCGGGGCAAAGCTGATCATTTTCGACGTGGAATTCACTGAAAACTCCCGTTATCCAGAATACGACTTGCTCTTGGCAAATACAGCCGCAGCCTATGATAACGTCATCTTTGCTGGCAAGGTGCTGCACGGCAAAGCTCACAATGATCCGGATCAATTGTTTACTCCAATCGGCGACATAATGTCTTATGACACTCCTTGGGGTATCGTAAACATGAGTTCGGACTCGGATAACGCAATTCGTAAGTACAGCTTGTTTGAAGTAATGGATGAACATCCTTATTATAGCATCGGTGTGGCTGCATTGGCCAATAGTCGTATCTACCAAAGCGATTGGGCAGATCATCTGAGAGTGGAGAACAATCATCTGCAGGTGGCAAATCATAGTATCCCAATGTACCAGCACAATAAAGCGATCATAAACTACTATGGCCCCGCTTCCACATTTCCCCAAGTGTCTTATGCCAGCGTGATTGATGATAGCACTGTGGCTATGCCTGGCTATCAGGGTATAGAGTTCGACGAGTTCTACTCCATTAAGGATTCAGGGATATTGCAGGATAAAATCGTCCTGATCGGTGCTACTCTAGACGAATTGCACGACAAGTTTCCCACTCCATTTGGGGGAGAGTGGACTCCCGGAGTGGAGATTCATGCCAATTTCATTGAGATGGTGCAAAACGCAGATTATCTCTATGGATTGGACTTATGGTTATATCTGCTGTTTGAATTTGTCGGTCTGATCTTACTATGGTTCGTTTTCCGCAAGTTGAAGCCGCAGCTCTCGGCGCTCTTACTGTTGTTGCTGATTGCCCTGCAATACTTGGGAGCATATTATCTTTTTGCCGGACAAAGCTATTTGATTCCCATCGTACAGCCAGTGATTGCTCTGCTCTTTATCTATATCGCCAGTTTAGTATGTCATTATCTGGATTCTTTGAAAGAGAAGCGCTTCATTCGCCAGGCATTTCAGCAATATATGGCACCCGAATTGGTGAGCGAGCTATTGAAGAACCCCAAAAAGCTAAGCTACGGAGGTTCTCTACAAGAGATATCAGTGCTATTTTCGGATATCCGCTCCTTTACTACTTACTCTGAAAGTCATAGTCCCGAAGAGACCGTGAATATCCTGAAAGAATACCTTACCGCAATGGTGAATGTGATCGTGGAGAACAAGGGGATACTGGACAAATTTGTCGGTGATGAGATCATGGCGCTGTTTGGAACCCCTGTGCCCCTTCCCAATCATGCACTAAACGCCTGTAAAGTTGCCCTGCAGATGCGGGATAAAATGACTGAACTGCAGGAAAAATGGCATGCTGAAGGTAAGCAAGGCTTCGAGATCGGTATCGGAGTGAATACCGGTTCTGCAGTAGTGGGAAATCTGGGTAGTGAACAGATCTTCGACTACACTGCCATCGGCGATACCATAAACTTGGGTGCGCGCTTGGAAAGCATCAATAAAGAGTATGAAACTGCGAAGCACATTATTATCAGTGAGTTTACTCTGGAATATGTGAAAGACCTGGTGGAAGTACGTTATCTGGATGAGGTGAAAGTAAAAGGCAAGAATAAAGCGGTGAAAATCTACGAACTGATAAGCCTG
>JALOBM010000079.1 GCA_023228285.1 Candidatus Cloacimonadota bacterium | reverse complement strand
CGCACTATCAGACTTTCGTCCATTGTAGACTATTCTCGACTGCTGCCTCCCGTAGGAGTCTGGGCCGTATCTCAATCCCAGTGTGGGCGGCCACCCGTTAAGGCCGCCTACCTATCATCGCCTTGGTAGGCCATTACCCCACCAACTAACTAATAGGACGCAGACTCATCCCCAAACGACAGCCCAAAAGCCATCTTTGATACAGCGCATAAAATACCCAATCCTTCAGATACTTTATGCGCTGCACTCATGCGGTATTAGCCCAAGTTTCCCTGGGTTGTCCCCCATTTGAGGGTAGATCATCTACGTGTTACTCACCCGTTCGCCACTCTCAATACCCCGAAAGGTATCTACCGTTCGACTTGCATGCCTAATCCACGCCGCCAGCGTTCGTCCTGAGCCAGGATCAAACTCTCCATCATTACTAAAATGATTGAACTGACAAGAGCTTCTTTGTCACATTCCCACTCTATAAATTTCAAAGAACGACTTGCCGCAGGAATCAATCTCAGCGACAAGGTTTAGTCACACTCTTTGGGGGGCTTTTTTTGTCAATACATTTTTTTGCTGATCGTCGAATACTAGGATTGTGAATGCCTCTAAATACCATTCGTGCAATGCATAACAAGGCAGGAAAAAATCTATGGTTTTCACGTTATTTCATTATTCTCGCCGGGTTTTATCTGCGATTACGCTTGGGGATCTGCGAATGAACTCATCTATACCCGAGAGGCGTATCGGCCTCCGCCTGTACGACTGCGTCGATATCTGCATGTTATTTTCCTCCTTTCCTATAATAGTACCGAACCAGATATAGAGCCGTTATCATCGAGTGACAGCAAGAATAATGGGATTATATCTGCTTCGATAATACAGAATTCACAGTGGCACTTCAGTCCTTCAGTGTTACAGTGTTCTAGTTGAAGGCAGGTTGGAGTACGAACTACTAAGCGACAATAAATAGCTGAAAAAACCCGTGGATTTCACGGGTTTATACTTTTGGATGCGATAATACGGTGCTAGAAAGTGAATTGCACTCCAAAGGAAAAAGAAGTGATCACTTCCCTGCTCCCCCGGATCTTTCCGTCTCCATTTACATCATTATACATCTCACTATATCGACCCACAATGTCGGCATTTTCACCGATGCTGTACACTACACTGCCCATCACAGTGGCATTGGCATTGCGAGGTTCCAGGAAATCTATGTAGCGGGCATTGTTCTGGCTGTAGTTGATGCTAGCTTCTTTCAGGTTCATGATGTTATGAGGATTTGCTGTGAGGTTTATCCACAAGGATTTTCCGGTCGTAACGTCTTTGCCATACATATCCTGATAGGCCAATTTGAAATAACCCAGATCCAGGATATCGCCGCGCAGATATCCAAACCATCCCACCGATGACTTAGTAGTGCGCAATAGGTCTTCTTTACTGCTGAGGGAGTAGACAGATTGCACCAAAGTGTCTCCAGGTACTTTCACAACATTTATGAAAGAGCGTTGTTCATCGTAGAGTCTATCGAAATATCCGGGTAGAAATTCGTCCGAAAAGTTACGCATCTCCAGTTTGGCATCGAAAATGAGGAACTTCGCTGCGAAACCGGGGAAAGTGATGCCGCTACCGTATTTGTCGATCATCGCATACTCTCCATAATGATCCAGAGTAAGGTATGATGTGTTGACCAGAGGGAGGTTGAAATCCACGCTGTAGATCATGATCTCGCGTTCGTCTGTATAGGAAGTGGCCTGGTCTTGCACAATGGAATAGTTGAAGTCATCCGGATCAGCCCCAACCGCGACGTTTGGATATGTATTTGCCACATAGCCATTTATACTGGGATGATCGATGAGACCGGTTCCATTGATATCCGTATCCACGTTGTCCGCAATACCGTCGTCATCAGAATCCAGCCAAGCGGAGGAATCGTTGGGGAACTTATCGTACACATCGGGAATATCATCGTCGTCATCATCGGTATATTTACCTAGCTGATTACGATCCCAACCAACGTTTACACCCAGCTTGAAGCTCTCCAGAAAGGGGATGCCGGAATACTCCAGCGGATTTCCATGTACGCGAGCCGCCAGAATCTCGTTCGTATGAATATTGTGAGTAAAGGCTTCAAAGCCAATGCTCGAAATAGGGCTGTTTACGCCCACATAAGCGCCTACATTCTTCACATCGGGATAACGCAGCATATTTGTATAGTGGTCGAAAATAAGGCCGTGTCCAAGCGTGTAGGAAGGAATGCAGCCGACCTTAAAATAGAAGGGATCCTGCTTTTGGCCGTAGCGAATGAAGTAAATCTTGTTCACATAATCTTGCCAATCCTGCCAGTCATCCTTACGAATCCTACCTTCAGAATCTATTAGAAGATCAATATCCAGGCCAAATCCAAATTTACCTACTCCGATTTCCGGGCGTAACCGCACTTGGGAATAGGTGCTTCCGTTCATGGTTACGGCTCCGATAGCCCCACCAAGACCATAACTCGTGCCTTCAGATTCCTCGTAAACCTCGTCCGGAACGGAATCACCCGGGATAGTGGGTTGCAGTCCCTGAGCCGCAAGCAACAGCGGGAATACAAACATTAAGTATATAAAAACAGTTTTCATGATTTCCTCCCAATATAGGTGTGTGCCCTTAAAACCGATAAACACGTGGATTGTCAAGGGAATTTTCTGTTCTAGAGCTTATTTCAGACAGAATTATGAGGATTTTTATAGATTCCGGGAGACACAGGGGGAGTCAGCAGGGCACGACTTCCTGAGAATCAGAGCCATTCACTTGCATCATAAGTAATTGCATTTATATTCAATCTTACTAAATTAATATTTCCAAGAGTTCACTACAATCATAGCTGCAGATAAAATACTTGACATATTCACGGCTTTACCAATTAGTGATGCAATAAATATTGAGCATGTTCTGCCAAAGACGACGCTTTCTACCGAAGCAATTCTACAAACGAGACTTCAGGAGATCTATGAAACAACCACTCCAAACTCATGTGTACATCCGAATTCCGGACTCCAGCCCGAGCAAGAATGGTATAACCAGATCATGGTGTAAACAGAACCGTGCCATGATATGCCATGTATGGATCCTTATGCTTGTTGCATTGATGGCAGGCCTTAGCGGTTGTGCGGGATTTGATGCCTCTGTACTGGATACAGCGGAAACATTGGGTAAGGACCAACTGGAGATAGGCTATATTTATAGTCCCGGAATCGATGCTTCAAAATGGAACAAGCAGGAATCGGACGATTTGGGAGATGTGCTATCCATCACTCTTATGCAATCATTGGAAGTGAAATATGGCATCGAGGAAGACCTGGACGGGAGTCTTCGCTTAAGTGCTTCAACTGGAGGATTTAGCTCCAAAGCTTTGCTAAAGAAACAGATATCCAAACAAGACGGGATTTCTACTGCTGTAGCTTTTGGGGGAGGGCTCATTATTGGGAATGAAAACTATTGGGATAATGACAGTAGCATATCCGGCGATATTGATCACCGCCTTTATTCGGCTGAAGCACAGTTGCTGGTGACCCGGGTAATGATCAGAGACATATATGTAACATTGGCGGGAAAAGCGAACATGCACTGGTATCGCACAAAAGAACCGGGGTTTGAAACGTTTGAAGAAACATACAATCATGGCGGTTTGCGACTGGTAATGTCCAGAACTCATAAAGGTCTCACAATGATGATTGAGGGCGGTGTAGAAGCGCCTTTCACAATTGAGAACATAGAAAAAGCATACCCTTGGGGCGGCATGAAACTGTCCTTGAAGCTAAACAGAAAGAACAAGAAATGAAAGAAAACAAATTATACGTATTGGAAAGTATGCCGATACCAAAGGCAATCATGAATCTGGCCATACCTAGCGTGCTTAGCATGCTGGTTAACATACTTTATAACCTAACCGATACCTTTTATATAGGAAAATTGAACGATCCCTATCAAGTTGCAGCAGTATCGATATCCTTACCTCTATTCAGTTTACAAATGGCCATGGCGGGAGTATTCGGAATCGGTGGTGGCAGCTATCTTTCCCGGCTTTTAGGCAAAAAGGACTTGGAGTCTTCAAAGAATACTCTAGCAACCGCAGTATTTAGTTCGGCTGTGATGTCGGTAGTTCTGGGCGTTGTGGGAATCATGTTTATTCCCACTTTTTCCAAAATGGTTGGTGCCAGCGGGGAGATTCTGGTTCACGCCAAGAACTACATGCTCTATATCTTGCTCGGCAGCCCTGTGATCTTACTGAAATTCACTCTGGTTCAGCTTTTACGCGCGGAGGGGGCAGCCAAAGAAGCTATGATCGGTTTGTTTATTGGCACGGGTTTGAACATCGTGTTGGATCCTTTGTTTATTTTCGTCTTCAAGATGGGAGTAACCGGAGCCTCCATTGCTACCGTACTTGGCAATGCAGGCGGCATGATGTATTATCTTTCTTACTATCTTCAAAAGAAGAGTTTAGTCCCGCTGTCTTTTAAGCATGTCAAACTGAAATGGACTTGTTATAAAGAGATCCTCCTGATCGGAATGCCGGCCTCTATTTCGCAAGTGATGCTCAGCATAGGCAATACTATTAGTTTCAGGCTTGCTTCAGTTTACTCGGATCATCATGTAGCTTCATTGGGTGTGGCATCGCGAGTGTTTAGCATCCCAATATTCACCTTCATCGGCATATCTACCGGTATTCAAGCTCTGGTTGGCTACACTTACGGAGCCAGAAACTACAAACGCATGAAAGAGACTATCCGCACTTCAGTACTGATTACTTTGAGCCTGAGTTCAGTTCTCACTGTGCTATTTGCTGTCTTTCCGCGGGAGTTGATCATGATCTTCATAAAAGATCCGATTATTGTAGATATTGGAACAAACATTCTGAAGGCTTATGTCTTTGCGATCCCAACTGCTGCAGTGGGTATGATTATGATGACTAGTCTTCAAGCCATGGGTAAAGCATTGCCCGCTTTGCTGGTATCGCTCTCACGGCAAGGGATTATGTATATTCCGTCCATCCTGATTTTGAACAAATTGTTCGAGTTTAACGGGCTGGTCTTTGCAATGCCGCTGGCGGATCTTCTTGCTACCACTCTCAGCACAACCATGTTGATCATCATCCTGAAGAAGCTCAAGCACCACGAAGCGGTAATATCCGATCCTGAGCCGGTTCTTGTGGCAAATTCGCAATCCACACAAATACTTTGATGCAATGTTAATTGCCTTTTATTATAGGCAGTTAAGGATTTGGCTTGACAGTTAAGCATATTCCAGGATAGGGGCTTAGGTATTGGATAATAACAAAACAGAACATGGAGGAAACATGTCAGATCAACTTAAATATGGTAGTATTAGTTCTCGCAGAGCGATGGAACTGGAAGAAGAATACGGTGCGCACAACTACCATCCGCTGCCCGTAGTTCTGGCAAAGGGAGAGGGAGTATTTATGTGGGATCCTGAAGGAAACCGCTATTACGACTTCCTTTCAGCGTATTCTGCCGTAAACCAGGGCCACTGCCATCCCAAGATCATCAAAGCTTTGTGTGATCAGGCTCAAGTGCTTACTCTCACATCCCGCGCTTTTTACAATAACAAGCTTGGAGAGTATGAGAAGTACATTACGGAATACTTTGGTTACGACATGGTTTTACCTATGAACAGCGGTGCCGAGGGCGTTGAAACCGCTATCAAACTTGCCCGCAAATGGGCTTACAATGTAAAAGGCATAGAGAACAACAACGCTATCATAGTATTCGCCGAAAACAACTTCCATGGTCGCACCGTGACCATCATCACCGCTTCATCGGATCCTGATTGTTATGAAGGCTTTGGTCCCTTCACTCCAGGTATCGTGAGAGTAGCTTACAACGATCCCAAAGCCCTGAAAGACTATTTGGCAAAACACGGCAAGAATGTAGCTGCATTCATCGTGGAGCCTATTCAGGGTGAAGCCGGTGTATTTGTTCCGGACGAAGGTTATCTGAAAGCCTGTTTCGACATCTGCAAGGAACACAATGTGCTGTTCATCGCCGATGAGATCCAATCCGGCATTGCCCGTACCGGCAAGCTTTTGGCCTGCGATTACGAGAATGTACGTCCCGACGTATTGATCCTGGGCAAAGCCATATCCGGCGGTGTTTTGCCTGTTTCAGCCGTTTTGGCGGACAAAGAGATAATGATGCAAATAAAACCTGGACAGCATGGCTCCACTTTCGGCGGATTTCCCTTGGCCTGCGCCGTGGCGAAAGCCGCTCTTGAAGTAGTGAAAGAAGAGAAGCTGGCAGAGCGCGCTTATGAACTGGGAGAATACTTCCGGGAAGAACTGCGCAATCTGAATCACCCCATGATCAAGATTGTTCGCGGTCGTGGCCTGCTGAATGCCATCGTAGTAGAGCCCAGGGACGGCGTGGAAGCTTGGGATGTATGCCTGAAATTGAAAGATAAGGGATTGCTGTGCAAACCTACTCATCGTCACATCATTCGCCTTGCTCCTCCCTTGGTCATCACCAAAGAACAGCTTGCCGAATGCGTGCAGATCATCAAAGAAGTGTTTGCAACTCTGTAAACCAAGTTAGATAATGGGGGCGGGAGCAATCTCGCCCCAGATTTTATGAACCAGATAGCCCCAGATTTCAAGAGCGGTTTTGTTGCCATCATCGGCAAACCAAACACCGGAAAATCCACCCTGATGAACCGGCTTTTGGGCGAAAAGCTCTCCATCACCTCTGCTAAACCTCAAACCACACGTTATGCTGTGAAAGGCATCTGGAACACAGATAAACACCAGATCATCTTCATCGATACTCCCGGCTTCCTGATACCCCGATATGAGATGCAGGAGCGCATGGCACGTATTATCAGCGACAGTTATAAAGACGTGGATTTAGTGATCTTTCTTACTCAAGTGCAAGGCTTTCCTACTGATTACGATCTCCAAGTACTGGACTTGCTGAAGAATGTAAAGAGTCCCGTCCTGGCGGTATTCAATAAGACTGATTTGGAACTGGACATCGATCGGGAGAGCTTGAAGAGCAACCTTCCCAATACTGTGGATAAGTGCCTCTTTGTGTCTGCACTCACCGGAGATGGAATAGAAGAGCTCATCGATAATATCCGCTTTTATGTGCCTTTTCACGCTCCCTTTTATGATGAAGATCAGCTTTCAGACCTTCCTCTTCGTTTTTTTGCCAAAGAGCTGATCCGGGAAGCCATATTTCACCAGTTTGAAGAAGAAATCCCCTATGCTACAGCCGTGCTGATTGAGCGTTTCCAGGAATTACCTGCCAAAGTAGTGGTGGATGCCGTAATCTGGATCGAGAGAAGTTCTCAAAAGCCCATTTTGATCGGAAAGGGAGGGCAAAATCTGAAGAAGATACGCGAGTATGCCGAAGTTCAACTCAGTGAATTTTTACAATTCCCCGCCGAGATCCACCTCTTCGTAAAGGTGAATGAAAACTGGCGTAAAAAGCCTCATTCGCTGAAAGAGCTGGGGTTCAAATAGTTCTTATCCGCTGATTACCGCAGAAACCAGGTTCTTCTCGTCGATCTGAATCAAGACGATATTGATCGCCGATGTAATGGGAACAGCCAATACCATCCCCACGATACCCCACACCCAACCCCAAAATATCAGGGAAACCAGTACCATGATGGGGCTTAAATTCATTTTTTGACCCTGGATTTTGGGTTCCAACACGTTTCCAAACAGCATCTCTGTAGCAATTAGCAGAATGGAAAAACTAATGGTTCTCAGATCCAATCCCGACTGCAGGAAGCTGATCAGGATGGGAATACCCGTAGAGATGATGCTGCCAATATTGGGAATAAAATTCATTATAAAAACCAGAATGCCGCACACCAGCACAAAATCCACTCCATACATCATCATCAGGATCATACTCAATATGGCCGTGCACAGACTGATAACCGTCTTGGTGAGCAGATAGCGCTGGATTTGTTGTTGGATATTGCCCAATGTAGTCTCGGTTCGTTTCAGATCATCTTCACTTAATACAGTGTTCAAACGTTTTGCGAGGCTTCCATCCTGCGCTACGATAAACATAAGAAAGATGATGATCAGGAAGAAATTCCAGCCTATATCAACCGTAGTAGCCATCAGATTGGATATCGCCCCAGAGATGGAAAAACCTCCCGGAGAGATCAATTGCGAAAGATTGTAATTGAAGCCCTCCTCCATGGCCAGATTAAAGCGGGCAGAAAACTCCTGAACATACATCATTGCAGACTGAAGCCTCTGGATCAGGCTGGCCTGATAGCGTGGAAAGCCGGTTACCAAAGAATTTGCCGCTGAAAAGAGCAACATTGTGGATGCTATCATCAAGGTAATGATGATCACTAGCATCACTACCATGATAACGCTGATGTGTACTTTCTTCTTACGCAGATACTTATTCAACGGAGCAAAAACAAAGCTAAGGAATACAGCAAATACCAAAGGGATAAAGATGGATTTGAGGGTTCTGAAAATTAGTACTAACATGGGGATCGCGATAATGGTTAGTAGGATGCGGATCCACCGCAGTTCCAAGTCAGTTCTGTTGCACTCTTTGGCCATAAATTCTCCTTCTGCTAGCTTCGCTGATAATATATCGATCTTTTGTCAATGAAGCATGTCCCCATACTTTTGTCAAGGATTCGATTCCATGTTCTCTTTCCAGATCGAGATTTGCAATAAGCACAGAGAAAAAGCACAGAGAAAGTGTCTTAAAAAGTGTCTTAAAAAGTGTCTTAAAAAGTGTCTTAAAAAGTGTCTTAAAAAGTGCTTCAGAACTTGAGTGGTAACCCTTTAAAGTATACAGGGTCATTGATGATAAGATAGTCATTTCTGAAGGCATCGCAAAGGATGGGAGGGAAGATGAGTTTCATTGGT
>JALOBM010000019.1 GCA_023228285.1 Candidatus Cloacimonadota bacterium | reverse complement strand
TCTGCCATAAAAGGCTTTATCCTCACCACTCCTTTATCCATATCCAATTGCTCCACGATCCATGTCTCCCCCGCATGCAGATAGACGGCATGAGGATGCGTCATCCACAGAGCGCTGGCTGAATCCGCATATCCGATGCATTCGTCCTCCGCCAGAATCGGATACACATCCGAGGCATTGCGCAAAGAGACCTCTCCAGCCGGATAGCGCTCTCTGATACCCAGATATTTATCACCCAGCTTACGGATTCTACCCTCTGCCTCCAATATCTCCAGATAAGCGCTTAGCTCCGTATAGTCCATATTTCCAAAGCTTTCCCCTTCTTTGAATGAAAGCTCCGATACCGCGCAATCCAATTGCTTCAGCAGAATCTCGGTATTTTGGGGATCGATCAAGGCCTGCTCCGGATTGGTCTGCCAGAGATATTCCGGATGATGGCAGATGTATTGATCCAGGGGATTGGAGCCCGCCACCAAGATTGCCAGCGCCGGCCGGCCCTTTCTGCCCGCCCGTCCTGCTTCCTGACGCATTCCGGCAATGGATCCCGGATAGCCGTTGATGATGGCCAGATCCAAGCCGCCGATATCTATCCCCAGTTCCAGTGCGTTTGTAGATATAATCAGCTTTAAACGCCCTTCACGCAGGTCTTTCTCGATCTTGCGCCGCTCTGAGGGCAGATAACCGCTGCGATATGGAGCAATCTGATCCTGCCAGGTATTGGGCATGTGCAGCAAGAGCATTTCCACACTGCGCCGGGTTACGCTGAAGAGGATGCTCTGCAAAGCGTAAGACAGCGCCAGTTTCGCCAAAGTAACCGATTCCATCATCGAACTGCGCCGTATCCCCAAATCCTGCTGCACCAAGGGCGGATTCACGATGAGATAATGCCGTTCTCCTTGTTCGGAAGCATCTTCACAGATATCACACACCGATGTTCCCAGCAGATTCTCTGCCAGTTCCCGGGCATTTCCCAATGTGGCGGATGTGCATATAAATATTGGATTTACATTATACATCTTGCAGATTCGCCGTAAGCGCACCAAAACATTGGCAAAGTGCGAACCCAGCACTCCGCGATAATAGTGCAGTTCATCGATCACCACATACTTCAGGCGTGACAGGAACGAAGACCACAAGGCGTGATTCGGCAATATCCCGATGTGCAGCATATCCGGATTACTGGCCACCACATCGGCTTGCCTGCGGATTTTACTGCGTTGATTGGTAGGTGTATCGCCGTCGTAGATGGCGCTGAAGATGCGCTTCCCGCTTACAGCCGCCAAGGAAGTGCAATATCCTGCCAGCTTTTGTGATTGATCCTGAGCCAAAGCCTTGGTTGGATACAGCAACAACGCTTTTCCTTTGGTTCCGCTGGCAGCTTCCTGCAATATGGGCAGCCAGTATGCCAGGCTTTTACCGCTGGAAACCGATGTGCTGATCACGATGTTTTGCCCCTCAAAGACTTTATGCAAAGCTGCAACCTGGTGTTGATACAGCTCCGTAATTCCCTGCTTGGCAAGGATTTGTTGGATATCTTTGTGAATGTAGTCCGGGAACGCTTGCCTAATCGCCTTGCGCGGCTCATACACTTGCGAGGATACTATGGTAGTTGCGTGCCGGGGAGTTGCCAGCAACTCCTGTAGGTAGTCTTCCAGTGCGCTCATCAGGGCAATATCACCTGTTTCAGTATCCTGCTTTGCCCCGGTGTATCTACTTTCAGGAGATATATACCCGCGCATAGTTTTGCACCGCGATACCGGTATTCCCGCAGCCCTCGCTCCCGCAGAATCCTTTGTCCCCGGATGTTATACACTTCCAGATCAAAAGGTTGCTCATGCTTCAGATAAAAGCTTTCCCGGGCAGGATTTGGTCCATGTATAAATGCCGGAGCGGTCTCATCTTCATTTCCCACCCAACCATTTTCGCCCACGACCGCCAGATCATCGATGCAAAGCATTGCCGCATTCGCCGATACGCAGTTTATCGCCAGATTTATGTCAATTGCACTATATGCGCTGATGTCATACTCGTAATAGGTCCAATCTGCCGGTACCGAGATGAAGGCCTCAGAGTGGATTGTGCTGAACTGATGCGGCTCTCTACCTGTTGTGGAGATCATCACCCGCAAACGCTCCAAACCGTAGGCAGAAGAGAGGCTACGCGCCCAAAAGCTGAGCTTGGAATTGGTTCCCGGCCTTAGATTTGGCAGGATCAGCCAGTCGTCATTGGGCGGATTGATAGCGCTAAGTGAAGCTATCATACTGGAACCTGAATGAGCACTAATCTGCAGGGGCGGAATGCATTGAGTTGGAGCAAAAGAGATCCAGGGCATGCTTTCTGAAGCGCCGGGAAAGCTAAAGGAATCCGGTGTCCAGGTGGGCGATCCATCCTCATCCAGATTGTCAAAGCTGCCAAAATCTGTCTGAAACGGCTCCAGACTCTCAAACGATTGATAGAGTATATACTGCGCTCCTCCATCGGGGATTTCGATGAAGAATGTATTCGATGGCTCGGATAGCTCGCCGCCTCCGTATTCTGCCCGAACATAATAGCTATAAGATTCTCCCGCTTGCACTTGTGTGTCACTATAATAATTGGATGAGCAAACACAGTAGAAGTAATCATTCCGATACAGACGGTAACCTGCCACATCCCCAACCGGCGGATCCCATGTAAGCTGAACAGCATCATCCACATAGCATCCCGTAAGATTGGAGGGCACATCCAAACCACCGGAATCCTCAAAATGCAACCTCAGATAACTCAGCGCATTGGTGCTATAGAACGTCTCCGGCGGATTTTGCGTATCGGGATTATCGACCAGACTTTGATAGAATAGCGCATGGGGACTATCAAGCGTCCAACACACGAAATCGTCGCTGCTGCTACCGGTGCCATAGCTGTTTTCATCCACCGCCAATACCAGATTTTGCTCTCCGGAATAGTTATACGACTGCTGCAGCGGGATCACCAGCCAGCCCGATCCCGGTAAGCCTGAACTGAACATATCGGCAGCAAGCCAGGCATCGAAAACCAGGCTAAGCTGATCCACATCAATCCAGTCCTGCATAGTATCGGCAGAGCTTTCGCCCATGTAGATCTTCCAGGCTTTGTTACCCTCAAAAAAGATGCTGCTACTGACGTTGTACTTGAAGCCGATATGCGTGATGGTTCCGGAAAGGGGGATTTCTTCGGCGGGAAAAAGCTGTTGCGTGTAACTGTATTTCGCCAGGGGCTCAATGGGCAGGTGTTGATCCAAATAAGTCTCGTAGCCGATGGTGACAATCTGAGCGTTTAACTGCCACTGGATCAAAGAGAAAAGGAGAATAATCCCAATGCAGAAGCGAAGGATGCCCGCTCCCGGGGAGGGCGTTGCAGTCATAATATTTCCACCATTGTTTTGATGATTTCAAGCTTGGGATTATTGACCGAGGTGTCAAGGATGTTTTTTGGCGTGGTCTTCCTGCTCTTGGATTCAACAAGATTTAAAGGTGATATTGTCCCGTTATCATCGAGTGACCACAGCTTTATAACGGGATGATATCTGCTTCATATCCGCTTGATTCTCCGGGGATGAATAGGCAATGAAGCCTGATATGACATTATTTCTCGTTATAAATAAAAAACGTGGGGAGCACCGGGCGGTGTCCCCACGATTCGGAGGGCATTCTATGTAGGGTCTGTAGGCTAAAAACATAAAATGCATAGCTTGGATTTTTGTCAAGAAAGAAATTTGATTCTCGAAGATTTGTTGTAAGAGACTGTCCAGATCGCTTACTATCACGCCATCGCTATCCATTGCCCACAAATCATATTCCGGGCCAAGCTCGTTTCTGCTGAGCACCATCTGCGGCAAGACGGACATATCTAACGCATGAGATATGGAGCCCATATAATGCTGTTCTGCATCAAACAGAGGATGTGCCAGTACACTGATATCCGGGAGTGAGATTTCAGGTTCTGCTTTGGATTTGTTGCATGCATTCATCAGCAAAAAAGCTGAGCGTAATTGCCACATAAAGGACGAAGTTCAATCTTTTCACCTTCTCTCTCACTGCCAATATAGCTTTATGGTTGTTTGTTACAAAATAATCCTGTTATCTCATCCGGCAATTCTGCAGATATCAAGCGTGGTTTCTTAGTTTCAGTTCGATGGGATGAGGCTGCAAGTACACCTGATCCGCGAGGTACTCCTTGCTGTATTTGCGCACATAGTGATTTATCAGGGTGATGGGGACAATCAGGGGTATCAGTCCATCTTTGTACTGCGAGATCAACAGGATAAGTTCCTGTTTTTCAAAGCTATCCAGATCGTTTTTGAAATAACCCAGGAGGTGCAGCAGTACATTTTGGTGCTTACTGGGGCAGGCGTGTGCACTACAGGCAGTCATCAGCTTTTCAAAGTACAGCTTGGCAAATTCATTGATCGGATAGTCCTTGATGTCTGCTACCATCTTGCCCATTTCACGGTAGTGTTTGGGGCTATGTGCCATCAACAGGTATTTGTGTACTGTGTGAAAGCGAATCAGGCTGCCTGGCGTAAGTCCTTCATTTACTAAGTTATTCCAACTGTGCATCACAAACATGCGTTCTATGAAGTTTTCGCGCAGGACAGGATCGTGCAGACGGCCTTCTTCTTCTACCGGTAAATGGGGAAAGGCTTTCATTAGTTCTTTTGCAAAGATGCCCACTCCGGATTTAACTGCGGCTCCGCCATGCAAGGGATACACTTTCACGCGCTCCATGCCGCAAGAAGGGGATTTGCTTTTCAGGATGTAGCCGCAGAGCTGTTCTTTAGCCAATTTTTCTATCACCGGCGCACACCAGTCAAGCATCTGTTGAGTGTAGTCTTTGGCTGTCTTGTGTGTCAGCATCCGATAGTCGTCTTTTGTACCCTGCAGATTCAGCGCTTCCCGTGGGATGGGCATGCCGCAATCGTGTTCGGGACAAAGATGGATGAATTCGCAGTATTTTCCCAGGGTATCCACAACCCAGGAGTCATATTTGTGGCCGCCGTCATAGCGCACTTCGTGCCCCAGAAGGCAGCTTGATACGCCCAGCTGTATCTTGTTCACTTTGTGGTACGGATCCAGGTTTCGGTTCTGCCGGCCAGGGCAATGCCGATGAAACCTCTCAGTGCCAGAGTGTTGTTGTTCACCATTTCTCCTTTGGCAGAGTAGGTTTTGCCGCTTTTGGGATCGTAGACCTTGCCGCCGCTGTATTTGCTTTTGCCGTCGAACTTCAATCCGGTAAGCACTTGCAAGCCCATCAGGGGACGTTTGGCAAGCTTTGCGTCCGGATTGCGAAAGTCGGTTTTGGGATTTCCCTTGGCATCGTTGGGCTCGCGCAACCAAACGATATTGCCGATAAAGGTACCGGCTTCAGTTTGGCTGATCTCGATTTTGCTGCTTTTTTCGCCATTGAACCACACACCGTTGATGCGGTCTGCATTTTGAGCAAAGGCAGGCAGGCAGATGAGCAGAGCGAAGATGATCATGAGGATGTATTTCATAAATACTCCCGGATTTCTAGAGGATGCCACAGCGCTTCAAGATATAATCCGCATGCTTCAGATAGCGATCGTAACTGAAGATGGCGGAGATGGTATCTAGGCCCAGAGCATCACGGATTTCGCGGTTTGCGAGGATCAGACTCTTGAAGTCGTCACCATCGTTTATGGATTTCATGGCTTCTTTTTGGACCATTGCGTAGGCATTTTCACGGGTCATGCCGCTGTTTGCCAGATGCAAAAGCAAGGCTTGGGAAAACACCAGACCACGGGTGAGTTCTATGTTTTTCATCATGTTTTCGGGGTATATCGCCAAAGTCTCAATCATGGCGCTGCTTTTTACCAGCATGTAGTGGATGAGGATGCAGCTATCCGGCAATATCACGCGCTCTACGCTGGAATGAGAGATGTCACGCTCGTGCCACAAAGCGTTGTTTTCCATGGCGGCGTCGGCATTGGCGCGCAGTATCCGGGCCAGGCCGCAAAGCTGTTCACTAAGGATGGGATTGCGTTTGTGGGGCATGGCGGAACTGCCTTTTTGCCCTTTACTGAAGTTCTCTTCCGCTTCGCGCACTTCAGTGCGTTGCAGATGGCGAATCTCCAGAGCCATCTTCTCCAGAGTGGAGCCGATCTGTGCTATAGTGAAGAGGAATTGGGCATGACGGTCGCGCTGAATCACCTGTGTGGAGATGTTTACCGCCTGCAATTCCAGGTGTTTGCAAGCGCGCTCTTCCACTTCCGGATCCAGATGCGCATAATTGCCCACCGCTCCGGAGATTTGACCAACACTTACCACGCTGATGGCATCTTCCAGGCGCTTGATGTTGCGCTGGGTTTCGTCATACCATAGTGCAAATTTCAGCCCGAACGAGGTAGGTTCGGCATGGATACCGTGACTGCGCCCCATACAAAGGGTGTGACGGTGCTCTCTGGCCTTTAACTTCAGGTTTTCCGCCAAGCGGTGCAACTGGGACAGGATCAATTCACCGGCTTGCTTCAATTGCAAAGCGGTAGCAGTGTCCAACACATCCGAAGAGGTCATTCCATAATGAATCCAGCGGGATGCGGGGCCCACATATTCGGCTACATTGGTGAGGAAAGCGATCACATCGTGACGTGTGCTTTCTTCGATCTCGGCAATGCGTTCCACATCAAAATCCGCTTTATCACAGATATCGTTGTAGTCCGCTGTGGGAATCTTGCCCATCTCATGCATCGCGGCTGCGGCGGCTAATTCCACCTCCAACCAGCAACGATAGCGGTTCTCAAGCGTCCAGATGCGTTCCATTTCCGGTAGAGTGTAGCGGGCTATCACTGTTCCCCCATAAAGCCTTTCAAAAGGTCAAACAGACCTCCTTGGTTGAGGATGTCCATGAGGCCGTCTGATGTGGCTTCCTTGCGCTCCAATGCTATTATCTGCGGGGGCTCATAATCCACGCTGTCGAAGATGAGTGTGGCAGCCATGCCTTTACCAATACGGAGATCCAGTTCATCCAGATCTCCCTTGGAGTTATAAGCTGCTTCCAGGCGTGTGCCGGATGCTTTGTCCACCGCGGATTCCAGTTGATAGTTCTTGCGGAATCTGATCTCCAGACTGTCCCGGATAATGGCTTTGTTGGCGATGATCTCAGCGCCAAAGCGATCAAAGATCTGTTCAGAAGAGGACAGCGCAGACAAGGGAGACATAGGGATTTTGTCGGCTATATTGAGCGCTTCCAAGGCAGGCATCAGGGTGGATTTCAGGCTGAAGTATTCGCCCATATAGATGCTGACCAGCGGGGATCCCGTAGCGCCCATAAGGCCGCCTTCGATGATGTCCATGCGCATCTGATCCATGCTTTTGGCTATATGGAAGGGCTTGCGCAGGCTAATTCCGAAAGCGGAAATCTCGGCAATCCCGTCTCCGGAAAAGCTCTCCCACTTCTTTAGTTCCCGCTTCAGCTTTTCTTCTTCACTCAGCCGCATATTGCTGCTGCATGCGGCCGATAAAAACATGGTCAGTACTATTATCAAAAATATGCTAAAGCGCTTCATCGCGCCTCCTGTAAATGTGCCAGAATCCAATTCCCGCAGATATCACCATCAGCAGAGAAAGGAATTGGCCTATAGTCATTATACCGAAGATGAAGCCAAAATCCTCATAAAAACTAATATCGTCCGGTACGCGCACAAATTCGATAAGGAACCGGACTACACCGTAGAAAGCAATGAAGGCCCAAAATACAGCACCATCTTTCAGCTTTTTTCCCAATAGATACCATGTAAATAGACCCAACAGCAGTCCCTCCGCTATCATCTCATATAGTTGGGTGGGATGTCGGGGAAGCTCTCCCGCACCGGGAAAGATCATGCCCCAAGGCAATGTGGTTACTTTGCCCCAGAGCTCGGCATTGATAAAGTTTCCCAAACGTCCCAATCCCAGTCCTATCGCCGCCAAAGGCATGGCAGGATCGGCAATTTTGTAAAAAGTAAGCTTATACTTTCTACAGAAAAGGATGCCGGCTATGATCACTCCCAAAGCACCGCCATGAAAGCTCATACCGCCTTCCCAGACCGCAAAGATCATGAGCGGATTCTGAAGGTAGTATGGCAGGTTGTAAAAGAGGATATAGCCCAAGCGTCCGCCCAAAATCACGCCCAGCATGATGTAGAAGATGATGGACTCGTATTTCTCGCGCTCGAGCTCGATACCGCGCCGGCGCAGAAGCGGTCTATACAGAAAGTATGCCACCACAAAGCTCAATACATAAAAGAGCCCGTACCAACGGATATGCAAATCCAAGCCCAAGAAGGAGAAACTGGCTATTTCGGGACTGATATTGGGAAATCTAAGCATAATTATCTCTTGGTAATTTCGTCCAAACGGCGGATGATGAGATCCACGGCTTCGTCGCTGTCGCCCTCGAACTTTTCCACCTGTTTTTCGTGTTTGGGGCTAAAGATGTTCAACACCTGTGTAGGTGATCCATTCAGCCCTGTTTTGCTTTCGTCCAAGCCCAGATCACTGGCATTCCACACCGTCATCTCCACACTTTTGGCATTGCGTTTTCCGCGCAGAGAAGGCAGACGCGGCGTATTGATCTCTTTCACCACAGAGATCAGCGCAGGTGTGCAGATCTCCAGAGTGTCATAACCGTCTTCCATCAGACGTTGTACACGCACTTTATGGCTGTCTAGGCTTTCGATCTTGCGCACAAAGCAGGTTTGCGGGATGTCCAGATGCGCTGCGATGCCGGGACCCACCTGAGCGGTATCGCCGTCTATCGCCTGCTGTCCGGTAAGGATAAGATCAAAATCTCCTATGCGTTTGATCGCAGCAGCCAGAGTGTAGCTGGTAGCCCAGGTATCGGCACCGGCAAATTTACGGTCGGAAAGCAGGATGATCTCATCCACACCCAGGGATACTGCTTCCCGGAGAGTGCTTTCCACCTGAGAGGGGCCCATGCTGATGGCTACTACAGTGCCACCGTGAGCCTCTTTCAGCCGCACCGCTTCTTCCACTGCGTATTGGTCGAAGGGATTCAGGATGCTTTCCACACCCTCACGCACCAAGGTATTGGTAACGGGATCAATCTTGATTTCAGTAGTATTGGGGACTTGTTTGATGCATACTATAAAACGCACATCACACTCCTATTTGGTGAAGAATTCGCGGATACTATCTACCACATACTGCTTCATATCTGCAGTCAATTCCGGATAGATGGGAATAGAGAGAACTTGCTTGGCTTTTCGCTCGGAGACGGGCAAATCACCTTCTTTGTAGCCCAATTCTGCAAAGCATTCCTGCAAGTGCAGAGGCAGGGGATAATAGACTGCACAGCCGATGCCTTTCTTTTGTAGATGCGCCATCAGTTCGTCGCGCTGCTGGCATACCAAAGTATATTGATTGTATATGCTTACTGCTTTCTCCGCAATTTTGGGGGTCTTCAATCCGGGAATTCCTTTGAGCTGTTCATCGTAGAGAGCGGCAGTTGCCCGGCGTGCACGGCTCCAATCCGCCAAAGCCTCCAGCTTCACCAGGAGCACAGCGGCTTGCAGGGTGTCCAAGCGACTGTTTAGCCCCACCCATTTGTGGAAATACTTGGGATTTTCACCGTGTACGCGCAGTTGTCTGAGGCCGGCGGCCAGTTCATCATCATTGGTGAGACACATGCCGGCATCGCCCATTGCGCCCAGATTCTTGCTGGGGAAGAAGGATAGGGTTCCGATATCACCAAAGGAACAGCTCATCTTGCCATTCCATGTAGCTCCGATGCCCTGAGCGTTGTCTTCGATCACCTTCAGATTGTGCTTTTTGGCAATCTCCATAATGGCGTCCATATCGGAACATTGCCCAAAGAGATGCACAGGCATGATGGCTTTGGTATTCTTTGTAATGGCAGCTTCGATCTTGGAGGGATCCAGGTTGAATGTATCTGGATCGATATCCACAAATACCGGTTTGGCGTTGTTGCGCCAGATCGAGGAAGCGGTGGCAAAGAAGGTGAAAGGAGTGGTGATCACTTCGTCACCATCCCCGATGTTCAAAGCTTTCACTGCCAATACCAGTGCATCGGTTCCGGAAGCGCAGCCGATGGCGTGTTTAATGCCCAGATATTCCTGCATTCTGTTTTCCAGTTCTTTCACCTGAGCGCCCATTATATAGTGATGTTCGCTAAAGACATTATCCAGTTGAGTGCGGATTGCGGGCATCAACGCATCGTATTGGGCATGTAAATCCAGCATAGGTACTTTCATATATTGTAAACTCCTTAATTTGTGAGGGATCTTATCCCGATTAAAATCGTAATAGCAGAAGCGGTAACACCCAAAATGTCTCTGAAATCAGTCCAGAAATTCCGATCCTGTTTATCCGGTACAAAGATAGTGTCTCCGGGGCGCAGCACCACCTTGGAAGATGGTTTCAGCCAGTTTCCGCTATCTCCTCTCAGGATTCGGGTGCCCCAGGTATTGCGGTTGTTTGTGTAGCCACCGGTTTGTTCGATATAGTACTTCCAGTCTTTCCCTTCCACATAGGGCACCAAACCCGGTTGTTTCACCTGTCCGCTCACCCAGATCACGTCCATTTTTGGGGGAATATAGATTTGGTCGCCATCCTGAAGGAGGATGTCTCCTGCTTTGCCTTCCGTAGCCACCAGCTTGGCGATATCAACGGAGTATTTACCCTTTGCCTGACGCAGCTTGATCCTGAGGTAAGAGTATTCAAGAGGAGTCAATTCGGCCATACTGCGGCTTCTGATGCGCTCAAATTCCCGATCCGGCTCCTGATTGTAGGGTTTGTTCAGCACCACGGCGTTATCCAGATCTGCGTTTTCACTCAGACCTCCGGCAAGCTGAATTACTTCCCACAGCGAGGTACTGTCCGAAATCACATACTCTCCGCCGAGAACGAATTCTCCGGATACTGTAACTGCGATCTTTTTGCGGAATTTGTTGTCATAAGGCACCATCACTCTATCGTTGGCCTGCAGTTCCAGATCCCAATATTCTGGTTGTGTTTCCAGGTTTATAGTCTGGTGCTGATAACTCTTACTTTCGGGATCATATTTGCTGAAGCGTAGAGCAGAGAGCCTGCCTCCGGGAACAGGACCCATTGCCATTTGCAGTGCAGTGCGGATTGTATCGCCGGGACGGTATTCCAGCTCCCCGGGAAATCCCACGCTGCCGTTTACATGGATGAGGTTTTCCTTCAGCGGCACATGCACCAGATCGGAATCCCTTAGCAAAGGATTTTGTTCGATGTCGCCGGTACGCATATATGACAGCAGATCATAGGTTTTTTCCACACCATCGCGGATCAGGGTGATGTTTCTAAGGCTTTGATACGCAACATAATTCGGAAAGACCATCTTTGAATCGCTACGCAAGAGCGGGATGGGATTGGTTACTTTTACCACATAGGTCATGTCTTCTTCTTCCTCGTCTTCGGACAGTGCATCCATATCAAGCATGGCTTGCGCAATGACGTCGGAGAGCCGGTCTATGGGCAAAACCTTGTAAGTGCCGGGATAGGACACATATCCAGTAACGGATACGCTGATATAATTGCCCTGAGAGGATATCATCCCAGTGTCTCTGTTTGCAGGCCCAATAGCGCAAAAGCACAATGCCGGCAGGATGAATAACAGGATAAGGAAAGCTTTATTTTTCATAATACTTAATCATGCGGACGATGATGTCTTCCAGATTGTATTTGGGTTCGTAGCCAATGTATTCTTTGATTTTGGTCAGATCGGGCATTCGGTTCATCATATCCTCAAAGCCCTCTTCGAAAGCTGCTTCATAGCTCATGTATTCGATGCGGGACTTGCTGTTGCACATCTGCTTAACCTTTTGCGCCAGATCCTCTATACTGATGGATTCGGTGGTACCCACATTAAAGATCTCGCCTTCGCATTCGGTGCTGTTCATCAGCTTCACAAACGCCCCCACCACGTCCGAAACATCAGCAAAACAGCGCGTCTGCTTGCCCGTGCCATATACCACAATGGGTTGATCCAGGAGTGCCGCTTTCACGAACTTCGGCAAGACCATGCCGTATTGCCCGGTCTGACGCGGTCCAACCGTATTGAAACAGCGTACTATCACCACCGGCAGCTTCTTTTCCCGATAAAACGCCAGCGCCAGGAATTCGTCGATGGCTTTGGAACAGCTATAACCCCAGCGGCTGATGTGAGTAGAGCCCAACAGACGGTCGTCCTGCTCATGGAAAGGAACTTTTTCGCTTTTACCGTAGATTTCGCTAGTGGAAGTGATCAGTGCTTTGGCTTTGTATTTGTTGCACAACTCCAACACGTTATCGGTTCCCACGATGTTTGTCTTCAGCGAGAGCAAAGGGTTTTCTATGATGTATTTCACACCAACAGCGGCTGCCAGATGATACACCTGAGCACATTGGGAGATCAGTTTATCCATCAGTTCGCCATTGAGTATGCTGTCTGTATAAAAGTGAAAACGGGGATTATCCTTGAAGGATTCGATGTTGGCCAGACTGCCGGTTGATAGGTTGTCGATGGCAAACACCTCGTTCCCTTCCGCCAGCAAAAGTTCCGCCAGATGCGATCCAATAAAGCCCGCACCACCAGTGATGAGTATCTTCATTAGCTTCTCCATATGAGATAATTGGATCTGCAAATTTGCAGATCATTAGTGATGGTAACAAGATATATTTCCAGCTATTTTGTCAATGAAAAATACTATGTATTGGACTTATTGTCATTCTGGTTGAGTGCCAGCTTATATCCGATCACGCTATGATCATTCGGAGCATAAGACAACACTCCATACAATTGCTTGCTTTATAAAACGTCAAGATGTTTTATTTACCATAGACCAATTATCCAACCTTTTAGAATGGCAAAGCAAAGTAATACCGGTGTTCAACTCTGGTCTGCCAAACTCCGATATTGCAGAAGCAGCGGAACTGCTTACAGGAAAAAGCCTCTGCCTTTTGTGGAAATGCAATTTGCCACACCAAAGCTGAGCAAAATGAGCATTAACCTGGTATAAACGTGCTGGAGGCACGAGCTACGAATCGGCAGCACCTCCAACTGCAGCGCTGTAGAACCAAGAACTAAGAACTCCCTCTCATCCAAGTAATGCCGATCCAGATATCAAGCCGTTATGAAGCAGTGCTCACCCGATGATAACCCGATGATATCTGCTTCAGCTAGGGATGAAGCACAGGGCAAAAAGAAGCTAGGATCATTGGCAAAGAAATTTGGTGAATCGGTAAAGCTTTGGATTTTAGGATGATGCATATGTCCTATGCAAAAATCGATTTATCGGATGAAGCAATATATCTGCCAGCTTATCATGATATTACTGAAATGCCGTCTTCAGGCACTGTCTATCTGCTTGTTTTTTCGCTGCTTGACAAAAAAACGCCGGAAAGATTTCCTTCCTGAGGAAGCTAAAAGCATGTCTCTAGATTGGTCAAATCTTTGGCGGATAGTAAGAAAGAAAATAATGTGGATAAGATGTGGATAAGTTTTGGTTCAAAACGATTTTTTAAACGGAGCATACCATGTAAGGAATCTTACCACAAGCACTTACGATCACGCTTCCCCGTCAATAGGAGTCTTGCGGCCAATGTGGACAAATAAGAACTTAAAGAGAAAGGATTGACTTATGGATCAGGATATTTGGCAAAACATATTGGATAAGTTGGAACAGAACATCAACGAACAAAGTTTCAAAACTTGGTTTTATGATACAAAGCTTGTAGATATCAGCGATTCGCAGCTTGACATACGTGTTGCCACCCAGTTTAGTGCAAATTATCTCAATCAAAACTACAAGGAAGTACTGTCGGAGATTTCATACAGCCTCTATGGCCGGCGCTATGAGGTCAATTTTATTACGCATCCTTTCCGCAGCCCCTCCGAAAAGAGCGGTTTGCCGGAATACAGTGACAAAAAGGTGAGCCTGAACGCCAAACTGAACGAGCGGTACAATTTTGAAGAGTTTGTGGTGGGGCGCAACAACAACTTTGCCTATTCTGCGGCCAAAGCGGTGGCGGAATCTCCCGGGTTTACCTACAATCCGCTGTTTATATATGGTGAAAGCGGAATGGGTAAGACTCATCTGATGCAGGCGGTGGGCAATTTTGTGATGAAAGAGGGGCGCAATTGCAGTATATATTACACCACTAGTGAGGCTTTCACGAACGAAATGATCGAAGGCATACGGTCAAATAAGATGCCGGATTTTCGGGCTAAATTTCGTAAAGTGGATCTGCTGCTGGTGGACGATATTCACTTCCTGTCCCGCAAAGAGGGCACTCAAGAAGAGTTTTTCCATACTTTTAATGCACTGTTTGACAACCGTAAGCAGATTGTGCTAACCTCGGATCGGCCGCCCAAAGATATTCCGGATTTGGAGAATCGCCTGGTTACCCGCTTTGAAAGCGGACTTTTGGCGGATCTGAAGAATCCTGATTTTGAGACCAGAGTGGCCATCTTGCGCAAAAAAGCCGAGCCGGAAAACATCAATCTTTCCGATGAGGTAATCAACTTCATCGCCGACAAAATAAGCTCTTCCGTTCGCGCTCTGGAAGGCTCTCTGATACGCATTCTGGCGTATGCTTCGTACAATAAACTCAATACTGAGGATATCGATACGGATTTGGTTCAGAACATCCTTGCCGATATGATCAGTGAAGTAAGCCGGGAAATTAGCCTGGATGCCATTACCGATCAGGTGTGCAAAACCTATCAGATAACCCAGGAAATGATCAGGGATAAAAGCCGCAAGAACAGTGTGGTCTTTCCCCGTCAGGTAGCTATGTACTTGGCAAATATGCTGATTCCGTCGCTCTCTTTAAAAGACATTGCCGAGTATTACAATCGTAAAGACCACACCACCGTGATTCATGCTAAGCGAATGATAGACAATCTTTTCAGAGAAGATGGGGAATTCCGCTCGTTAATGGAACTGATGATCAAAAACCTGAGCAGCGGCAGCCGTAAATGACCACTGAATTAGTCCTCAACCCACAAGTACAAGTATCATTCACAGAGTCAATAGGACAGCTCTACGAAGAGTTATCCACAAGTGTGGAAGCTTTGTTGTGGATAAGTGTGGATAACTTGATAAATAAGGCTTTAGCTCAATTTTCTGTGGATAAGCAGTGGATATTCCACGAGACTTATCCACAAGTTATCCACATCTACCCAAGCTTCATAAGTGCCTGCAAACATCCGAGTCTAAAAAAAAGCTTGACCGATTATCTACATATCCACAGAGCCTACTATAACTACTTAATTACAAAATCTATCTTAATTAGGATTATTTAATATGAATAACTCAAGATACCTGATAATAATGCTGGCTGCTGTTTTAGTTTTGCTTTTGGCAGCTTGTACCAGAAAAGACAATCTGACGGGAACCAATTGGTCTGGTATGAATGCCATCAGCTTTATAGACAGCGGAGCGTTGATCTCCGGATACAGCTATCCGGCAGATTCTCTGGCATCGGTATTGGCCAGACGCAAAGCCCTGCTGGTGGGTCGCTGGAATGGTAGTGAGGCTCGCAGTATATTACGCTTTACGGATATTCCCGCAGATAGTGTAATCACGAACTATAGTTCTTTTATCAACCTGAAACTGGATTTGATGCTGGCAAACAGCAGCAAGATCGAGACAAATCCCATAAAACTGAGATTCTACAAGGTAAATGGTAGCTACAACAGCGATCCGTTCCTGATTCCCGACGAGGAATTGGAACTAATCACGCAAAGTGAATACATTGTGCCTGCTACTATCACTTCTTCCGATACTGTGAGCGTAAGCCTGCCCTATAGCCTGCTGCAAGAATGGCAGGCAGATGCGGATTCCACGGGCTTGAACATCGTGGTGGGGGCATCGGATGAAGCCGGATATGGCGACGGCTTTGTGGAAATCCTGCTAAGTACTGCCACCAGCGGTTCCAAACTGAGCTGGGAATATAAGAATAGCGACGAAGAAGAGGAATACAAGAGCTACAGCCTTTTTGCCACCAAAAACGATTATAACCTGATATATGAGGATGCAGATATCGCTGAAGGAATCTGGCGCATCAGCAATTACTGCCCCCAAAGAATCTATGTGGATTTACAGCCGGATATGGGGTTGTTCCAGGATGAAGCCGGATTGCCAATGAGTGTGGAAGAACTGAAGAAAGTGAGCGTCAATAAAGCGGAAATAGTGCTATTTGTAAAGGATACACCCTCTCTGGACAATACCTTCAGCTACAGCTTCAGTACCCTGATGGCGAAAGACCGTCCTGAAGTTCCGCAAGTGATACCAATCACAGAATTGTATGTGCCGGAATATAGCGCGAATATCGTAAACCTCACCGTATCATCGGCGGATTCTGCTGTGGTGGACATCACCCCCATCATCCAGGCCTATGTGTCGCAAAAGAAGTTTCCTGATGGCAGTTTGATCCAGCCCAACGGCATCATTCTGATGAGCAAATATGAACGCAACGACTTTGGCGAGATCGAGTTTTGGCACCCTGCAGACAATGCCACTCCTGCCGAGAAAATGCCCTATATCAGGATCAAATATACACCTCCGTTCCTATGAAGAAAGTCTGGTTTATCTTGCTCCTTTTATCCTTATTGATGGTTTCTTGCCGCAATAAGGAGCAAACGCAGGATGTTTTAGCGGAGGTAAACGGCGAAACGCTAAGCCTCACTGCTTTTAAAGCTACCTTTCCGGAAGGTGAGTGGGAAACCATGGATGCCGTTCAAAAACGGCATTATGTGGAAGACTGGGTGAATCTCACTCTTCTGGCTCAGGAAGCGGAAGCACAAAAACTAACCGAGGATCCCGCCTTGCAAGAGCGCATCGATTATGCTCAGAAAAAAGTGAAGGCAAATGCTTTGATTGCGGATCGGCTGAGCCAGATTCGCATTTCGGAAGATCAGCTCTTTTCTTACTTTCGGGTGCATCAGGCAGAATTTCAAAAGCCGGCGTTAAAATATAGAATTCAACGCATCGGCTTGCCGGATAAACAATCGGCAGAGAAAGTATTGCAGCAGATCAATCAAGGCATGGACTTCGGTGCTGCTCTGCGGAGCTATTCCATCGATCCTCTAAGGGATAATGACGGTATGATGGACTTCGTGGAGTTTTCTTCACCTGATTCACTGTTTTGGTTGAGTGCCAGGGATTTGGCTCCGAATCAAGCGGGATTGCTTACAAAAGACGATAAATGGTACGTAATTCGCTACACAGAGACACAAGAGAGCGATAAAGAAGCCAGCTTTGAAGAACACCGCGCTGAAATCCGCCGTAAAATCCTGCTGGAAAAACAGGAAGAAGTGTATCAGGCACTGCTGCGGGAGATTAAAGCCAAAAACTCTGAAGTATATTACTATTAAAAAAGGAAGATAAATGAAGAAAGCCTTATGGATTGCCGTGCTGCTATGCCTATCACTAAATGTAGGTGCGGAATTGGTGGACAAGATCGTGGCCCGGGTGGGTTCCGAGATCATATTGCTCTCCGAATTGGAGCGCCAAATTGCCCAGATGCGCACAGCAGACATAGCTGAAGACCTGCTTGCTCCCGCTGAAGTGCTGCAGCACATGGTGGATCAACGGATTATGGTGCAAAAGGCGCGTCAGATGGATATCAAAGTAGATACCGACGCCATCAAAAAGCATGCGGAACGCTATGTTCAGCAAATCCGCAGCCAATATCCCAGTGAAGCGGCCTTTCAGGCGGATCTTGCCAAGATGAAGTTTACTCAGCGGGATCTGGAACAATTCTTTGCCGATCAGATCACCGAAAATGTAATGTCCGAACAGCTCATGGAACAGCACATTGCCAAGAAAGTGATGGTGTCCGATGCGGAAATGCTGGAATATTATGAAGCTACGAAAGATAGCATGGCGGTAAAACCTGTATCCTGGAATCTGAGGATGATCCTGCGCGAAGTAAAGGCTTCCGATGAAACCACCACCGCTGCCCTAGCCGAGATCAACTCCCTCAAAGCACAGCTTGAAGGAGGTGCGGATTTTGCAGAATTGGCGTCTACCCAAAGCGATTGCCCCAGTTCTGTGCAAGGGGGGGATCTGGGCTACTTCAAGCGCGGCATGATGGTAAAACCTTTCGAAGACGCAGCCTTTTCCATGAGCATCGGAGAAATCAGCCCGGTGGTGCAAAGCCAGTTTGGTTATCACATCATCAAGGTAACGGACATTCGTGGTGAGGAGATTCGCGCCAGTCACATTCTGAAGACTCTGGAGGCAGGGGAAGCCGATGAAGAGCGTGAAATGACACTGATGCAAAACATCAGGGAACGCATTCTGGCTGGTGACAGCTTTGCCGATCTGGCAGCTCAGTACTCTACTGATCCCGCTTCGGCGAATGATGGCGGAATCATCGGGGAATTTGCCGAAGAGGAATTTCCGGAGCTCTTTGCCGCCCCTATCATGAGCACACCCGTGGGCATACCCACTGAAGTGCTAAAGAATGAAGGACTGATCTACATATTTATGCGGGACAGTGAAATACCCTCTCGTGTATACTCTTTTGAAGAGGTAAAAGACCAGCTCAAAGGCTTCCTGATCAAAACCAAGACCATGGAAGCCTATGAGGAATGGATCGAAGAAGCCAAAAAGGAATCTTTCATAGAAATCAGCTTATGAAGCTTAAACTAGACATCAACACAGTGCTGGCCAGCTTCTTTGGGATCGGCTTTATCCGGTTTGCTCCTGGAAGTTTTTGCAGTGCGGCGGTTTATGGATTATATATGATCCTACCGGACAGCCTGTACAGGGGAAACTGGCTTTTCCTATTTCCCATAGTGATCCTGGTGTTGGCGCTACTCTCGGTGAGAATCTGCCACAATGCGGAACTGATCCTGGGAGAAGATGCCGGCAGCATAGTGTTGGACGAAGTTTGGGGCTATTTTGTGGCCACTATGTTTCTGCCGCATACTTGGCTTATCGGCCTGTATGCCTTTATTTTGTTCAGAGTGTTCGATATCGCCAAGCCGTTTCCCATCTACCGTTCTCAAAAGCTGAAGCGGGGGTGGGGTGTGGTGATCGATGATCTTCTGGCCGGTATCTATGCTAATATCGTAATCCAAATACTAATAAGAATCTATCCAAAGTTCTTTGGAATATAGGAGAAAAAAATGCAATATATCTTGCTACAAGCAAAAGCCGGAGCAGCACAGGGAGGATCGATGGCATCTTCATTGATCTTTTTCGTAGCCCTGTTTGCAATCATGTACTTCTTGATGATCCGCCCCCAACAAAAGCGTCAAAAAGAGATGCAAAAGATGTTGGACAGCCTTCAGGTAAACGACAAAGTGCTAACTTCCAGCGGCATCTACGGTCGCGTGGTGAGCATCAAACCGGATAAGAACATCGTGGTAGTTGAAATTGACGACACAAACAATGTTCGCGTGGATTTCCAGCGTGCCGCAATCGTTCAGATCCTGAATGTAAACACTAATGTGAGCGAAAGTAAGTAAACAATGCCCAAGATACTACCGATCAGGATATTAGGTGATGATATCCTGCGCAGGAAATTGAAGGAAGCAGATCCCAAAGATCCATTCTTGAAAAGCTATCTGCCGGATCTAATCCATACTATGTATGAACGTGACGGCGTTGGACTGGCTTCAAATCAGGTGGGTGTGGATCTGCGTATCTTTGCCATCGACCCATGGTGGGGCAGAGAAGGCAATAAACGCAAGCCCATCGTACTGATAAATCCGGTGATTCACCACATGGAAGGCGATCAGCTCTATGAAGAAGGCTGCATCAGCCTGCCGGATATCTATGCCAATGTGCCCCGTGCCCAAAAGATCAAATACAGCTACACCACTCCCAACGGAGATCATGTGGAAGCGGAAGCGGAAGGATATGAGGCCGTAGTCATCCAACATGAATACGACCATCTAGACGGCATTGTGTTCACGGATAAAATCTCTACTCTGGCAAAACTGAAATTGAAGCGTAAACTACGTGATATAGAAGCCACAGCCAAAGACGGAGTTAATATCCGCATATATGAAGACGAATGAAGATCATCTTTGCCGGCAGTTCAGACTTTGCTATTCCAGCGTTGGAAGAAATAGCCTCCAGCAAGGAGCATAAGATCGTTCTGGCCGTCAGTCAACCTGCAAAACCAAAGGGACGTAAACAAGTAATTGAGGATACTCCGCTGGCGAGAACCGCTCAAAAGCTGGGTATCCCCCTGTTTTGTCCTGAAAACATCAATGAACCGGACAGCATCAGGCGTCTGCAGGAGAGCGGAGCAGAGATGTTGGTTACCGCATCATATGGCGCTTTTTTGGGCAGAACTGTGCGCAATCTATGCCCTTTTGGCGCCATCAATCTACATCCTTCTCTGTTGCCGAAACACCGCGGGCCTTCACCTGTCCGAGCCGCAATCCTGGTGGGAGATACACTGACGGGAAACACTATCTTCAGGCTGGCTGCAAAGATGGATGCCGGGGCGATATTGATGCAGCAGGAGCTGAAGATAATGCCCAACGAAGATCATGGCAATCTGGAGCAAAGATTGGCTTTACTGGCCGCAAAGATGCTTTCGGATTACCTGAACAATCCTGACCGCTATACTCCAAAGGAGCAGGATCATGCTCGCTCTACATACAGCAATCTCCTGGCAAAAGAGGATCTACGCCTGGACTTTTCCCAGCCAGCAGAGCAGATTATGCGCCGCGTCAGGGCCTACGCTCCGGATCCGGGAGCATATATAGTATTCAAAGGCAGGATGCTGAAGATACTGCAAGCGGAGATTAGCGCTAATACTCATGATGCCTCTCCCGGACAGATCACCGGCATCGTACACAACAAAGGATTTTGCCTCTCCACCGCCGATGATGAACTCCTCATATTGCGGGTTCAGGCGGCGGGCAAAAAGCAGATGGACGCCTGGGCATATCATCTGGGCGCGCGTCTGAAAATAGGAGAAAGGATAGAATAATGAAACAATACTATCTGTCTGTAATTAAATTTCCGCTGATGGTCAGCTCAACTCTGTTCATCATCGCGCTGATATTCTTTTCCATAGCTTTGTCCAGCTATTTCAAACTGGGACTCAGCTCATACGAGACGTTGCTTTTTACGATAATCTTTGTCTTATTGGTGATTCTGGTGGCTTCCTGGATTTTGAACCTGATCAGTACGCACAGTCCCATCAAACCGCGCTGGATGTCGATATATGCCAAATGGATGCTGATGCATGTGTTTTACTATATTGCTCTGTTTATGGCCACCATCACCATGCAAAAGAAATCCAGGCTGCAAGAGAGCTTTGTGAATTTTAACAATGAAGTGGTGCTATCCGCAGCAAGGAATGTGAGTCACAAGAACATCCTGCTCTTGGTACCCCATTGTCTGCAGAATTCCGAATGTAATATCCGCATCACCTCAGATATCAATGAATGCGCTTCCTGCGGTAAATGCGATATCACCGAGATTAAGAAGATAGCAGAAAAGTTCAATGTGAAAGCAGCGGTTGCCAGCGGAGGATCATTGGCGCGAAAGATCATCAAAGACGTTAAACCAGATGTGATCGTAGCAGTGGCGTGTCACCATGATCTCAATGAAGGGATTCGTGATGCCTGGCGTTTCTCCACCTACGGAGTGTTGAATGAGCGTCCCAACGGTCCCTGCTTTGAGACTACTGTGAGCCTGAAAACCATAGAGTTTGCAATTCGGAAGTTTCAATGAAAGCATCGCAAATAGTACTATTTGGAATCATCATCCTGATCCTGAATGCCGGGATTACTCTGATCCTGATCAATCAGTTTCAAACCAATCAAGCCGGCGGACACGGTATCTTCAGCGCCCCGGATGTTCCCTGCGACAGCACCGGTATCAGCCGTCAAAACGCCATTACCCGTGCCGTGGCAGATGTGGAACCGGCGGTGGTAAGCGTAAACGTGATCAAAACCCAGATTGTTCGTGGCAGAATGGGAGCTCCCGGTCTTGGCTTTGGCTTCTTCGATTTCTTCGACTTCTTTGGCCCCATGCAGCGCCAGGTTCAATCGCTGGGGAGCGGCGTGATCTATGATCCCGAAGGGCTGATCATTACCAACGCCCATGTGGTGGAAGGCGCTACAGAGATCAAAGTAGTTCTGGCGGACAACCGGGAGTTTGACGCTACTCTGATCGGCCTGGATAAAGAGAACGATGTGGCAAAACTGCGCATCAGAGGTAACAATCTGCCTTATGCCAGACTGGGTAATTCCGATGACATCCTGGTGGGGGAATGGTGCATTGCGCTGGGTAATCCCTATGGTTACGTTATGAACGATGCCAAACCCACCGTGAGCGTGGGTGTGATCTCCGCTTTGGGCAGGAATCTGGATTTTGGCAGTTCGCGGCACTATAACCTAATCCAGACCGATACAGCCATCAATCAGGGCAATAGCGGCGGTCCGCTGGTGAATATCTATGGCGAAGTGATCGGCATCAATACCTTAATTATTTCAGAATCCGGCGGCAATATCGGCTTGGGCTTTGCGCTTCCCGTAAATGCCGTGAAACAGCTTGTGAACGCAATGTAAATCACATTATATCAGTTGAAGGCGGATGCAATTCTGCCTTTTTTGCGTCAGCATTTGGCAGATAATCTACCAAACGGTTCAAAAGCTTTATTCCTCCTCTGGTTTATCGATACTTGAACCTGATATTATCGGGTTATCATCGATTGAACACAGGATGATAACGGCTTGATATCAGCTTCAACACTGCATAGAACAAAGGGAAAGAGGAGAATGATCCAAAAGCTCCCTTCGGTCGCTGTGGCAATTCGTAGATAACCACAGCAAGCCTGATATGACAGCAGCATTGTATTCTGTCCCTATAACTGTAGAATAGCTCTGAGCACGATTTTTAACTAAGTTCATGCGATGGAGTCACATGTGACCATGTAAGATACTGGCAAGCAGGAAGTTATCTAAGACCAAATGAACTCCAAAGCATTATCAAAGGTTAACTCGGATTATCCATATTTATTGAGCACTAGCATCAGCAATTGCGAGGGCAAAAAAACATCCGCATCTTTGCCTCCTACCCCTTGAACACACTTTGCGCTTGACAGATTTTACAGGCTATAGAGATAATGAAAATAAAGTATATTTTCGAAGGAGGTATATGCTTCAGATGAAGGCGATTCGCCCGATAATCAACGCCAAGGTTCTATTGAGCATCCTGCAGCGCAACCGGATGAACAATTTCCGCGCACATATTCCGATCCTGATTGAGAAGAAAAACTTCATTGTGAAAACTGCCGATTGCCGTGAAGAACTGTACGATGCCCTCAAATTGCGTCACGATGTCTTTCTGATGGAACTACTCAAAAGAAAGAAAAGAAGCGGCCTGGATAAAGACCGCTTCGATAAACTCTGTGATCACCTGATAATCATAGATAAACGCAGCAATAACATTATTGGCACCTACCGTATGCAATCTTCGTTACACTCCAAAAAATGGTATACAGCCACCGAATTTCACATGAAACAGATCAAGCGTTTACCAGGTATCAAGCTGGAGCTCGGACGCGCCTGTGTGCATCCGGAACACCGCAACGCAGTAACCATCTCCCTGCTTTGGGAAGGGATCAATGCCTATGTGGAAGCCAGCGGAACAAGTTACCTTTTCGGTTGTTCAAGCATCAAAACCATGGATCGCGACGAGATTGGCAGGATTTACCAATATCTGCTTCAAAGCGGACACCTGAGCAACGAGCATCTGGTACGCCCCAAAGGGAAATTCAAGATCAATGGAATGAAACAAAACTACCGACAATATGACGAAAATTTACTGGGAAACATCGATACCAACATGAAAGAAAAAATACCCTCACTGCTGAATTCCTACTTGAAGGTCGGCGCAAAGGTCTGCGGCTCTCCGGCTTTGGATAAAAGCTTTAAATGCATAGACTTTCTTACTTTGCTGGACATCAAAGATATGCAGCATCAATTCATCCGGAAACCTCGTGATAACTGAAGAATCGTGAAAATCCTGCACTTGCTCCGCCATCTCTATCTGGTGGCCGAATACTTCATCCGGGCCTGGAGCATCAGCATATTATACAAAGACCCCCAGCGACGGCGGCATTGCTGGTGCCGAAACGTGAGCCACAGTGCCAAAAGATTTCAAAAAGCCTTGAATATCAAGGTGAAGCTCTTCAACGAAGAAAGGCTAAAAGAAATGAAGCACAGCTCCTATCTGCTGGTGGCAAATCACTCTTCCTACACGGATATCATCGTGCTGGCCGCTTTGGAAGAACTAGTTTTCATCACTTCGGTGGAGATGGGGAACAATCCGTTTCTAGGTTCCATTACCCGCATGGGGGGCTGCCTCTTCACCAATCGCAAGAATCCCATGAGCCTGAAAGAAGAGATCAAGATATTCAGCGACACCATCGCACAAGGATTCAAAGTTGTCCTCTTCCCTGAGGGAACATCCACCAATGGCAAGGACATCCGCGAATTCCGCAGGTCGTTATTTCAGATAGCGCTGAACGAGAATTGTCCCATATTACCTGTATGTATAAAATATACACATCTGGATGGTGAACCACTCAATGAAAGAAGCCGTGACACAATTGCCTGGTACGGGGACATGAGCTTTGCCCCTCATTTTATGAAGCTCATAGGACACCGTATCGATGCGGAAATTCATTTTTTGGATATAACACACAATCCGGGGGAGAAAACACGTCAGGAGCTGTCAAATAGCGTTTATGAGCAAATGCGAACTTGCTTCCATTCTGGAACGGCAGCTAGTTATACATAAATAATTGTTTGCAAGATAACTTTTAAAAGGAGTTATGATGAAGGATAAAGAGAAAGAAAAATTGCACCTGGGAAAGAAGAATGTGATTCTTCTCGCACTTGCCGGCATCATTCTGGTGCTGGCCTATGTAATTATGTCCTTCAACGAGATCACCATATCACCGGTGCTGTTGTTGATTGCATATGGGATACTTATCCCCTTTGCCCTGTTGTGGAACCCCAAAAAGAAATAGATGCCGCTGCTTAATGAGAGCCAACTGGCTCAGCTAAGTAAATTGCAATTGAGTGCCCGCCAGATCGTAGAGGGCTTTTTGATCGGACTGCACAAATCTCCTTACCACGGCTTCAGTGTGGAATTTGCCGATCATCGTCAATACAATCCTGGTGAATCCCTGAAGAATGTGGATTGGAAGATTGTGGCGCGTACGGGTCGTTACTACGTAAAACGCTATGAAGAAGAGACTAATCTGAGGTGTTACATCTTGCTAGATCACAGCAAATCCATGTTTTACGGCTCCGGAAATGAGACCAAGATGGAATTTGCCAAGCAACTTGCCGCAGCCCTGGCGTGGCTCATGATTGCTCAGAAAGATGCCGCAGGATTATATACTTTCAACGAGCGTATCACCTCCGCTATGGCGCCCAAAGCCTTCAAAAGCTATACGGGGCAGATATTTGCCCAGTTAGTCAAGCTGGAAGCGGGGGAAGGCACGGATATTTACAACGCGCTCATCCAAATAGCAGACAGCATCAAGAAGCGCAGTTTGATTGTGCTGATATCCGACCTGCTGGATGAACCGGAGCGCATCTTACAGACATTCAAACGCTTTCGTAACCACAAGCATGAACTGATAGTATTCCACATCTATGATCCTCAGGAACAGGAGCTTAATTTCAAGCGAGAAACCGAGTTTGTCGATAGCGAAACGGGAGAGAAGATAAGCGTGAATCCCTGGCAGATCAGAAGCGAATACCAGGGCTTGTACAATGACTTTTACCATACCTTAAAAGAGGCTTGTCACCAGATTCAGGTGGAATACAACCCGGTATCCTGCCGTGAGGAAATTGGGAACATGCTCATGAGGTATATGATCAAACGCAAGAGTGGTCTATGATAAAAAGACTTGGCAAGGAAATGATCACACTAAAGGTATTTGAAGCTATCCGGTATATCTCATATCATCCCGATCCGGATTTAACAGGGCTTTTGCGGGAAGCGATGGATACAGAAGAGAGTGAGATCGCCAGAGATGTCCTGAGCGCTATCCTGGAGAACCATCGTTTGGCTCCACAGAAGAATATTCCTCTATGTCAGGATACCGGAACAACGGTGGTATTTGCTCAATTGGGAATTGATGTTCACTTGGAGGAGCCGTTGCGGGAGTCCATCGATCGCGCAGTGATCCGGGCACAGAGTGAATTACCCCTTCGTGCCAGCATGGTGATGGATCCCTATGTGCAGCGACGCAATAGCGGCAATAATGCTCCTGCAATTATCCACATACAAAGCGTTCCCGGAGATACTCTGAGACTGCAGATCTGTCAGAAAGGTGGAGGAGCGGAGAACATGAGTTTTATGAAGATGCTCAATCCCGGAGCTGATCATACAGAGATAGCGGCATATGTATCCCAGAAAGTGATAGAGGCGGGTTCAAAACCTTGTCCGCCGCTGATCCTGGGGATTGGTATAGGGGGGAACTTTGAAACTGCTCCGCTCCTGGCTAAGCAGGCGTTGCTGGAACCTCTGGGACGAGAGCACCCACAGCGCGATTATGCTGAACTGGAACGAGAGATCAGGAACAGGGTGAATGCTGAAGGATGCGGAGTGCAGGGTTTTGGCGGCAATCATACCGTACTGGCGGTTCATATACTCAGTGCGCCCTGTCACATTGCCTCTTTGCCGGTTGCGGTGAATGTGGAGTGCCATGCCCACCGGCACATCAGTGTGGAGTTGTAATGCGAGAAATCAAGTTATCTTTACCGATCAGGGTTGAGCAGATCAGGGAGTTGAAGAGGAATGACAAGATATTGCTTTCCGGTGATATCTACACTGCCCGTGATTTAGCGCACAAGCGCTTTATGGCGATGATCGAAAGAGGGGAGAGTTTGCCGGTTTGTTTGGCTGAAACGGCTATCTTTTACTGTGGGCCAAGTCCCGCAGGAGCTGGGCAAATATGCGGAGCAGTGGGACCAACTACGAGCTACCGGATGGATCGTTATGTACAGCGGATGCTGGAGCAAGGATTACGGATTATGATCGGTAAGGGTGACAGAAGTGAGGATACTGAGAGATTGATCCGTGAGTATGGAGCATTGTATTTGACCTGTGTGGGGGGGATATCTGCCGTACTCAATCAACATATTGTTTCATGTGAAACATATCTGTGGCCGGAACTGGGTGCGGAAGGCGTTTATCATATGGTGGTAAGAGACCTACCTTGTTACGTGGCAATTGTTTAGAATGCATTTGTGTCTTTGTCCATAGCTGGTTCTTTACTGTCAGCAGAGTAGCACAGATTCTGTACCGGCGCTCACTGAAGCGCCGAGAAGGTTTTGGAGAGGATTGCCGGGGTCATCGCAGAAATGCGCTGCATTTTCGTGGGGTGGTTCAACAGCGAAGCTAGGCCTGAGTGTTCAGCAGGCCGAAGGCCATAACACAATAAAGAATTTTCACTACTACATCCTCCATATTATCAACCATTTACAAGATTGCTCATACAATTCGATGCTGTTTTGTCCCAGTGCTGTCCGTCATATAGTTAGTGAGAGGCCAATTTCAAAATATCACCTCTCAAAGGATATAACAATGTTTGAAAAGAAAAGAAAGGCGATCATCAGGAAAGCAGCTTCATTAAAAGGATCAGGTAATCTGATCGATGTATTACTTGAGAATCCCACCGTGCATCGGGATCCGAACCGGGCAAAACTGTACATAATCCATAGTTTTATGAAGGATGTGGAGGATCCTGAGCTGATCAGGATCAAGCGTATATTGGAGCACATTCTGGAGCCCACGGTTAACGTTCTGTACAAAAGGCAGAGCACAAAAAAGGAAGGCACGAAATGAAGGTAAAGTTCAAGAACCTCCTGATGGGTTACACTGGCATGCTAGATGATTCCGTGGTTTATTTTTCTGCCAAGCGCAATCAATACATCATCCGTAGACGTCCGAAGTTTAAGGCCGGCAAGCATAACCGGGATTTCACCGATGTACAGAAGAAGATCTATGCGATCCAGCCCAGTGAAGAATATCGGCAGGATTTACGCGCTTATCTGGGATTGTACAACGATTTGCCGCAGCATAGGGACAAGCCTCTTCATGCCTGGAATCTGATATACGTAAAACTAATGTGGAACATGAGTCACATCTTGCAGATCGATTTGCACAGCATTGACCGGGAACAGGTTTTGAATCTACCCTGTCGCACAATTGCAGCGGCGTGTGCGGCGGGATTATTGCCTAAGGTGAAGGGATACGAAACTTTTACAGCGCTCATCTAGGCCACAATGTGGTCAGAGAGCGCTTATAAAGAATAAATGAACTCTCACCTATCGTATAAGAGCCGATGTCTTGCTATACTATACCTTCAGGCTTTCTTTGTATTCCTTGTATCGTTTGGCGAGTTCAGGATCTGTCAGGGCGAGGATTTGGATGGCGAGCAGAGCAGCGTTTTTAGCGCCGTTAACAGCCATGCAAGCAACAGGTACGCCTGGCGGCATTTGTGCGATGGAGAAGAGGGCGTCAGTTCCGCCCAGACTGCCGGAGGCGATGGGGACACCGATGATGGGCAGAGTACTGTGAGAAGCGATCACACCGGGCAGATGAGCAGCCATTCCGGCGCAGGCGATGATGATGCCAAAGCCTTCATGTTCGGCTTCTTGTGCCAGCTTGGCAGTCTTTTCAGGATTGCGGTGAGCGCTACTGATGTGAAAATCGGAAGTAACGCCGAATTCATCCAGGGTTTTCTGGATTGGGCTGCAGATTTCGATATCGCTCTTGCTACCCAGGATGATGCGGACTTTCTTCACAAACTCTTCTCTTCCATCGGAGCGGTAAGGGCAGTGTGGATTTCGTCGGCGTTTGAAGCGCTGAGGAAGCTTTCCAGCACACCGGGATTCATAATCAGCTTGGAAATATAGGAAAGGCTGAAGAGATGTTGTTTGTCGTTGTGCAGAAGCAGCATAAAGAAGAAGTTCACCGGTTTGTTGTCCGGAGCGTCGAAATCTACGCCTTCATCGCTGCGTCCAAAGAGGATGCTGGGGGTTTTGATCTTGGAAGGGTGTAGATGGCGTGGATGCAGCAGAGCCACACCGTTGCCGATGGCGGTGGAGATCAGTTCTTCGCGGGCAACCACCACTTCGTAGAGCCAGCGTGCGTCGCGTACCAGTTTGAGGTCTTTTGCGTGTTCGCTAAGGATGCGAATGGCGTCGTATTTGTTTTCCGCGTGAAAATCCAGAAAGATGTTTTCCTGGCGCATGTATTCTTCAAAGTGGCAGATGACACGTTTGAGAGCCAGCATTTTTTCGTCGTTTTCATTGAGGTTTTCCAGCCATTCATTCAGGGAGTCATCATCGATTTTCTCGTTTTTTCCCACTATCTTGGTTTCGAAGATTTTACTGTTGATCATTTCCTGGATCACGCGATCGGAAACTTTCAGTTTCTTAGCTGCTTCGGCTTTCGAAATGTATTTCTTAGCCATGTCTTACCTCCTGATATTATAAGGATTTTAATGTGAATCAAATTATGAGTGCAAGGTTTAACTTGACAAGGATACGAGATTTTTTTGAATATGGTATAATGGTCAAGAGATTTATTTTCATAGTCATGCTAATGGCATCGCTTAGTAGTTGCTACTATTCCGTTTATTCAAATGCTTATCCGCATTTAAAAAAAATCCGGATCGAGCCATTTGAGAACAGCACCGTGGAGTTTGCCCTGGCGGATAAAGCTCTCAACGAGTTATCGTTATCCGTGCGAAATGATGGACGCTTGAAATTGGTAACCCAGGATCCGGATTGCCTTTTGGAAGGTAAGATAACCACTTTTGAAGAAAAGATTTACAGTTACGACAGCTCGAACCGGGTGCAGGATTATCAATTACGGATGGTATTGAGTGTTACATTCACGGATTTGGTGCGTAATGAAGTGATCTACGAGAACTCGGCGCTAAACATCAGCGAAATGTATAAAGTGGCGGAAGGCAGTACAGCCAGAAATGAAACAAAAGAGGAAGCCTTAAGTGAAATCTTCTCCAGCATCTTCAAAACAGTTATCCAAAACAGCCTTGAAGCCTGGTAAAGCAATGCGTTTGAACCGCTATCTGGCGTTGTGCTCTCTGGGCAGCCGGCGCAAGGTGGAAGCCTTTATTTTGGACGGATTGATATCCGTGAACGGCGCTGTAGTGAAGGACTTGGCCACGGTTGTGGATCCAAAAGTGGATGAAGTGCGATATATGGGGAAAGTAGTCACGGCAAATGCAGAGAAGACCTACCTCATTTTGAACAAACCTGCGGGCTATGTGGTGTCTCAAAAGGACGAATACGAGCGCAAGACAGTATATGATCTATTGCCGGAGAGATTTGCACATCTGCCTTATGCCGGGCGTTTGGACAAGAATAGTGAGGGTTTACTGCTGTTTACCGATGATGGCGAATTGATCAAGCGCCTTACACATCCCAGTCACAAAGTAGAGAAAATCTACCGGGTGCGTCTGGAGCCGAGGTTGAATAAAGCGGCGATCATGAAGCTGCGTGAAGGTGTGGAGATCGAGGGCGGCATCACTCGGACTGCCAAAGTGTATGTGAAGAGTGCCACCGATAGTGAAATGCTGTTGCGCATTGGGATCACCGAGGGCCGCAAGCGCCAGCTTCGCCAAATGATAGAAGCAGTAGGGGGCAAGGTCAAGAGTTTACGCCGGGTACAGTTTGGCCCCATCATTCTGGGGGATTTGCCTCCGGGCAGATGGCGTCCGTTGCTTCCCGCTGAGCTGCGGGAGTTGCGTAAAGCGGGACGCGGAGAAGAGAGCGAAAAGAAAGCTGAAAAGAAGCAGAAATAAAAGGATATAGACATGAAGATTGCCTTGATCGGACCGCCTAAAAGCGGTAAGACCACTATATTTAACGCCCTTACCGGACAGGATATTCCGGTGGATAAATACAGCCCTGCCACTGAAGCCAACGTAGGCATCGTGCAGGTGATGGATGAGCGCATCACCCGTCTCAGCGAGCTATACAAACCAAAGAAAACCATCTATGCGAACATCGAATTTCAGGATTTTCCCGGCATCTTTGCCACTGAGGGAGAAGAGGTGGAATTGGCAATAATGTCTTCCATAAAGTCTTGCGATGCTTTTGTACTGGTATTGCGTGCTTATGTAGATGAAGAGCTGGATCAGCTATATGGGGAGGCGGATCCCTTGAAGATGCTTTCTCATTTTGAGGATGAGATGATTCTCTGCGACATGGTGATCACGGAAAAGCGGCTGGAGAAGATTGAGCTGGGTTATAAGCGTGGAGTAAAGACTCCGGTGGTGCAGATCGAAGAGAAGGCTCTACGGTGCATTTTGGAGCATCTGCAGGAGAATAATAGCATTCGCAATATAGAACTGCATCCGGAAGAGGAAAAAGCTATCCGCGGCTTCCAGTTTTTTTCCTCCAAACCCATCCTGATCCTGCTCAATACATCGGAGGATGGTTTCAAGACTCCGCATGCGGCGTTGGAGGAATTTGCCCGCAGGGGATATCTTGCAAATCAGATCGCCGGAAAGTTCGAGCAGGAGCTAAGCACACTGGATAGTGATGAAGCAGAGATGTTCATGACGGATATGGGTATCAGCACATCCATCCGGGATCGCATCACTCTGCTCTGTTACCAGCTTTTGGGGCTTATCAGTTTTTTCACGGTGGGGGAAGACGAAGTTCGCGCCTGGACCATTACCAAGGGTACAAATGCTGTGAATGCGGCAGGAAAGATCCACAGTGATCTGGCGCGGGGTTTTATCCGGGCGGAGTGTTTCGCATATGATGCCATCATGGAGCATGGTAGCGAAAAGCATCTGAAAGAAAAAGGACTCTTTCGCTTGGAAGGAAAAGAATATATAGTTCAGGATGGTGATATTCTCAGCATCCGTTTCAACGTATAAGAAAGCAAGGAAAGCCATGCCTCCAAAAAAGAAACGAGCCAAAAGCAAGCAGAAGACACTGGCACTGTGGCCTCACAGCAAAAGGTTTACTGCCGCTGCGATCTGTCTGATCTCGATATTGGTGATCATCTCCCTTTTGACCGGATATCAGAGTATTGCCGGAGATATGCGGGTCTTACGCGAAAACGGCAATATCTTCAGTTGGTTCAGCTCTTCCGGGCAGGATACCGGTAATCCGGTGGGGGTTTTTGGTATCCTCTTCGGGTATGTGTTTATCTATATTTTTGGCTACTGGTTGGCGCTGTTTGGTTTCATCATCATATCTATCCTTTCCTTTCAATACTTTGTGGAGCCGGAGCATTATCTGATCCGCCAGAAAGCATATTTACTTGTGCTCGTGCTCTTTTTCCTACAAGCTGTGCTGGCGGGATCTCAGCCGGGTTATTCTCACAGCATCATACCGCTTTTTGTGTATCGGGTGCTCTCTGGGGTCTTTAGCGATACAGGTGCCAAGATTGTATTGATCGGAGCCATGATCCTCAGCCTGTTATTGATCATCGAGATGAGGCGCATCAAACAGTGGTTCTTGGTGATGTGGGAAGATATGGCGCGAGCAAAAGAAAGCAAAGCGCAGCGTCCGCAGATCGATGGCGCACCGATGCAGGAGAACAGAGTGGAATCCAAGCCGCAGATAATGGATCATGTGGAACGGGAAAGCCCCAATGTGAAGATTGCGGAGCCTATTGCTACCAAGAGTACGGAGCCGGAGCAAAGACCACCAAAGGTCGTTTTAGAGGGCTTTGAAGACGATCGTGAGTATCAGATGCCCAACGTGGAAGAGTTTTTGGAAAGCCCGGTTAAGCTATCGGATAAAGATCGCAAAGAGATCGAAGCGCAGATATTGGAAACCAGTGCCATTCTGCAGAATAAACTTGCGGAATTTGGCATCGAGGCTGAAGTGCGTAATGTGAACATTGGCCCCATCATTACCCAGTATGAACTGGAACCGGCAAAGGGTGTGAAAGTAAGTAAGTTTTCCTCGCTGGCGGACGATCTGGCTCTGGCGATAAAGGCAAAATCCATTCGCGTGCAAGCGCCAATTCCGGGACGTGGGCTTATCGGCATCGAAATCCCGAATCTCACCCGTGATATGATCTATCTGAAAGACCTGTTGTTGTGTGAAGAGATGCGCAAACATAAATCCAAGCTTGCCTTTGGGCTGGGGAAAGACATCTCTGGCAGGCCAATTGTGACGGACTTGGCAAAGATGCCGCATTTATTGATAGCCGGTGCCACGGGCAGCGGTAAATCCGTATGTATCAATACCATATTGATGAGTTTGATAATGCGTACCACTCCGGATGACCTGCGTCTGATCCTGATCGATCCCAAGCGCGTGGAATTGGCGGGTTATGCTGATCTGCCTCATCTGATCGGCAGCGTGGTTACAGATCCGGATACGGCTCTGGAAACCATGTATTGGGCGGTGAAGGAGATGGAGCGGCGCTATGAACTCTTGCAAGAGGCGAAAGTGCGTGAGATAATAGGTTATAACGATAAATATGCCCAGGATGTGAGCATGGAACGCCTGCCCTATATTGTGATTGTGGTGGATGAATTTGCCGATCTGATTATGACCAGCGGCAAGGATATCGAGCTGCCTATCACCAGACTGGCGCAGATGGCACGTGCAGTGGGCATTCACTTGATCTTGGCTACTCAACGTCCCTCCATCAAAGTGATAACCGGCATTATCAAGGCAAACTTTCCTGCCCGCATTGCATTTCAGGTATCCTCCCGGGTGGATAGCCGCGTGATTTTAGATATGATAGGTGCGGAACGGCTTTTGGGCAATGGCGACATGCTCTTTCTGCCTCCGGGAAAGGCGACTTCGGAGCGCATTCACGGCGCTTATGTGTCCGATTCTGAAATTGCCAGGGTGAACGAATATATGGCAACGCAACCCAAACCCAAGCAGGATTTTAGCCTGAAGCTGGAAGACGGTGGCAGGGGCGGCGGTTTTGTGGAATGGGACGATGAACTGTTTCCGGAAGCGGCGCGGGTAATCGTGCGCAGTGGAACGGCATCGGTATCCATGTTGCAGCGTCATTTCAAGATCGGTTATGCCAGAGCTGGGCGTTTGGTGGATCTATTGGAGCAGGCGCAGATTGTGGGGCCGCATCTGGGTAGTAAATCCCGTGATGTATTGGCAAATCGTGATGATCTGATCAGAATGGGAGTATTGAATGAAGAAGATTAGCATCGTCCTTGTGCTATTGTGTTCGGTTTTGACGGCGCAAACCAGCGCTGATCTATACAACAAGCTTGCTTCCTATTATTCCGGGCTTAGCGGCTTTCAAGCTGATGTGCAACAGGTAAATTACTTCAGCCAATTGAAGCACAGCGTAAGTTATACAGGCAAGCTATACTTTCAGAAGGATCGCATGCTGATGGAATTTTCCAAACCATCTACGCAGCGGTTGTTGATCCAAAACGGTTTTGCCGAGCTATACGATGCCGGATCCGGTACGCTGTTCAGGAGTGCTGTGATGCCGGAATTTAACAAGATGAATCCCATTGAGATTTTAGAACATTACTGGACGAAAAGTACGGTAAAAATCCTGGAAACATCCAAAGGGATCAGCCGGGTGGAGCTGAAACCCAAGAGTGACCCCCTGATCATTAGCCTGGAGGCACGTTTGAACACAGCCACCGGTATGGTGCAAGAGCTAAGCTACACCGATAAATCTGCCAATAAAGTGTCATACCGCTTCACAAATGTAGTGCGGAATAAGAAGATAGAGCCCTCGGTGTGGAAATACGATTACCCCAAAAACACACGTGTAATAGAACAATGAAGGCCGGTTGAGGAAAGATGATAGCACTTATTATGGCAGGGGGATCCGGTACTAGATTTTGGCCTATGAGCCGCAACAACAGACCCAAGCAGTTCCTGAAAGTGGCAGGAGACCGCTCTATGATTCAGTTGACGGTGGATCGTCTGATGCCCATGATCCCGCAAAAAGACATCTATATCGTAACTGCGGCAAATCAAACGGAACTGGTACGCGAACACTTGCCCGCTTTGCCAGCGGAGAACATCATCATAGAGCCTTTTGGGATGAACACAGCACCCTGCATTGCCCTGAGTGTTGAGTATCTGAAGTCCCGATATAATGAAGACACTGCCATGATCGTTCTGCCGGCGGATCATGTGATCAGCAAGCGAGATGCCTTTCTGATGTCTCTGAATAAGGCCGGGGATGCCGCATCTAAAGGGAGCTTGATTACTTTTGGGATTGTGCCAGATTATCCCGCAACGGGTTATGGGTATATAGAAAGCGGAGAGCTGATCTCCGAAGGTCTGTATGAGGTGCGCCGGTTCAAAGAAAAGCCTGATCTGGCTACAGCCAGGGTCTTTCTGGAGCAGGGCGGATTCTATTGGAACAGCGGGATGTTTTGCTGGACTATCGGTACTATCAGCAAGGCCTTTGAACGCCATCTGAAGCCCGCTTTTGACCTCTGTGCGAAGATCAGCACTGTATGGAGCGAACATGGTTTCTCTGCTGACATCAGCGCTTTGTACAGGCAGATGCCCCGCATCCCAATCGATATCGGGATCATGGAAAAAGCCGAGCAGCGCTGTGTGATTCCCGTGGATCTGGGCTGGAGTGATGTGGGCAGTTGGAAAGCGCTCGCCGAGCTAAGTAACAGAGATGCTCAGGGAAATTGCAGCTCTGCCGGATTGTATGCCCGTGATGCCCGCGACAACTATATTCAAAGCGATAAATTCACTGCCATCATCGGAGTGGACAATCTCTGTGTGATCGAAACCGGGGATGCCATCCTGATAGTGCCCAAAGACCGCAGCGAAGACGTGAAGTATGTAGTAGAACACCTTAAACAACAAGAGCTTACGGAACTGCTCTGATACGATTAGGAGATAAAAGATGGATTCCAAAACCTTTGATTACCTGTATTACAAAACTCATGGCTACACTCATGAACAGATCTGCAAGGAAAGCGGTATGAGCACAGAAGAACTGGAAGTGATGGAAAGCGCTTTACGGCCTGTATTGGCAGAGATCGAACTGGATCGTCCCAAAGCCAAAAACATCGGCCAGGATTTTGTGAAGCTGACCCGCTATGTGTATGCGGTTCAGAGCGATCAACAACTGGGTATCCCCCGTCCTGATGCCATCAAAGCCCGCAGCGGAGAGCTATTTGCACTGCCGGCAGTAGGCACCCTGGATTTCAAGGATAAGAGCTTGCAAGACATGATCTCGCAGCGCCGCAGCCTGCGGGAATACAGTGAAGAACCGCTGAGCATGGAAGAGCTTTCCTTTTTGCTGTATTGCAGCAGTTGGGCGCGGGATTTTCGTAGCAACGAGCGTATGGAAATCACCTTTCGCAATGTCCCGTCCGCCGGTAGCCGCCACCCCATTGAATGTTTTCTGGATGTGCACCGGGTTAGCGGAATCAAGAACGGACTCTACTATTATCACCCCATCAAGCATTGCCTCATCCTCATGGAAGAAGGCGCTGAGGTGCACCAAAAGATCTTTGAGGGCTGCCTCAGGCAAGAGATGGTTAGCAAAGCCGCGGTGAATTTCATCTTAAGTGCTGTGCCCTATCGTACTTCCTGGCGTTATGGGCAGCGAGGATATCGCTATCTGTATCTGGATGCCGGGCACATCGGGCAAAACCTGCATTTGGCAGCAGAGGCTATTGGAGCGGGATGCTGCATGATCGGTGCATATCTGGATGAAGGCTTGAATTCGGCCTTGAATTTGGATGGTTTCGAAGAGTTTGTGATCTATGTGGCTGCTTTGGGCAAGAAAAAATGACCCGGTACAAAACTGGATACAAGCCCATGGAAGTGTGACAGAGCCGATATTCTCCTTTACAAGATTCTCATGATAGGATAAGTATCTCTTTACTGAATCATTGGGAAGATGCTGGTTGTCAGATGATGCTGTAAGGTTGGGAATGAAATGTGCATACATTTCTAACTATAAGATGGATAAAGCTGGAAACAAACATTAGGAAATTATTGGATAATGCGTTTTTAGATACAGGCAAAGGCGCAGTAAATGGATAAAAATAAACCATAAAATGGAGAAAAAGACATGAAGAAAACAACTGTTCTGTTTTTGCTCTTGATGCTTTTTGGCATTATAGCAGCAGAAACGTACACAATCGGAGATGGCACCTCCACGCAGAATTATGTCCCGGCATACGGGTTATATGATTACAGCTGGAGCAAAACCATCTACACCGCAGACGAACTAGCCACTGCCGGTTTTACTCCCGGTAGTATTACAGGTCTCGGTTATAGTGTTGGAAACACACCATCCAATTACACATTTTTGGATCAACGGGTATATGTCCGTCACACCACGGCAGCAATGTATGCACCTGAAGACAACACTTTGCCAGCAAACACAGAGTTTCAAAATGTCGCAATGACAGCTGTTACCTACAACGGTGGCGGATGGCATTATGTGATGTTCAGTACTCCTTTTGTCTGGAATGGAACAGACAACATCGAAATACTGTGGGAAAACTGGGATGGCGATTATATAAGTAATTATCCGAATTTCCATTACACTGCCACCACAGACTATAAAACAGTATATAAGTATGCTGATAATTCTTTTCCTGCAGAGGCAACCGGGACTCTTTATTACAATCGTCCCAATATTCAGATCGTAACCCCCAGCACCACTCCTCCCAGTCCGGCAACCCTCTTGGGGCCTGTTGACGGTGGAGTGTCTTTCACAGATGTAACACTAAGATGGGCTGCCGGTGACGGTATGCCTACCGGATACAATCTCTATTTTGGTACCACAGAGACTCCGGCATTTCTCGTAAACCAAACGGCAACCTTCTATGAATTGACAGATCTTGCCCCTGCCACCACCTACTACTGGCAGATAGTTCCTGAAAATGCCAATGGTACTGCTGAAGACTGCCCTGTATGGAGTTTTAGCACTCCAAATGCAGATCAATTGGCAGAGAGTTTCGAAGTAAGCGTCCCGCCAGCGGGTTGGGTCTCTGTGGGAACTGCGAGCTGGAGTCAAAGCACTACTTCAGCCACACACGGAGGTTATGCAGCATACAAGTCTGGCTTGTCATCAGGTCAATTCACTCTCTCCACTCCGATGCTTACTATCGCATCCGGAGACGCTGTTACCTTTGATCTGAGAATTTCCAGCCTCACCGCTTCTTTGGAACTGGTTTATTCTTCAGATCGTGAGACCTGGACTCTTCTGAACAGCTATAACGTAAGCGCTACCAATACCTGGCAAACAATAGTGGCAGATCTCAGTACCATAGCCGGAAACTACTATCTTGGCTTCCGTACTTCTCAGACATCCGGCAGCTTCTATATCGATAGTGTATTTGGCCCTGATGTTACACCCCTGGCTCCAGGTGCCCCTGTCCTCTCAGCTCCTGCTGATCTAGCTATAAATGTGGTTGAAAATACCACTTTCACCTGGACAGCTCCTGTTACTGGTGGCGTACCCACAGGTTACAACCTCTATCTGGACACGG